>DASTBT010000128.1:0-35846 GCA_035711865.1 Actinomycetota bacterium
GGCCTCGGCGATCAGCAGAGCCGTCAGCTCGTCCTTGTCTGCGACGTGCTTGTAGAGCGACGGCGCACGTATGCCGACCCGCTCCGCGAGCGAGCGCATCGTCAGCCCGTCGGGGCCTTCCGCCTCGAGGATGTCGAGGGCGGCGTCGACGAGCTGACGGCGGCGCCCCGACTCGACGGCCTCGACGCTGTGGGCCGTCACATGCGGCTCCCGATCGCCTCGACCCGCTCGACCAGGGCGGCGTTCACCCGCTCGAACATGGCGGCCGTGTCCACCTCGATCAAGCGCCTGAGGAAGGGCACCAGCAGTCCCCGGAAGCGCTCTGCCTGCACGAACCGCACGCGGCCGGGCGCTTCCTCGTGGATCTCGAACCGATGCTCGCCGTCGAACAGGCCCGGCACGAACAGCTGCCCGACCCATCGCAGCTCGCGTCCCGGTTCGGCTAGGAGGACGGTCGGGCGCATCCGGATCGACCGGTCGCCCTTCAGCTTGAAACGGATGTCGAGCCTCGCGCCCTCCTCGGCCTCGCCCTCGACGGACACGAAGGCGGGGTTCCACTCCCGGTAGGCCCCGAAGTCGCTGAGCACCTTCCAGACCTGGTCGGCGGTCGCTTCCATCTGGGTCTCGCTCCTGATTTCGTTCCTCGGTCTCATTTCCACCGCTCCTCTCGTTCGTTGCCACTCGTCAGCTAACATCGTTAGCCTCATCGTAGGCTAACAGCGTTAGCTCGTCAACCCGAAGCGAACGAGAGACCCTAGCCGCATGCAGCTCGAGGAGATCTGCCGCGCCTCGGCGGAGGTCGCGGCGACCCGTTCGCGACGGGCGAAGGTCGAGCGGCTCGCCTCGTGCCTCGCCGCGCTCACACCGACCGAGGTCCCCATCGCCGTCGCGTACCTCTCGGGCGCGCTCCCGCACGGCTCGATCGGGGTGGGCTGGGCGTCGATCAAGGACGTGCCCCCGCCGGTCCCGCCCCCGGGACCCCTCGACATCGCGGAGGTCGACGCGATCCTGCGTCGTGTGGGCTCTCTCTCTGGCCCGGGCTCCCAGGCCGCCCGGCGCCAGGCGCTCCACGATCTGTTCGCACGGGCCACCGAGCCCGAGCAGCGGTTCCTGCGGGGCCTGCTCACAGGGGAGATCCGGCAGGGCGCGCTCGAAGGAGTGATGGTCGACGCCGTCGCCAAGGGGGCGGCGGTGCCGATCCGAGAGGTCCGCCGTGCGGCGATGCTGGCCGGCGATCTCGGGAAGGTGGCCGCCGCCGCGATCGAGGGTGGCAGCGGAGCTCTGTCACGCTTCCGGCTCTCGCCGATGACCCCTGTGCAACCGATGCTCGCCCAGACGGCGAACGACGTGCCGGCGGCGTTCGAACGCATCAGCCCCGCTGCGGTCGAATGGAAGCTCGACGGCGCCCGCATCCAGATCCACCGGCTCGGGGACGAGATCCGCGTCTTCACCCGGAACCTCGCCGACGTGACGCCGCGCGTGCCCGAGATCGTCGAGGCCATCCGCCACGTGCCCCTCACGGCGGTCGTGCTCGACGCCGAGGCGATCGCCCTCCGTGGTGACGGACGACCTCACCCGTTCGGCGTGACGATGAGCCGCTTCGGAAGCAGGACCCGCAGCGATCTCCAGCACCTTCGCGCCGAGGTGCCGTTGCGAGGGTTCGCGTTCGACGCGCTCCACGTCGACGGCGAGGATCTGCTCGACCTGCCGGCATCGGAGCGGTTCGCCGCGCTCGAGGCTCGGCTTCCCGAGACGCTCCGGGTGCCCCGGATCGTGACCGACGACGTCCGAGAAGCCGAGTCCTTCTTCGACGACGCGCTCGCTCGTGGGCACGAGGGGGTGATGGTGAAGGCGATCGACGCCGCGTACGAGGCGGGACGTCGAGGCGCCGGCTGGCTGAAGGTCAAGCGTGCGCACACCCTCGATCTGGTCGTGCTCGCCGCCGAGTGGGGCCACGGCCGCCGGCAGGGATGGCTCAGCAACCTTCACCTCGGCGCTCGAGACCCCGCCGACGGCGGGTTCGTGATGCTCGGGAAGACGTTCAAGGGCATGACCGACGAGACGCTGGCGTGGCAGACCGAGCAGCTGCAGCGCATCGAGACGCACCGCGAGGGCATCGTCGTCTCCGTCAGGCCGGAGCTCGTGGTCGAGATCGCGTTCGACGGGGTGCAACGAAGCCCCCGATACCCCGGGGGGGTGGCCCTGCGATTCGCACGGCTCAAGGGCTACCGGCCCGACAAGTCGCCCGGCGACGCCGACACGATCGACACCGTGCGGGCGATCCTGGAGTTCGCCGAGAGCTGAGGGAGCCCGCAGCGCCGGCCCCGCCCCCTCAGGTCGTGGTGGTCTCCCACAAACCCATCACGTTGCCTTCCGGATCCTCGAAGTACGCGAATGCACCCATGCCGGGGATCTCGGTCCTCGACGTCACCGTCTTGCCGCCGGCGGCTTCGATCTGCTGCAGGGCGCCGTCGATCTCGTCGACGTCGACCGTGATGACGGGGGCGGGCAGCCGATCGGACCGCTCGAACAAGCCGCCGTTGATCGCGCCGGGCTCGGTCGGCAGCTGGGTCTGCTCGTCCACCGGCGTCGTCGTGACGATCGTGTAGTCGGACTCGCCCATCGACACCGTCTGGAGCTGCCAGCCGAAGACCGATCCGTAGAAGTCCTTGGCTCGTTCGACGTCGCCGGCCGGGATCTCGAAGTGCACCACCTTGCGCATGTCCGTATCCTCCTTCCCGAGCATCGCGCGACGACCGCGCTGCGCTCCATGTTCGTGGTGTGCTCGCCGAAGCGCTACCCCGCCGCGACGTGAGACATGCCTTCGTGCCCCGGCGGTCAGATGGGTGCTACGGTTCGGGCGTGTCACCGCACGGTCGCGTCAGCGTGATGCTGAAGACCGAGGACATGGCCGCCACGATCGCCTGGTACGAACGGGTGGGGTTCGAGGTTCGAGGCAGGGCACCCGCCCGAGGCACCCCGACCTGGCTCGAGGTCGAACGCGACGGCGTGATCATGCAGTTCCTCGGGGGCGACACACCGTGGCCCGAGGCTCCCACCTTCACGGGCACGCTGTACTTCCACCCGGAGAGCGTCGACGAGGTCCACGAGCGCATCCGCCACGAGATCGAGCCGGCCTGGGGACCGGAGGACCGGGAGTGGGGCATGCGGGAGATGGGTCTGCAGGACCCCAACGGCTACTTCCTGACGTTCACCGAACCGGCCCGCTGAGGAACCTCCGACCCCCGCGCGACGTCATGCATCGGTGCCTCGGACATGGGCGAGGACCCCTTCGAGCGGACGAGGCACCTTCGCCGGTTCCAGGGCTTCGACGAGGGCCGGAGCGGATCGGATCTTCCGGCCACGATAAGTGCCGAAGAAGCGCCGGAGTTGCTCCTCGGCGCTCCGGCCTCGCCACTCGACCTGCCGCTGGAAGGTGCGGAACGAGCCGAGCTCTCCCTGCGCCTCGACCACCCGTTCCACAGCGGCGACGCCGAGGGAACGGATCAGCTCGTCCTCGAGGTCGTCGACGCACACGAAGAAGCCGAGTCGTTCCATGCCGTCGCGCGTCAGGCGGGAGCCCAGGCCGACCCGTTCGAGCCCATCCCGGAAGTCCGCTTCCTGCGCAGCGTCACAAAGCCCCGCCAGCCGCACGTCGAGACCCCGAGGGCCGAACGTCTCCAGGAACCGCGTGATGTTCTTCGAGCCCCCGATCGACACGATCGACACCCCTTCGGCCTCGAGGTTCCGTCCTCGACGCTCGGCGAGCGCCTCGATCGCGCGCTGGTCGCTGATCCCTTCGACGAGCACGACCGACGTCATCGAGCGCACGGTTGCCTCGCTCAGCGGCTTGTCCACCTCGCCACCGTATCGGCGGTCCCGTCGAGGCGGCCGTCGGTCAGACGCGGCGGCGGTAACGGGCGATCGCCAGCGGCGCGAACACCGCGACGATCGCGGCCAGCCAGATCAACGATTCGATCACCGGGCGCGCGACCGGACCGCCGAGCATCAGGCCTCGCGCGGCATCGATCGCCGCGGTGACCGGGTTCGCGTTGGCGATCGGCTGCAGCCACCCCGGCATCGTCTCGACCGGTACGAACGCCGAGCTCGCGAACGTGAGCGGCAGGATGATCATGAAACCCCACGTGTTCACCGACTCCGTGGTGCGAGCCGTGATGCCGATGAACGCCATCGGCCAGCACATCGCGAGCCCGAACGCCGTGACCAGCGCGAGCGCTCCCACCGCGCCGGCGGCACCACCGCCGAACCGGAATCCGAGCAACATCGCGAAACCGGTGATGATCAGGACGCTCCAGACGATGCGCACGCCGTCGGCGAGGATGCGCCCGCCGATCACCGAGGATCGAGCCATCGGCAACGAGCGGAACCGGTCGATCACCCCCCGCTGGAAGTCGGTGTTCAGCGCGAGCGCCGTCGTGAACGGCAGGAAGGCCACCGACTGCACGAGGATGCCGGGCAGCGCGAACTGGAGGTACTCCTTGCTCGAGCCGGCGATCGCTCCACCGAACACGTAGACGAACAGCACGAGGAACATCAACGGCTGGATCGACATCTCCACGAGCTGTTCCGGCGTGGCCTTGATGTGCAGCAGGTTCCGCCGGGCGATCGTCAGCGTGTTGCTGACCATGTTGCCGTGCCCGACATCGACGGTCGCGGTGCTCATGCCTTTCTCCTCTCGTCAGCGCTCTCGTCCACGCCGGCCCGGTCATCGAGCTCGTCGCCGTCGGCGACGTGCCCGGTCACGGCCAGGAAGACCTCGTCGAGGCTCGGCCGGCGAAGCGACAGATCGTCGACCGCGATGTCGGCTTCGTCGAGGCGACGGAACGCCTGGCCGATCGCCGAGCGATCGTCGATGCGGACCATCACGAGCTGCCCGTCGTTGTAGACGCCGTCACCCTCTCGGTCGAAGCTCGAGAGGATGCCTTCGACCGCGGGCAGATCGGCCTGGTCGGCCGGTTGGGCCTGCAGGACGAGCCCGCCGACCCTGGTCTTCAGCTGCTGCGGCGTACCGGCGGCGATCACGCGGCCATGATCGATGACGACGATCTCGTCGGCGAGGCGGTCGGCCTCCTCGAGGTACTGGGTGGTGAGGAGCACGGTCGTGCCGTCGGCGACGAGCGAGCGGATCATGGCCCACAGCTCCAACCGGCTGCGTGGATCGAGGCCGGTGGTCGGCTCGTCGAGGTACAGGTAGCGGGGCCGACCGACGAGGCTCGCCGCGAGGTCGAGCCGCCGGCGCATACCACCCGAGTACGTCTTGACCAGCTTCGTCGCCGCGTCGGCGAGATCGAACGCCTCGAGCAGCTCGGTCGCACGCCTACGCGCCTCGCGGGGCCGCACCCCGAGCAACCGTCCGAGCATGAACAGGTTCTCGTTCCCGGACAAGAGCTCGTCGACGGCCGCGTACTGTCCGGTCAGTCCGATCAAGGCGCGCACCTTCTCGGGGTTGCGCGCGACGTCGTACCCGCCGACCGCCGCCCGCCCCTCGTCGGGCCGCAGCAGCGTGGACAACACGCGGATCGCCGTGGTCTTGCCGGCGCCGTTCGGCCCCAGCAGCCCGAACACGGTGCCCTCTCGGGCCACCATGTCGATGCCGCCGAGCGCTCGGGTGGTGCCGAAGCTCTTCGCGAGCCCTTCCGTCTCGATCGCAGACGTCACTCGATCTCCCCCTTCTTCGATGCGGAACGGAACCGAACCGCGATGCATGAACGATCATGCTGCGGTGAAGTGGTCACCCTATGGCCAGTTTCTGTGAGAACCTCGAACCCGTGCGTGCGGATCGTCTCGTCGCGGCCTTGCTCGTCCTGCAGGCGCGGGGGCGCGTCACCGCGGGCGAGCTCGCCGAGGAGCTCGAGGTCTCCGAGCGCACGGCCCGCCGCGACCTCGAGGCACTCGCGATGGCCGGCATCCCCCTCTATTCGCAGGCAGGACGGGGCGGCGGATGGTCGCTCGTCGGAGGCGCCCGAACCGATCTCAGCGGGTTGACGGCCGCCGAGGCGCGGACCCTGTTCCTCGTGGCCGGACCGTCGGCAGCGGCGACGCCACCGGTCAAGGCGGCTCTTCGCAAGCTCGTCCGCGCCCTTCCCGAGCCGTTGCGTGCCGAGGCGGAGTCGGCGGCCTCCGCCGTGGTGCTCGACCCGGACAGGTGGGACCGGGCGAGCCGGCCAGAGCCCGAACACCTCGACGTGCTGCAGCGCGCGGTCGTCGATGCCGTGCAGGTGCGGTTGCGCTACGCGGGCCGTGATCGTCCCGAGACCGAGCGACTGGTGCATCCGCTGGGCCTCGTGGCCAAGGCGTCGGTCTGGTACCTGGTCGCCGACACCGATGCCGGCCTTCGCACGTTCCGCCTCAGCCGCGTGCGCGGCGTCGAGGTCACCGACGAACCCGCCGAGCGCCCCGAGGGCTTCGACCTCGCCGAGACGTGGAAGACCATCGTGGACCGCATCGACGAACGGCGCGAGTGGTTCGAGGCCACCGCGCTCGTCGACCCCGCGGCCGTCCGGTGGCTGCGGGGCGCGTTCGGCAACCGCTTCACGGTGGGGAAGGCGGGCCGCGACGGACGGGTCAGATGCCAGCTCAGGAGTTGGTCTGCGCACACGCTCGCGTCGGAGCTGGCGTCGTTCGGTGCCCGGGTCGAGGTCGTGTCGCCCGACGAGGTGCGCGGCGAGCTTGCGGGCCTGGGAGCCGCGTTGATCGCTCGCTACGGCCGTCCCGCCCCCGACCGCGCGACGCCGGGTCAGTGATTGGCACGACCCCCGGGCTTGAAGGCGCTCCAGCGAGGCACACGCGAGGGCGCCTGATGCATCCGTGATCGTTCCGCACGTCGTCCTGTTTCGGGTCACCTCGTAACGACGGCCTGGGACCGCGAAACTCATCGCCGAACGCAGCGAAGGACGCCATGATGTCTGCATGCCTCACGTCGGCCGGGCCCCCGGCCATGCCGGGACCGCGGCGCGCGGCCACCTCGAGCTCCCTCGAGGGAACCCGGTCTGGCGCGCGGCCCCGACGGTGCTGCTGCGCTTCCCCTCCTTGTTCGCGGCGCTGGCCGTGGGTGTGTTCCTCGTGTCGGTCGTCGCCACGGCCTATCCGTTGTTCCTCTCTGCGTCGCAGAACGACCTGCTCGCCTCGGCGATCGCCGATCCGACGGTCACCAGGTACGGGATGGGCATCGCGTACGGGGCAAGCGATCAGGTGCTGTCGCCGGACACGGGAGGACGCACGATATGGGAACGCCGAGGGAAGGAGTTCTCCGAGGAGGTCGCCGCCAGCGAGGCGCTCGAAGCGTCCCAGGTCACCATCTTCGGCGGCGTCGTGTCGATGACCGACGCCACCGGGGTGCCACCTGCGAGCGGCATCGTCGAGGGACGGCTCTTCGCCGGCACCGATGCGCTCGACCATGTGCAGGTGCTGGCCGGCGCGGACGGCCCCGGTCTCTGGCTGCCCGACAACGTCGCGACCCCGCTCGGCGTGGGCCTGGACGACGAGGTCGTGCTGCATTCGGCTCGCCGGGAGGTGGTCGCCTCGGTCGACGGCGTCTACGCCAGCCTGTACACGCAGCCTCGACAGGGGTACTGGCGCCACTGGAACCTCGACATCTACCCGTGCCCGGAGATCACGTGCGCGACCCCACCACAGTTCATCCTGGCCGACCACGACCAACTCGTCGACATCTCCGAACGCCTCGGGCTTCGGAAGGCATCGTTCGCGTGGCAGGCCCCCGTGGGGGCGGATCCCCCGCTGACCCTGGCGCAGGCTCGCGAGCTCGCGGCGTTCACCGACTCGCTCGAGCGAGAGATGAGCTCCGACGGGTCTCGGTACGGCCTGTTCCGTTGCTGCGGGCCGACGTACACGCGGTACGGAACGGTCGACGTGACCTTCTCGGGCAACGCGGGGCTCGTGGTGGGAGAGGTGGAGCAGCGGATCGCCGCGGTCCAGGGCCCGATGACGGTGCTGCTGATCGCCGGTCTCGCGATCGCCCTCGCCGTAGTGGCGGCGGCCGCGATCTTCGTGGTCGCCGGACGACGTGTCGAGATGGGGGTGCTCACGATCCGTGGGTGGGGCCCGGTCGCGTTCGGCGCGAAGACGGCCCTCGAGACGTCCCTTCCCGCTGTGATCGGCGGAGCGATCGGGTTCGCCGCGGCGACCCTGCTGGTGGCATCCGTCGGGCCCGGCGCCCCGGTCGACCCGTCCGCGAGGGCGGTGGCACTGGCCGCCGCCGTTGCCGGCACGGTCACGTCCTTGCTCGTGGTCGGCGTCGTGTCGGGCGTCGCGTTCGTCGCGAGACACGAGCATCGGCACCGACTGACACGGGCGTTGGCCGCCGTTCCCTGGGAGCTCGCGGCCCTCGCGGCCGCATGGGTGCTCGCGAGGCGACTGGCTCAGGGCGGCGTCGAGCAGATCGGAGGGATCGAACGGCCTCGGCCCGCGGTGTTCCTCTTCCCGCTGATGCTCGCCTTGGCGGCGGCCATCGTGACCGCCCGGATCGCCCGCCTCGCGTTGACATGGTCCCGACGGGTGGGTGGCAGCACCGGCGCCGGCGCGACGTGGCTCGCGATCCGCAGGCTCCGGTGGGCTCCGGGCCTGACATCGCTGCTGCTCGTCGCGGGCATCCTCAGCCTCACGATCGCGACGGCCGCCCTCGCGACGGTCGCGTCGCTGCGGACCACCGTGCGATCGAAGGCCGAGGTGTTCGTCGGCAGCCAGGTGCAGGTGCAGGTCGAGGGGCCGGCGGAGGTCACGGCCGACTTCCCCTTCCCGCTCACCACCGTCACCAGGCTGCACGATGCAGGGACGCTCGACGACACCGACACGAGCTTCGACCTGCTCGCGATCGACCCGGCGACGTTCGCCGGCGCCGCGTCCTGGAACGACGCGTTCTCCGACACGCCGCTCGACACGCTCCTGGAACGGCTGGCCGAGCGCGGAACCGGCGCCGCCTCCGTTGTGGTCGCGAACGGCGATGGCCTCGCTCCGACGACGATGGAGATCGCGCGCCACTCCGTTCCCCTGCAGGTGGTGGGGGAGGCGGCGGCCTTCCCCGGAGCGTCGTCGGATCGACGACCGCTCCTCGTGGTGGATCGAGCCGCCCTCGCCGACGCCTTCCGCGGCCTCCCCGATCCGCTCCTCGTTCCGAGGGCCACCAGTGAGGTGTGGATCGACGGTCCTCCCGACGACGTGCAGCCACGGCTGCGGGATCTCGGCATGCGACCGTTGCTGGTGATCACGGCGGACGAGGTGCAGGACATCCCGTTCATCGATGCGGTCGTCCAGACGTTCCTGGTGCTCCAGGTACTCGGGTACTCGGCCGTCGTGCTGCTGCTGGTCGTCGGGGTCGTGTACCTGCATGCGCGACAGCGCGGCCGTGCGGTGGCGACCACGCTCTCGGATCGCATGGGGATGGCGCGTTCCACCATGCGGGCCGCGTCGATCCTGGAGCTGGGGGCGCTGCTGCTCGTATCGCTCCTGGTGGGCACGGTCACAGGTGCGATCGCGACCGGGGTGATCGTGCCGAGCATCGACCCCCTGCCCACGATCCCGCCCCAACCGCTCCTGGCGTTCCCGTTCGCGGCGATCGTGGCGACCGGGCTCTTCCTCGCGGTCGCCACCTTCGTCGGCGGCACCGCTGCCGACCGAGGTGCGCGGCACGTCTCGACCGGGGAGGTGATGCGCGTTGCCGAATGACGGCGCCGCCGTGCGGTTGCACGCCGTCGTGCGTACCTATCGGACACCCACGGGTGAGGTGCGCGCGCTCCGCGACGTGTCGGCCGAGCTGCCCGCCGGTGTCGTCTCCGCCGTGGTCGGTCCCTCGGGAAGCGGGAAATCCTCGCTGCTGCGGCTGATCGCCGGTCTCGACCGACCGACCGAGGGCTCCGTGCGGGTCCACGGCACGGAGCTCGGGGAAGCCTCGTCGCGATCACGCCGCCGGGCACGACGATCGACGGTCGGGTACGTGTTCCAACGGCCGTCGGACAACCTCGTCCCCCACCTCACCGTGGCCGACCATCTGCGGTTGGCCTCGCGCGCCGGCGATCTCACGGACCACGACGTGCTGAGCACGGCCGACGAGCTCGGTCTCACTCCCCGGCTCTCGCATCGGCCCGACCAGCTGTCCGGGGGGGAGCAACAACGCGCCGCGGTGGCCCAGGCGCTCGCGTCGGGTGCCACCGTGATCGTGGCCGACGAACCGACAGCGGAGCTGGACTCCGACGCGGCCGACATGGTGCTCTCCCGGATCGCCACCCTCGCGGCACGCGGGGTCACGTTCGTGCTTGCCACCCACGATCCGTCGGTGATGGCGATCGCCGAGCATCGACTCGAGCTGGAGCACGGAGCCGTCGCCGGCGCGGTGCCTTCGGGCGTGCAACCGACCGACCAGCTCGATCGCCACCTGCGATGGCCCTCGGACGTGGAGCCGATCGGACCCTGGCTCGCCGACGACGGCCCGGCGCTTCGGCTCGACGGGGTCACCAAGACCTTCGGCAGCTCCGCCGACGCGGTCCGTGCGGTGGACGGCGCCGGTCTCGAGGCGCGTCCGGGCGAGGCGATCGCGCTCGTGGGTCGGTCCGGCTCGGGCAAGACCACGCTGCTCAACATCGCCGCCGGGTGGGAACGGCCCGATTCAGGAACGGTTCGACGCCCGGGTGGCGCCGCACCCGGCTGGTCGGACGTCGCAGTCGTCCCCCAGCATCTCGGGTTGATGGACGAGCTGAGCATCCGCGAGAACGTCGAGTACCCGGCTCGGCTGGACGGGAGCCTCGAGGACCGTGGCGATCTCATCGACGATCTGCTGGAGCGGCTGGGGCTCTCGGCGATCCAGCCGCGGTCGCCTCGGGAGAGCTCGCTCGGGGAACAGCAACGAACCGCCGTCGCTCGGGCGGTCGTGCTCGGTCCCACGCTGATCGTCGCCGACGAGCCGACCGCTCACCAGGACGCGGGGTGGACGATCGCCGTGCTGCGCACCCTCACCGACGCGACGACGATCGGAGGGTGCTGCTTGATCGCCACCCACGATGCGACCGTCCTCGGCTCGGTCGACCGGACGATCGGCATCGCCGACGGGCGCCTGTCACCGGCGTGACGGTCGGCCCTCGCGGCCCTGCGTGCGCAGGGCCCCCCGGTTGACAGGGCCCTCCCGCACACGTGAGGTGTTACCTGCCAAGGTCGAACACTGGTTGACGAGCTCCGGCGCGGCAGCGATACTCCGATCATGACGACCGAGGTCAAGAACCCGAGCGAGGCGCCCGGCGAACTCGACCTGGTCCGCCGGTTCGTGAACACGCTCGACATCGAGGAGGGCACCGACGACCTCAGCACGCCCGCAGAGGCGAGGGCCTGGCTCGAAGGGGAAGGGTGGCGTACGCGGGTCGGGGAGCGCGAGCGGCGTGAGCTCGTGTCGTTCCGCGAGGCGGTGCGCGACCTCGTCGGATCACGGGGCACCGAGGGCGACGAGGACGCGGTGGCGGCGATCGACTCGATCGCACGCCGATACCCCCTCGTCGTCAGCTTCGCCTCGTCCGAGGTGTTGTTCCCGCCCTCGAACGGCGTACCGGGATTCATCGAGCGGGTCCTGGGTCTCATGGCGAGCGCGGAGATCGACGGCTCCTGGGACCGCATGAAGACCTGTGCGAACGACGGGTGCCGTTGGCTCTTCTTCGACCACTCGAGGAATCGCTCCCGAACCTGGTGCACGATGGAACTCTGCGGCAGTCAGGCGAAGATGCGCGCGTACCGCAGCCGTCAGGCCGCCCGCGTGAGCCTGTAGGCCGCACCGCCCGGCCCCTCGATCTCCCGCAGGTGGGCTTCGTTCATCGCTCCTTGGGGTTGACGAGGCGGTGGCACGCGTTTTATAACCTTCTTGTTCTAGAAAAGAGGGGTTATACATGGCGACGGCGCAGGCCGAGCTCGATCAGGTCTTCGGAGCGCTGGCCGACCCCACACGCCGTGCCATCCTCACGCGGCTGACCGAGGGCGACGCGAGCGTGGCGGAGCTCACGGCGCCGTTCACGGTGTCCCAGCCCGCGATCTCCCGCCACCTCAAGGTGCTCGAGCGTGCCGGGCTGATCTCGCGGAGCCGCAAGGCGACGGCGCGCCTCAGTCACCTCGAGGCCGAACCCCTCCGCGAGGCCACCGCATGGCTCGCGGCCTATCGGGAATATTGGGAGGAGAGCTACGAGCGTCTCGACGCGCTGCTCGCGGCTCTGCAAGAGAGCAACCGCACGGATACGAACGGGTCCTCGACGGGAGGGAGCACGTCATGAGCGAGTTGAAGGTGACCGCGGAGCAGGGCGTTCCGCAGGTCCTGACCGAGCGTGAGTTCGACGCGCCACGCGAGCTCGTCTATCGCGCGTTCACCGAGCCAGACCTGCTCGCGCAGTGGCTCGGGCCGCACGGCTACACGATGAAGGTCGACCGATACGACCTGCGAGACGGCGGGACCTGGCGGTACACCCACACCGACCAGGATGGCAACGAGTACGCGTTCCACGGCGTCTTCCACGGCGAGCCCTCGCCGGAGGGCATGGTGCAGACGTTCGAGTTCGAGGGTGCACCCGGCCATGTCTCCATGGACACGTTGATGCTCGAAGACCACGACGGAAGCACGATCGTGCGGACGAACAGCGTCTTCCAGTCGGTGGAAGCCCGCGACGCGATGGTCGAGGGCGGCATGGCCGTCGGCATGAGCGAGGGCTATGAACAGCTGGACGAACTGCTGAACACCTCGCTGAAGCCCCGTCACTGACGAGATTCGAAACCGACCGACGGGAGGGACACCCGATGTCACGGATCGAGCAGAAGATCACCCCGTTCCTCTGGTTCGACACCGAGGCCGAGGAAGCCGCGGGCTTCTACGTCTCGTTGTTCGACGACTCCGAGGTCGTCGACGTGGCGCGTTACCCGGAAGGCGTTCCCGGCCGCAACGCCGGCGACGCGATGACCGTCAACTTCCGGCTCGCGGGCCAGGGGTTCACCGCCCTCAACGGCGGACCGGAGTTCTCGTTCACGGAGGCGATCTCGCTGTACGTGCACTGCACGGATCAGGAGGAGGTCGACCGCCTGTGGGACCGGCTCATCGACGACGGCGGCGAACCGAGCCAGTGCGGCTGGCTCAAGGACCGGTTCGGCCTGAGCTGGCAGATCATCCCCGAACGGCTCAGCGAGCTGCTCGGTGACGACGATCCCGCACGGGCGAACGCGGCGATGGAGGCGATGCTGCAGATGCAGAAGATCGAGGTCAAGGCCCTGGAGGACGCTGCGAACGCGGCCTGAGCCGCGGAAGGAACGCGATCGTGGACATGAAGCTCGAGCTGCTGCCGATCCCCGTCGACGACGTCGAACGGGCGAAGGCCTTCTATAGCGAACAGGTCGGCTTCGCCGTCGATCTCGACCACGCGCCGAGCGACGACATCCGCATGGTGCAGCTCACGCCCCCGGGATCGGGCTGCTCGATCATGGTCGGCGTGGGAACGATCGACACGGAGCCGGGGTCCGTCCAGGGCGTGCAGCTGGTCGTCGACGACATCGACGCCGTCCGCGACCAGCTCGCGGAGCGAGGGGTCGAGATCAGCCCCGTTCGCCACTTCGAGAACGGGGAGTGGATCGACGGCAAGGGCGGCCGATGGAACTCGTTCGCGTTCTTCGACGACCCCGACGGCAACGGCTGGGTCCTGCAGGAGCGCCCGGCGGAGGGGTCGTCGAGCTCGTGAAGGACGCGCATCGCCGAGAGCGCCCGAGGCACCTGCTCCCCAGGTGGTAGGTGGGAACACCCCGCTCGTCCGACGTCGCCGGTCATCGGACAGGTCACCATGGAGCTGTCCGACCGGAGGAGGTGCATCGAGATGTTGATGACGTGGGGCAACGCCGGCGGCGGGCCCTGGTTCCTGATCTTCCCGTTGCTGTGGATCGCCGTCGTCGTTTTCGCGATCTTCGCGTTCCGCGGAGGATGGCGCCGGCAGCACGACCACTCGCACGGGCCGCCCTCGGCCGAGGCGATCCTCGGCGAACGCTTCGCGCGAGGCGAGATCTCGGCCGATGAGTACCGGGAACGACTCGGGGTGCTGCAGCGGGGCGACTGATCAGGATCGGGCCCGCCGGCCCGGGGCGACCAGGCCTGACTCGTAGGCCATGACCACGAGTTGGGCCCGGTCCCGGGCTCCGAGCTTCACCATCGCCCGGCTCACATGCGTCTTCGCGGTCGCCGGGCTCACGAACAGCCGCTGCGCGATCTCGTCGTTCGACAGACCTTCGGCAGCGAGCGACATCACCTCGCGTTCACGATCGGTCAGGCGTTCGAGGTCAGCCGACGGGCGTGGTTCCTTGGTGCGCGCGGCGAACTCTTCGATGAGACTCCTCGTGACCGTCGGCGACAACAAGGCGTCGCCCCCGGCGACCACGCGCACCGCCTGGATCAACTCGTCCGGCTCGGTGTCCTTGACCAGGAACCCGCTCGCCCCCGAGCGGATCGCCTCGAAGACGTACTCGTCGAGGCCGAACGTCGTGAGGATCACGACCTTGGTGCCGGCGAGACGATCGTCCGACGCGATCTGCCGGGTCGCGGCGAGGCCGTCGATCTTCGGCATGCGGATGTCCATCAGCACCACGTCGGGTGCGAGCTCGATCGCCCGGCGCAGGGCCTCGTCGCCGTCGCCCGCCTCGCCGACGACCTCGATGTCGTCCTGGGCGTCGAGCAGCGCCCGGAAACCCGCCCGCACGAGCGCCTGATCGTCGGCGAGCAGCACGCCGATCATGACGCCGCCGCGTCCGTGACCTCGAACAGCCGCCAACGGTCCGGCACGCCCCTCAGCGAGTGTTCGCCACGATCGGCGAAGGTGATGCCCGAGCCGGCGACGAGGTCCCGCACGGTGCTCGATGTGACCACATCGCCCGGCTCGGCCGACCCGAGCACGCGCGCGCCGATGTGCACGGCGATGCCGCCCACGTCGTCGCCCCGCAGCTCGACCTCGCCGGCGTGCAGCCCGATGCGCACCTGGACCCCCTCGGAGGCGAGCGCGTCGCGGATCGCGACCGCGCAACGGATCGCGCGCGCCGGCGCGTCGAACAGCGCCAGGAACCCGTCGCCGGTCGTCTTGACCTCGCGGCCTCCATGCATCTCGAGCTCTCGCCGGATCAGCGCGTCGTGTCGGTCGAGCACGTCGCGCCACCCACGATCGCCGGCTTCCACCGCACGTTCGGTCGACGAGACGATATCGCTGAACATCACGGTCGCGAGCACACGATCCGCCGCCGATCCGGTCGGCAGGGTCGCCTCCCCCCCGTCGGCGATCGCCTCGATCACCTGCTTCGCGACACGCGGCGAGAGCGATGCGTCGCCGCGTGCGATCGCCCGGACGCCCCGCACGAGCTCGGCGGGATCGGTGTCCTTGAGCAGGAATCCGCTCGCGCCCACCCGCAGGGCTTCGAAGACGTACTCGTCGAGGTCGAAGGTCGTGAGGATCACGATGCGGGTGCGGTCGAGACGCTCGTCGGCGACGATGCGTCGGGTGGCCTCGAGCCCGTCGACCCCCGGCATGCGGATGTCCATCAGCACCACGTCGGGCGTGAGCTCCGACGCCTTGCGCACGGCCGCCTCGCCGTCGTCGGCCTCGCCGACCACCTCGATGTCGTCCTGGGCGTCGAGGAGCACTCGGAACCCGGCACGGACCAGAGCCTGGTCGTCGGCGAGCAGCACCGTGATCATCGGGCGCCCTCCAGCGGGAGCCTGGCGCGAACGCGGAACCCACCGCCGGGCTTTGGGCCGGCCTCGAGATCGCCGCCCAGCGCCGCGGCGCGTTCGCGCATGCCGACCACACCCTTGCCGGAGCCGGGCGTCGGGGCCGTTGAGGTCCCGTTCCCATCGTCGTCGATCTCCACCGTGAGGGCGTCGTTCCCATAGCCCAGCCGCACCGTCGCGCTCGCCTGCCCCGCGTGGCGGGCGACGTTGGTGAGCGCCTCCTGCACGATGCGGAACGCGGCCACGTCGACCCCGAACGGCAGCGGGTGCACATCGCCGTCGGTCTCGGTGCGAACCTCGATCCCCGCTGCGGCGGCCTGCGTGACCAGGTCCTCGATGCGGTCCAGCGACGAGGTCGGCGAGCGCGGTGCGCGCTCCCCCTGCTGGCGCAGGATCTCGAGCACCGACCGGAGCTCGGTCAACGCCTCTCCGCTCGACTGCTTGATCGCCGTGAGCGATCCGCGCACCGGCTCGGGCAGCTCCTCGTTCACGTGCAACGCCACTCCAGCCTGCACGCTGATCAAGGAGAGATGGTGACCCAGCGCATCGTGCAGCTCGCGCGCGATGCGCAGCCGCTCCTCGGTCGCCCGCGCCCGCGCCTCCTCTTCGTGCACGCGGAGCGCCTCGGCCGCTCGCTCACGCCGGATGCGGATGAACTCCGCGGCGCCCAGCAGCACGAGCAGCCATGCTGCCAGGGCGACGAGGGCGCCGAGCGACGGGGCCGGGCGGTCCCGCAGCAGACGGTCGAGCCACGGGAACAACAGGAAGCCGGCCACGGCGAACCCCGCCGCGACGATGCCCTTCCCGCGAATCACGGCGCTGAAGTACGCGACGATCAGGGGGAGCCAGACCGGGCCCTGCGCGTACCCGAGGCCGAGGTAGGCGAAGGTCGCGACGAAGACGACGGCCAACGTCGCGACCGGATGACGCCGCCGGGCGGTCAGCGCACCCGCGGACACGAGCAGGATCGCGACCGCTCCGGCGTCGAAGGGTCGGCGTTCGGGCTGACCTTGCGACGCGAAGTACGTGCCGATCGTGATGAAGGCGGCGATGCCCACGCTGAGCGCGCCGTCGACCCACAGACTCGTGGGCGCACCCGGCCGGACGCGCGGGTTCACATCCTCAGCCGACATGCATCGAGCGTAGGTCGGGCCGCGAGGTCGCGTCATCGGCCCCTGGGAGCGGCCCGGTCTACGCCCGCCGGCGTAGCTCCACGCTCCACCCGCGATGAGTTCTCGCGCGCCGATCGGTCTTCGGTGCAGGGATGACCACCACCTTCACGCTGCACGGGCTCGTCGACCGAGCCGAGATACCCGCGCTGTGCGAGCGGCTACGAACGATGCTCGCTCGAGACGGCGCGGGACCGGTCGTCTTCGACATCAGGTCACTCGAGGGACCCGACGCCGCGACCGTCGAGGCGTTGGCCAGATTGCAGCTGACGGCCTTGCGGTCGGGGCGACGGATCCGCCTGCGCAACGCGTGCGGCGAGCTCCAGGACCTGCTCGCGCTCGTGGGTCTCGTCGAGCTCCTGCCGGTCGTCGGCCCGGCGGAGCGGTCAGGCCTCGAGCCGCTCCGGCTGGCCGAACAGCGGGAACAGCTCCGCCGTGTCGAGGAAGAACGTGATCCCGGAGATCCGGCCGCCTGAGAGCTCCAGGACCTGAAGTGACCAGGGCTCGAACCCGCCGTCGGGCGCCGGCTTGTACTGAGCGAACGCCGGCGAGCCGTTCGCCTCGACCGGGACCAGCCGGGACCCACGGCACGCGATGCCCGGACCGAGGCACCACGTGCGGATGTCGTCGTGGGTCTGCAGCCAGAGCCGGTGGGGAGGCATCGACCAGGAAGCGTCGTCGCGAAGCAGCGACGTGAGCGCGTCCATGTCGTAGCGCTCGAACGCGTCGACGTAGCGGTCGAGCAGCGAACGCTGTTCGTCATCGAGCGGACGGAGCGACTCGCCGTCTGCGGCGCCGGCGCCTTCGAGGGTGGCGTGGGCACGCTGCAGGGCGCTGTTGACCGACGCGACCGTGGTGTCGAGCAGCTCCGCGACCTCCGATGCCTTCCAGCGGAAGACGTCACGCAGCACGAGAACGGCTCGCTGGTTCGGGGGCAGGTGCTGCAGGGCGGCCATGAACGCGAGGCGGATCGTCTCACGGGCTTCGGCCACCTCGGCCGGGTCGCCGTCGGTGGAGATCACGCGTCCGTCGGGGATCGGCATGATCCAGGTGGCCTCGGGCATCGCCTCGCCCATCAGCGAGAGGTCGGCGATCTGTGCGGGTCCGAGATCCATCGGGCGGGCCCGGCGCTCCTTCCCGCCGAGCATGTCGAGACAGACGTTCGTGGCGATGCGGTAGAGCCACGAGCGGAGCGACGATCGCCCCTCGAAGCCATCGTGGGCCCGCCACGCGCGCAGCATCGTCTCCTGCACGGCGTCCTCGGTCTCGGACGCGGAACCGAGCATGCGGTAGGCGTACGCGGTCAGCTCGCGCCGATACTGCTCGAGGCCGAGCTCCAGGTCGTCGGGCGCGCGAACCATGCCCTCCACCCTACGACCGATCGCCGACAGCTCCTGGCTCGCGAAGATGGCTCAGACCCCGCGTGCTAGCGAGCGATCTCCCAGATGTGCCCGCCCGGTCGCCGGCTCGATCAGCTCGGGTGCCCCGCTCACCGCCAGCGGGTTGACGAGCGTCTCTCCGAACCGGAAGAGGGCGGAGTCGTGGTTCTCGAACTCGACGGCGAGATCGAACACCTTTTGGTGGAAGCGCTTCGAAGCCTCAAGGTCCTCCGTGAACAACGTGACCGCGGCGATGGAGCCCGGCCACGCTTCCCGTTCTGTGCTCGTCGACATGTTCCCCTCTGTCCGTCCCGTCCCCCATCGGCCCGAGGTGCCTCTGGACAGCTTCCAGACCCGTCGGAGCGAGCAGACTCATCGGTCGCCCACCATTTGACCTGCTGCACACCGACGCCCTAGGGTCCCGCCATGTCCCCCCGACGGATCGCCTCGTTGTTCTCGCTCGTCCTCGCGGCGCTCATCATCGCAGCCCTCCCCGCTCGCGCGGGGATCCCGCCGGGTGACCGGCCCCTCCAGCGCGCGATCGACGACCTCACCGAACGTCCCGAGGGGCCGCCCGGCGCGATCGTCGTCGTGCAGCGCGGCTCGCACCTCCGCGTCTTCCGCGCGGGCGTGGCGAACGTGCGCACCGGCACGCCGATGCAACCCTGGAAGCACATGCGCATCGCCAGCACCGCGAAGGCCTACAGCGGCGGCGTTGCTCTCTCGCTGGTGGATCGGGGCCTGCTCTCCCTCGACGACACGATCGCCGAGCTGCTTCCCTGGGCTCCCGATGCATGGGGCGAGGTCACCCTCGGCCAGGCTCTGCACCACACGAGCGGGATCCCCGACTTCTCGATGAGCCAGGCGTTCCTGGACCACCTGCTCGCTAACCTCGACGATCCGGTCAAGCCCAGGCGGCTGCTCGGGTTCGTCGCCGACGAGGACCTGGAGTTCGACCCCGGCACCGAGTATCGGTACTCGAACTCCGACAACGTCGTCGTCGCGCTCATGGCGGCGAACGTCACCGGTCATCGCTACGAACGCGTGCTGCGCGACGAGGTCCTGCGGCCGCTTCGGCTCCGCGACACGAGCCTGCCCAGCGGAGTCGAGATGCCGCGGCCGTACGTCCGCGGGTACGACTTCGACGACCAGGGCGATCCGGAGGACGTGAGCGAGGTGTTCGCGGCCGGCTACGCGTGGGCATCGGGCGGCATCGTGTCGACGCCGTTCGAACAGAACCGGTTCATCCGCGCGTACGTGGGGCGTGAGCTGTTCGGCGCCGCCACCCGGGCCGAGCAGTTCGACTTCATCCCGGGCGGTTCATCGGAGCCGCCGGGACCCGGACGCAACGCTGCCGGGCTCGCGATCTTCCGGTACCGCACCCGCTGCGGCACGGTGTTCGGCCACACCGGCAACACGGCGGGGTACACGCAGTTCTTCGCCGCGTCACGCAACGGCCAGCGCTCGGTCGTGGTGGCGGTCAACCGGCAGACCACGCCGACGACAGAGCCCGAGGTCTTCCGGGAGCTGCGGCGGGTCTACACGCTCGCCGTGTGCACGCTGGACTCGGACCGACGCTAGACGGGGCCCGCACACCTCACCGCAGCGAGGCGGCCGGCACCTGCTTCCTCGGATCGACGAAGGGGATCGAGGCGGTCGTGCCGACGAGGTGGCCGTGCTGCGACTCGACGTCGAGCCGCGTGCCGGGATCCGAGAGCTCGATCGGGACCCACACGTAGCCGATGCTCCGCTCGAGACGCGGCGACCAGACCGCGTCGGTGACGCGACCGACCTCCTTCCCGTCGTGGAAGACGGGCCAGAAGTCGGCGGGGTCGATCTCGAGCCCGCCCTCGGCCTCGAGCTCGATGCCCACGAGCTTGTCCCTGACACCCTCGACGCGGATGCGCTCGAGAGCCTCCTTGCCGATGTAGTCCTGGGGCTGCTCCTCGACGAGCCGCTCGAGACCCATGATCTGGAACGGATTGTGCTCGATCGTCATGTCGGAGCCGAGGTTCATCATGCCGGCCTCGATGCGCTTTGCCATGCTCGGCGCGGCCACGCGGATGCCGAACTCCTCCCCCGCGGCGAGCACGGCTTCCCACAGTGCCTCGCCATGGGAGAAGTCCAGGCAGTTCACCTCGAACCCCGGCGCCGCGGTGAAGCCGGTGCGGCTGATCACGACCGGCATGCCGTCGATCTCGAAACGGTCGCACCAGTAGTAGCGCAGCTCGTAGATCGCGGAGCCGACGAGCTTCTCGAGCGTCTTCGCCGACGACGGGCCCTGCACCTGCATCGGGTACACGTCGGGGTGGAAGACGTTCACGTCGAGGCCGAGCCCCGTGGCGACGCCGAGCGCGTACAGGCCGGCGTCGGAATCGGCGCACTGCATCCACCAGCGCCCCTCATCGACGTGCAGCAGCACCGGGTCGTTCACGATGCCGCCGTCGTGGGCGGTGACCAACATGTACTTGGCCTGTTTCACCTCGCATCGCGTGAGGTCGCGGCAGGTCAGCATGTCGATCAGGCGGTCCGCATCGGGACCGCTGACCTCGATCGTCCACTCCGCGCCGACGTCCCAGACCACGACCCCGGAAAGCAGCAGCTCGTACTCGACGTTCGGGTCGTCGTAGTAGCCGGGAAGCAGCGTGTGGTTGTACACGTCGTAGGCCTTGCACCCCGCTCGCACCGTGGCCTCGAAGTACGGCGACCGCCGATACCACGGCCCCGGGAACAACGTCGTCTCGGTCAGGAAGCGTTCCGCGCCCATCGATCCCTCCATCTCGCTCGATCCGGTGGGTTCTACTACGTCGGACCGCCCGTCGGGTACCCGGGATCGGCCGATGGGTTGAGCGCTCGCACAGATGGGGACGAAGAAGGGGTTCATGTCCCGCCCGCCCGAGCAGGTCGCGTCCTCCCCCGTGCTCCTCGGCATCGCGCTCGCAGCGCCACTGGTCGGACTGGCGCTGCTCCTCGGGATCCCCTCGCTCGACCTGCGATGGGAGCACCACCCGTCACACTTCTGGCTGGTGTCGGGGGTCGCCGTCGTGAACGTCGTCCTGGGAGCGCTCGTGAGCGAGGCGGCTCGTCAGCGCCGGGACGTTCGGCTGTTCCTGGTGTCCATGGTGCTGCTCGCGAGCGCCGGCTTCCTGGCACTGCACGCGCTCGCAACGCCCGGCGTCGTGCTGGCCGGACCGAACGGCGGGTTCGCGCTCGCCACGCCCGTGGGGCTGCTGATCGCATCGGGGTTCGCGGGGCTCTCCGCGCTCGACCTCGAGGCGCACGAGACGACGCTGCTGCGGCTGCAACGGCCGATCCGCATCGGGCTGCTGATCGTGGTCGTCGCATGGACCGCGGCGTCGCTGTTCGAGGTCGGGTTCATGCGTCGCGTCTTCGAGACGGAGCGTGCCCCGTGGCTGCTCGCGCTCCTGCCCCTGGGCTTCGCGGCGTACGCGTTCGCGGCATGGCGGTACGTGGGCATCTATCGTGCCCGGCGGCGTCCGCTCCCGCTCGTGATCGCGATGTCGTTCGTGCTCCTCGCCGAGGCGTTGCTCGTGGTCGCGCTGAGCCGAGGCTGGCATCTCTCGTGGTGGGAGTGGCATGTGCTGATGGCGGGGGCCTTCGCCGCGATCCTGCTCGCCGCGCGCCACGAGTACCGTTCCGAACGCTCACTGGTGCGAACGTTCCGAAGCCTGTACCTGGAGGGAACCCTCGAGCGTCTCGACGAGCGTCAATCAAGCGCGTTGACGACGCTCGCCCATGCCGATTCCGAGGGCTCGATCGACGAGGCGGCCGAGGACCTGCGAACCGAGGGCTTCACGGGCGACGAGATCGCGGTCCTGGTGCGCTCCGCCCGGGAGCTGTCGACGCTCGAGGGGCTGCTGCGCCGTTACGTCGGCCCCCAACTCGCCGATCGCCTCAGCGAGGACCCTCGTCTGGCCGACCTCGGGGGCGACGAGCGCGAGGTTTCCGTGCTCTTCGCCGACCTGGCCCACTTCACCTCGTTCGCGGAGGGCCGCCCCGCCCCCGAGGTCATCGACATGCTCAACACCTATTGGAGCGAGGTCGTGCCCACCCTCGTCGACGGCGAGGGCGGGCTCATCGAACGATTCGCGGGCGACGCCGTCCTGGTCATGTTCAACGCCCTGGGCGACCAGCCCGACCACGCGGCGCGCGCCTGCCGGGCCGCGATCGCGATGCGCGACGCATCCGAACGGGTGCACGCGGGTTCCAACGACTGGCCCCGGTTCCGCGTGGGCGTGAACACCGGCCCGGTCGTGATCGGCAACGTCGGCGCCGACGTGCACCGTTCGTTCTCGGCGATCGGCGACACGACGAACGTCGCGGCACGTCTGCAGGGGCTGTCGACGCCGGGCCACATCACGATCGCGGAGCGGACCCTGCGGGAAGCGCGCTCGACGGGCGACGGCGACGTCGAGGCCGTGCCGCTCGGGGCCGTCGAACTGAAGGGGAAGGCCGAACCGACCGATGCCTTCGAGCTCCTCTCGATCGGAGATGCGGAAGCATCGCGATGACAACATGACGAGCGCGGGCGCTGAGAGCGCGTCACGACCCCTCGAGCCGCAGCTCCTCTTCGTTCTCCTCGCGGCGGATGCGGTCGCGGAACTCGGAGTAGTGCATGGTCTCGAAGACGATCATGCCCACCATCACCGCGCTCAGGGCACCGAACGCCGCGAGGGCCGGGATGCGGGCGGCCAACGGGATCAGGGCGAGCAGCAGCAGCCCGACCACGAGCCGATCCACGGTGACGTGATGCCAGTTCCGGAAGCGGAACGCGACGTGAGCGAAGAGATAGAGGGCGACGCCCCCGTACATCGCCGCGAGCGGCACGAGGGCGAGCGGCTCGTCGATCGTGTGATGACTGGTGTCCGAGACGTACTCCAGCACCTTCTTGAAGCCGAGGGCGCCCAGCACGATGCCGGCGATCATCGGGAGGTGCAGGTAGCTGTACGCATCGCGGGCGATGCGGGCACGCACCTCTCCGTCGGCCGCGCGGAGCAGTCGTTCGCCGGCGAGCGCGACCACGTCGAAGTAGGCCCACCAGAGGCAGCCCGAGACGGTGAGTCCGAGCACCGACGCGACGATGATCGCCCACGAGACCGGTTCATGGGCGATGCCCAGTCCGATCGCGACGATCGACTCCCCGAGCGCGACGATGACGATCAGGCCATGGCGCTCCGCGAAGAGCCCGGCCGAGTTCAGACGCCAGCCCGACGCGCCGCCGAGGATCGTGCCGACGTAGTCGACGACGAGCACGGCGACCCACACCCAGATCTGCGGTGCCCCTTCGAGCTGTGACGCGATCAGGAGCAACACCGTGCTCCCCAACAGCGAGGGCGCGAACCGGAGCAGCTGGTTCCGGAGACCGTCGTCGCCCTGTGCGCTCGCCGCCATCCAGAAGATCACGAGGTGCAGCACCCGAACGGCCAGGTAGGCGAAGGCCACGACCACCGGACCCGACAGGCCGCCCTCGATGTCGCGGAACGCTTCGGGGATCGTGATGGCGAGCACGAACACCGCGGCCATCGCTCCGAACATCGCGACCCGACCCAGCCCTTCGTCCGCCCGAACGACGGCGCCCAGCCACGCGTAGCCGACCCAGCACCACCACACCAGTCCGAGCACCAGCAGTCCCTGCACGAGCCCGCGGACGGTGAGGTCGTCGGCCATGAGCGCCGTCACCTGCGTGATGGCGAACACGAAGACGAGATCGAGGAAGAGCTCGAGGGGGGTGACGCGGGCTTCCTCGGTGATCGCCACGATGCGTGGATGGTGAGCCTCGTTCACGAAGCGCATGGTCTCACGTCGGCGGCTGCCACTACGGTGGTGCTGTGGAACAGCGCGTGAGCCTGATCACCCTGGGCGTCGCCGACGTCGAGCGCGCCCGCAGCTTCTACGAACGCCTCGGCTGGCAGGTCGGGCTGGCGCTCGACGACACCGTCTTCTTCCAGGCGGGCGGCACGATCGTCGGGCTCTGGGGGCGCGAACAGCTCGCCGCCGACAGCGGGGTCTCCGACACCGGCGGCTGGGGTGGCATCACGCTGGCCCACAACGTTCGATCGAACGACGAGGTCGACCGCGTGATCGAGCAAGCCCGCTCTGCGGGCGGCCGCATCGTCAGGGAGCCCGCCGAGACCTTCTGGGGCGGGTACTCGGGCGTCTTCGTCGACATCGACGGGCATCCGTGGGAAGTGGCGGTCAACGCCGGCTTCCCACTGGCCACCGACGGCAGCATCACCCTGCCCCAGCGCTGATCCTCGCACTGCTCGGACCTCCTCCCCGCCCTAGACTCGGAGCCGATGGATCTGTCCGACGAGGAGCGCGACTTCCTGCAGGAACATCACGGCGCCGCGATGATCACGATCGGCGACGGGGGCGTGCCCAAGGCCGTTCGCGTCGGTATCGCGATCGTCGACGGCGAGATCTGGAGCAGCGGTCGGCAGGACCGCGTCCGAACCGAGCGGCTGCGGCGGGATCCTCGATGCACGTTGTTCGTCTTCGACCGTGCGTACATGTACCTGACCCTCGAGACCACGGTGACGATCCTCGAGGGACCCGACGTCCCCGAGCAGAGCCTGCAGCTGTTCCGAGTGATGCAGGGCAAGCCGACCGGTCCGCTCACCTGGTACGGCGCGGAGCTCGGTGAGGAAGACTTCCGACGAACGATGATCGACGAAGGACGCGTGATCTATCGGTTCGACGTGCAGCGGGCGTACGGCCTGCACTGAGCGGGGCGAGCAGCCCACCGCCTACGCAGACGGCCGGCGAGGATGGAAGCGACGAACGGAACGGGAGGGATGACCATGCTCGGGTGGATCGACGACATCGAGAAGGTCACGCTGGAGAACACGAACTTCCGGACCGTGGCGTATACCGGCGAGCACACGCAGCTCACGTTGATGCGCCTCGGCCCCGGGGAAGAGATCGGCTGGGAGCGGCACGGGAACCTCGACCAATTCCTTCGCCTGGAGCAGGGGAAGGCGAGGGTGGAGTTCGGCCGCACCGAGGACGCCGTCGACGAGACGCGCGAGGCGGCCGACGATTGGGCGTTCATCGTTCCCGCGGGCGTCTGGCACAACGTGGTGAACATCGGCGAGGGCGACGTGAAGCTCTACTCGCTGTATTCGCCGCCCGAACATCCCGACGGCACGATCCATCGGACGAAGGCCGAGGCGGACGCCGCGGAGGCCGAGCATCACTGAACCGGACCCCTGGCGACGCGACGCCGACGATGTCGCCGCCGGGCTGGGGACCGATGCCCGTGAGGGCCTGAGCTCGACCGAGGCCGCGGACCGGCTCGCACGCGATGGGCCGAACCATCTCGAGGCGACCAGCCCGGTGCCGGCGTGGCGGAAGCTGCTCGGCCAGTTCGCCGATCCCCTGGTCTACCTGCTCCTCGCGGCGATCGTCGTCTCGCTCGTGGCGTGGTTCGTCGAGGGTGCGGAGGGCATCCCGTTCGAGGTGATCGTGATCGCCGCGATCGTGGTGGCCAACGCCGTGCTCGGCTTCGTGCAGGAGGCCCGCGCCGAGGAGGCCGTCGCCGCGTTGCAGCGCATGGCTGCGGCCACGTCGATGGTGGTGCGCGACGGGCGGGAGGCTCGCATCCCGTCGATGGACCTCGTCGTGGGCGATCTACTGCTGCTGTCGGAGGGTGACGCGGTCGGCGCCGATGCACGGCTGCTCGAGGCCTCATCGCTCACCGTCGCGGAGGCGGCCCTGACGGGCGAGAGCGAGCCCGTCCTCAAAGACGTCGCCACCTTGTCGGATCCGGTCGGCGTGGGCGACCGGCTGAACATGGTCTACAGCGGCACGGCGGTCACGCGCGGGCGCGGGCGGGCCGTCGTCTCGGCGACGGGCATGGGCACGGCGATGGGCAACGTGGCGCGGCTGCTGGCCGGAACGGAGGAGGAACGCACCCCACTGCAGCGCGAGGTCGACCGCGTCGGGCGCGTGCTCGGGATCGCGGTCGTGATCATCGCGATCATGGTCGTCGGAGCGATCCTGCTCTCGTCGGAGATCGACGGTGCATCCGACCTCGTCGACGTCATGCTCGTCGGGGTCTCGCTCGCCGTGGCGGCGGTGCCCGAGGGTCTGCCGGCCGTGCTGTCGGTCGTCCTCGCGCTCGGGGTTCAGCGCATGGCCCGCCGGCATGCGATCGTGAAGCGGCTCTCGTCGGTCGAGACGCTCGGCTCGGCGTCGGTGATCTGCTCGGACAAGACCGGGACCCTGACCAAGAGCGAGATGACGATCGAGAGGATCGTCACGCCGTCGGGATCGATCGACGTCACCGGCGCGGGGTACCGGCCCGAGGGCGAGCTGCGTGTCGACGGCCGGACGCTCGAGGATCCGGTCTTGCTCACCGAGGCCGCGTACGTGCTCGGCGCAGGCAGCCTCGCCAACGACGCCGAGCTGATCCATCGAGACGGCGAGTGGACGATCCGGGGCGACCCGACCGACGCGGCCTTCTTGGTCGCGGAAGCGAAGATCGAGGGGCTGAAGGAGAGCCGTGAGTCGCGGTTCCGACGGGTCGGCGAGGTGCCCTTCTCCTCCGAGCGGAAGCTCATGAGCACTCTCGAGGCCGACGTCGAGCGCGAAGGCCGCATCGACGTCATCACCAAGGGCGCGCCCGACGTGCTACTGGCTCGCTGCACGGATGAGCGGGCCGCGGGCGAGATCCGCCCGCTCACCGACGCCCGCAGGCGTGAGGTGCTCACGGCCGTCGACGACCTGGCCGACCTCGCGATGCGCACCCTGGGGGTCGCCGGGCGCCCCCTGCCCGTCACCGAGCGGCCACCCGAAGACGAGTCGGTCGAGCGCGGGCTCGTCTACCTCGGCATCGTCGGCATCATCGATCCGCCGCGCGAAGAGGCCGTCGACGCCATCGACGAGGCGTCGGCCGCGGGGATCCGAGTCATGATGATCACGGGCGATCATCCCGTCACCGCGCAGCGCATCGCCGTCGATCTCGGGATCCTCGAGACCGGGTCCCCGGTGCTGACCGGAGTCGAGCTGGAGGAGCTCGACGACGAGCGGATGCGTGCGGCGGTACGGGACGTGTCCGTGTACGCCCGGGTGGCGCCCGAACACAAGCTGCGCATCGTCGACGCGCTCCAAGCGGAGGACGCGATCGTGGCGATGACCGGCGACGGCGTGAACGACGCACCGGCCTTGAAGTCGGCCGACATCGGCATCGCCATGGGGATCACCGGCACCGACGTGACGAAGGAAGCGGCCGACATGATCCTCGCCGACGACGACTTCGCCACGATCGTGGCCGCCGTGCGAGAGGGCCGCGGGATCTTCTCGAACATCCGGCGGTTCCTTCGCTTCCTGCTGTCGTCGAACATCGGGGAGGTGCTCACGATGTTCCTCGGCGTGATGCTCGCGGGCGTGATCGGTCTCGATGCGGGCGGGGGCGTGGCGGTGCCCCTGCTCGCCACCCAGATCCTGTGGATCAACCTGCTCACCGACACCGCACCCGCCCTCGCGCTCGGCGTCGACCCGCCGCCCGACGACGTCATGTCCCGCCCTCCCCGGAAACTCACCGATCGGATCATCGACGGGCAGATGTGGATCGGCATCATCTGGGTCGGCTCGGTGATGGCGGCCGTCACGCTGCTGGCCCTCGATCTGCGCCTGCCCGGCGGCATCGTCGGCGGGCAAGGGTCGGGCGGCATCGTTGAAGCGCGCACGATGGCCTTCACGACCCTCGTGCTCGCACAGCTGTTCAACTGCTTCAACGCCCGCTCCGATCGCGTCAGCGCGTTCCACGGCCTGTTCACCAACCCGCTCCTCTGGGGGGCCGTCGCGACGTCCCTCGCCCTGCAGATCGCGGTCGTGCAGGTTCCGTTCCTGAACCGCGCCTTCGAGACCGCTCCGCTCGCGCTGAGCGATTGGCTGGTGTGCGCAGTGCTCGCGAGCGTCGTGCTCTGGGCCGACGAGGCGAAGAAGCTGCTGCAGCGGCTGATCGCGCCCTGAACCCGCGTCCAGTTGGTTGACGCTCCGACCCTTCCGCTCGATACTTAACCGCGTGGTTCAGTCTCAGGTCCTGGACCGGACCTTCTCGGCGCTGGCGGATCCGACGCGGCGCGACATCCTCGGGCTCCTCGAACACGGCCCCGCCTCCATCGGCGAATTGGCCGAACCGATCGGCATCTCACTCCCCGGCGTGCTCAAGCACGTCCGCGTCCTCGAGGAGGCGAAGCTCGTGACCACCTCGAAAGAGGGACGCAGACGGGAATGCCGGCTGGGTCCCGGGGATATGCACGAGGTGAGCGACTGGATCGATCACTACCGACGGCTGTGGGAACGTCGGCTCGACCGCCTCGAGGCATATGTGGAACGACAGCAACGGAAGGGAGACGAGCGATGAGCCACGAGCTGAGGCTGGAACGCCTGTTCGACGCACCGCCGGAGGTGGTCTTCGACGCCTTCGTCGATCCGGCCGCGCAGCACCATCTGCACGGCGGCGATCGACCCGACTGGGTGGTGCAGCGGACCGAGACCGACGTGCGCGTCGGCGGCACGTCGGTGTACGCGATGGGGCCACGGGGGCAGGATCCGGACATCGAGACGCGGACCTACTCCGTCGTCGACCGGCCGCACCGGCTCGTCTTCCGGCACTCGATGCAGATCGCGGAGTGGAGCCGCACGATCACGACCGAGATGACGATGACGTTCGAGGACCGCGACGGGAAGACCCTGCTCACGATGGTCCAGACCGGCTTCGAGACCGCCGAGGACCGTGACGACTTCCTCGGTGGATGGCCCACCTACCTCGACACGCTCCGCGGCGTGGTCGAGGAGCAGCTGAAGGCGCGGCACGACACCGACGAGCGCGGAGGCAGCGAGGCGTGAGCGACGGGCCGCTCCCCGACCACGTGCTGACCGCCGAGCACGACGACGAGGGGCTCACGATCGTCCGCATCATCGACGCGCAACGTGAGGCGGTCTTCCGGGCGTGGACGGAGCCCGAGGCATTCGCGCAGTGGTTCGGCGAACACGGTTCTTCGGTACCGGTCGACGCCGCCACGATGGACGTGCGGC
Organism: Actinomycetota bacterium; assembly: GCA_035711865.1. Lineage (GTDB taxonomy): Bacteria > Actinomycetota > UBA4738 > UBA4738 > HRBIN12 > JAOUEA01. Next base: position 29,361 of record DASTBT010000128.1, read on the forward strand.
CCGGCGGCGCCTGGCGCGCGGTGATGCTCCTCGGCGGGGGCTCCGAGATGGTGTTCTCGGGCGAGTACCGGGAGGTCGACGAGCCGGCACACCTCGTGCTCACGATCACCGACCAGGAGCCAGGTGACGCGACCGCCCACGCGGTGTGCACCGTCGATCTCGACGATCTCGGCGACGGGCGCACGCGCATGACGTTCACGCAGCGCGGGGGAGGACTGCCATCCGGCCGCTACGAGGCGACGCTCCGCGGCTGGATGCTGTTCTTCGACCGTCAGGCCGACCTGCTCAAGGGCAGGCACGACACCGACCTGAAGGCGCGGCACGACGACTCCAGGTGACGAAGAAGGAAGGAAGGATCCCGATGGCACGCACCGACACGATGAGCTCGGTCCCCGGTCTCCGCGCTGACCTGCGCGGCAGCGTGATCACGCCTGACGACGAGGCCTACGACGGGGCCAGGACGCTCTTCTACGGCGGCATGGACCGGCAACCGGCGCTGATCGCGAGGGTCGCCGACGCGGCAGACGTGGCACGCGTGGTCTCGCTCGCGCGCGAGATCGACGCTCCGCTCGCCGTCCGCAGCGGCGGACACAGCATCGCCGGCCACAGCGTGATCGACGATGCGATCGTCGTCGACCTGTCGTCCATGCGAGTCCTCGACATCGACGTGGACGGCCGAACAGCGTGGGCCGAGACCGGGCTCACCGCTGGGGGATTCACGGCCCAGGCGGCCGAGCACGGCCTCGCGACCGGGTTCGGCGACACCGGCTCGGTCGGGATCGGAGGCATCACCCTCGGCGGCGGGGTCGGCTTCCTCGCGCGGAAGTACGGGCTCACGATCGACGACCTGCTCGCCGCCGAGGTGGTGACCGCCGCCGGGGACGTGCTCGAGGTGAGCGAGGAGTCGCATCCCGACCTGTTCTGGGCGATCCGCGGCGGTGGGGGTAACTTCGGCGTGGCGACGCGATTCCGGTTCCGGTTGCACGAGGTGGGCACGATCCTCGGGGGCATGTTGATCCTGCCGGCGACGCCCGAGACGATCGCCGGGTTCCTGGAGGAGGCCGACCGGGCGCCGGACGAGCTCACCACGATCGCCAACGTGATGACGGCGCCGCCGATGCCCTTCGTGCCCGAGGAGTACCACGGGAAGCCGATCCTCCTCGGCTTGATCACGTTCGCGGGCGACCCGGAAGCGGGCTCGGCCGCCGTGGCTCCGCTCCGGGATCTGGCCGAGCCCATCGCCGACATGGTCCGACCGATGTCCTATCCGGAGATGTACATGCCCGAGGAGGAGGAGTACCACCCGGTCGGCGTCGTGCGGAACATGTTCGTGGACCGGCTCGGCCACGCCGAAGGCGAGGCGATCCTCGACGCCCTCGGATCGTCGACGGCGATGATGTCCGCGGTCCAGATCCGAGTACTCGGCGGGGCCGTCTCGCAGGTTCCAGCCGACGCCACGGCCTATGCCCATCGAGCTCGCCGGATGATGATCAACGTCGCGGCCCTGTTCGAGACGCCCGAGGAGGCAGGGAGCCACGAGGACTGGGTGGAGGACCTCGCGTCGACGCTGCGCGGCGGCAGCCGGGGCGCGTACGTGAACTTCCTCGGCGACGAGGACGAGGAGCGGATCCGCGATGCCTACCCCGGAGGCACCTGGGACCGGCTCAGGGCGATCAAGGCCCGCTACGACCCTTCGAACCTGTTCCGGCACAACCAGAACATTCCGCCCACGGCCGAAGATGGATGACGATCAGCTCGTGCGGGCGACCAGGCGCTCCACGACGCCTGCTCGCATCCGGTCGCTCTCCTCGATGCGGAACCCCGCGGCCTCCACGTGCTCGCGAGGCCGCCGCGTCAGCTCGTCGTCCATGCGGGTCGGCGCGAGCTCGAGCAGCCGTTGGAGCCAGTAGAGCGGCGCGACGCTGCTGCGGATGTGATCGACGAGGATCAGCTTCCCCCCCGGCCTGAGCACCCGCTTCATCTCGAGGACCGTCGCGCGCTCGTCGGGCACGCTGCACATGGCGTAGGTGCACACGACGGTGTCGAAGGAACCGTCGGCGAAGGGCAGCGCCTGCGCGTCGCCTTCGGCGAACGCGGTCGGTCGCGCGAGCTCGGCGGCACGGGACCTGGCTCCGGCCAACATCTCCGACGTCAGATCCAGCCCGGTGAGGCGGACGCCGGCCGCATAGTGGGGCAGGTTCAGGCCGGTGCCGATCGCCACCTCGAGCGTGTCGCCCGTCGCGCGTGAGCACGCCCACGCCCGATGTTCGGTCCCGAGCAGCCATCGCTCCGTGACGTCCGAGCCCCGGTCGTAGGTCGAGGCCTCCTCGGCGTACCGACGGCGCCGTCGCGCGTTGGCGCTGGATCGATCGGCCGGCGACCGCCGGCTCATGCGGGTGGCGGAGCCGCGTGCGTGGGGGTCTTTCGGGCGAGCTCGGCACCCACCGCCGGCACGACCTCGGTGCCCAGCAGCTCGATCGAGCGCATCAGCTTGTCGTGGGGCAGCGACCCCACGCTGAACTGCACGAGGAAGCGGTCGTGCCCGAAGAGCTCATGCTGGAACAGGATCTTCTCGATCACCTGTTGGGGGGAGCCAACGAAGTTCGCCCCACGCGGCGTCGCGGCCGCCTCGTACTGCTCGCGCGTCATCGGCTGCCATCCGCGCTCCCGCCCGATCCTGTTCATCATGTTGGCGGCGTAAGGGAACGACTCGTCGATCGCCCGTTGCGACGTCTCGGCGATGTAGCCGTGCGAGTTGATGCTGAGCGCGGGCGCGGGATCGTGGCCCGCCTCGCGCGCCGCGTCTCGGAAGAGCTCGACGAACGGCGCGAACCGCTCGGGCATGCCCCCGATGATGGCCATCGCCATCGGCAGGCCGAGCGTTCCGGCCCGGAACGCCGACTCGGGCGCGCCGCCCACCGCCACCCAGATCGGCAGCGGATCCTGCACGGGACGGGGATAGACGCCCACCCGCCCGTCGAGCGGAGCGCGATGTCTGCCCTGCCACGCGATGCGCTCCCCCTCGCGCAGCGCGATCAGCAGGCGCAGCTTCTCGTCGAAGAGCTCGTCGTAGTCCTCGAGGTCGAAGCCGAACAGCGGGAACGACTCCGTGAACGAACCCCGTCCGGCCATGATCTCGGCGCGGCCTCCCGAGAGCAGGTCGAGCGTCGCGAAGTCCTGGAACACGCGCACCGGGTCGTCGGAGGAGAGCACCGTGACCGCGCTGGTGAGCCGGATGCGCTCGGTGCGAGCGGCGGCCGCGGCCAGCGCGACGACCGGCGAGGAGACGATCAGGTCGGGGCGGTGATGCTCCCCGATGCCGAAGACGTCGAGACCGAGCCGGTCGGCGAGCCCGACCTCGTCCATGAGGTTCTTCATCCGCCGCTCGGGGGTGATCAGCTCCCCGGTCCGAGGGTCCGGGTACAGCTCCGCGAACGTGTAGAGGCCGATCTCCATCGTCCCCGTGCCAACCTCGCTCGCCGCCGGGTATTCCCCTCGGTGCTCCCCGCCGGGTCAGCCGGAGCGGAGCGCGTCGATCAGCTGGGACTTGCCCATCGACGACCGCCCGGCGATGTTCCGCCGCTTCGCCTGCTCGTACAGCTGCGCGCGCGTGCGGTCCTCCAGCCGGCGACCGGGTTTGCCGCCGCGGCGGCGTGCGGCTGCCGCGTTGCGGCTGAGGTCCTGCCTCGTGGCCTTGGGGAGCTTCGAGATCGTCCGCTTCCGCTTCGCGGCCGCCGCGGCCTTGCGGATGTTGCGCCGAGCGGCGCTGGTCTGCTTCCTCGTCGCCATTCGTGCTTCACCTCCTGGCCGTCGTCACTGCACACGTACCCACGAGGCCATCGATCGAACCCTGGGCGTCGATCTCGCTCCAGGTCGCGTCGTCGTGGATGAACCGACGGGGCACGCCAGGAGCGTGGTATCCATGGCGGACGAGCCATGGAGTTCAAGCGCTTGAGGTCAAGCGGGGTCGCCCACTCGGTGCGCAGGAGCGACCTGCTGTCGATCGGGGACGTGGTCGCTCGGAGCGGCATCGCCGAGCTCGCGCGAATGCGTGACGATCTCACGGGCTGCATCGGCTGCGGCGTCCTCGAGCTCCCCGCATGACCGAGACGCTGAGCCAACGGGCGTTGAATCGAGCGCTGCTCGCACGACAGATGCTGCTCGAGCGAGCAAGGATGCCGGTCGCCGAGGCGATCGAGCACCTCGTCGGGCAGCAGGCCCAGGAACCGCCCGACCCGTACGTCGGGCTGTGGTCCAGGCTCGAGGGCTTCGACCCGGCCGAGCTGGGCGCGTTGATCGAGGATCGCCACGCGGTGCGGGCGTCCATGATGCGGGCGACGATCCACCTGATCACCGCCCGCGACGCGCTGCGACTGCGTCCGCTCATGAGCACCGTGCTCGAGCGCTCCTTCCGATCCGGCAGCCCGTTCGGACGGCGCCTGCGTGGCGTCGACCTCGACGAGGTGATCGCGGTGGGTCGCGCATCGATCGAGGAACGGCCGCGCACCCGGGCCGAGCTCGTCGCTCTGTTCTCCGAACGCTGGCCCGACGCCGACGCCGACGCGATGGGATATGCGGTCCAGTACCTCGTGCCGCTCGTGCAGGTACCGCCGCGAGGCGTGTGGGGCCGAAAAGGGCGCGCCACGTGGGCGACGATGGAAGGCTGGCTCGGTGCATCTCTCGTCGATGACTCCTCGATCGACGACCTCGTCCGTCGCTACCTCGGCGCGTTCGGCCCCGCCACCGTGATGGACATGCAGGCGTGGTGCGGCCTCACCCGCCTGAGGGAGATCTTCGAACGGCTGCGACCTGAGCTGCGCATCGATCGCAACCAGGCCGGCCGAGAGCTGTTCGACCTGCCGGACGCTCCCCGGCCCGATCCCGACACGCCTGCGCCGCCTCGGTTCCTGCCCTCCTACGACAACGTGACCCTCGGCCATGCGGACCGCACGCGCATCGTCAGCGACGAGCTCCGGAGGGAGATCATGGCCTCGGCGGGGATGCGCCCGACCAGCACGTTCCTCGTCGACGGAACGGGCGCCGGCACCTGGTCGATCGGCCGGGACGGCGAGAACGCCACGCTGACGATCCAGCCCGCACGCCGGCTCACGAAGCGCGACCGTTCGGCACTGACGGAGGAAGCCGCCCGCATGCTCGAGTTCTCCGCCGAGGGGGCGACGACGTGCGACGTGCGGATCGTGTGATGTAACGAAGGGGTCGGAGGGAGCTCCGTCGGGCGAGCGTCAGCCGCTACGTCGCGAACTCGTCCCAGATCGGATCGGTCTCCGCGTCGTTCTCGGCCAGACCCCAGGCCTCGGTGACCTTGCCGTCGGCGATGTGGAAGACGTTCACGTAGTTGTACTCCACGCTCTTGCCGCTCGGCGCCGTGACGACGGCGGTGCCGAGCACGACCGTGTGGTCGTCATCGCCGATCACGGCGTGCACGTCGGCCTTCATCGTCCCGGCCCCGGCCATCGTTGCCATCGACTCTCGCACGGCGTCCTTGCCGCGCCGGACGCCGGCAGCCCTGCTGTTGCCGCCCGTGTGCCACACGATGTCGTCGGAGGTGTGGTCCTCGACCCACTGCATATCGCCACGGTCCATCGCGGCGAACAGGTCACGAACGAGCGTGACGTTTGGGTGCTCTTGCATCGCTGCCCCTTTCCTCGGTTTGGGAGGTGGCGGGCTCTCTCCTCCGTCCACGGATGCCGATCCAGCCTCGCACCGACGCCCCGAACGCGCAACCGGCGTTGCCCGTAGAGTCGGAAGCGTGGCGGCCCCGGCATTCCTCTTCGATCTCGACGGCACGCTCATGGACAGCGTGTACCACCACGTGCTCGCGTGGCAGGAGGCGCTCGACCGCGACGGCATCCACCTCTCGGTGTGGCGCATCCACCGGCGCATCGGCATGAGCGGTGGACTGCTCGCCAACGCCATGCTCCGCGAGACCGGACGGCCGGTGACCACCGAGGACGCCGAGCGATTGCGTCGCTACCACGCCGAGGCCTACGCGAAGCACCTCGACCAGGTGCGGCCGCTGCCGGGTGCGATCGAGCTGCTCGCCGAGCTGACCGAGCTCGAGGTGCCGTGGTCCATCGCGACGAGCGGATACACGGAGAGCGCGGGCCCGATGTTCGAGATGCTCGGCGTCCCAGAGGGAGTGCCGGTCGTCACGCGCGACCAGGTGGCGCGCGCGAAGCCCGACCCGGATCTGTTCCTCGCTGCAGCCGAGCGGCTCGGCGTCGACATCGAACACTCGATCGTGGTCGGCGACAGCGTCTGGGACCTGCTCGCGGCCCGGCGAGCCCGTGCGCTGGGCATCGGACTGCTCTCGGGCGGCTACGGCGATGACGAGCTCACGCGCGCCGGCGCGTATCGCGTGTACCAGGACCCGGCGGACGTGCACGCCCACCTCGACGAGGTGGGCGTGCGTTCGCCCGGCGCGTAGCGCCGGGCGAACGCGGTCGAGTCGGAGCCGCCGTCACG
>DASTBT010000129.1:0-94930 GCA_035711865.1 Actinomycetota bacterium
CGGACACCCGCACGGCGCACGAGGAGGTGACGATGACGTTCGGGTACGGGGGCACGCTGTTCATCCTTGCGTTCGACCATCGAGGATCGCTCCAGAAGAAGCTCTTCGGCATCGAGGGGGCGCCTGGTCCACGCGATGCCGAGCGCATCGTCGATGCCAAGCGGCTGATCTTCGAGGGCATGGAGCGAGCCCTCGACGCGGGCATCGACGCCTCGACGGCTGGCGTGTTGGTCGATGAGCAGTTCGGCTCGCAGGTCGCGCGTGACGCGAAGCAGGCCGGCATGATCCTGGCGATGCCGGCCGAGAAGTCGGGACAGGACGAGTTCGACCTCGAGTATGGCTCGGCGTTCGCGGCGCACATCGAGTCGTTCGACCCGACCTTCGCCAAGGTGCTCGTCCGGTACAACCCCGAGGGCGACGGCGCTATGAACGGTCGCCAAGCGGCGAGGCTCAAGGGGCTGTCGGAGTGGCTCCACCGTACGGACCGGCGGCTGCTCTTCGAGCTAGTGGTGCCTGCCGAACCGCACCAGCTCGAGCGCTTCGGCGGCGACGCCGGTCGCTACGATACCGAGCTGCGACCCGACCTGATGCGTCTCGCCATCGCCGAACTGCAGGAGGCCGGTGTCGAGCCCGACATCTGGAAGATCGAAGGCATCGACGATCCAGCGATGTGCGCCGCGATCGCCGAGCAGTGCAGGCTGGGGGGCCGCGAGGGCGTGGGCTGCGTCGTGCTCGGGCGCGGGGCCGACGACGCGGCGGTCGATGCCTGGTTGCGGGCGGCTCGGGAGGTGCCGGGGTACCAGGGGTTCGCGATCGGGCGTTCGATCTGGTGGAAGCCGCTCGAGGCGTACATCGCGGGCGAGATGCCGCGCGATGAGGCCTCGAAGCAGGTCGCGAACAACTACCGGCGCTTCGTCGCCGTCTACGAGGATCGTTGAACGCGATCGATCGGGACGTTCAGCCCTCGAGCAGGAGCCCCCGGCGTCGGCGCACGCGCTGGTCGAGCCGGTTGAAGACCAGGTACTCGACGAGGACGCCGATCACGGCGATCACCGCCACGACGGCGGCCAGGGCGGCGACGTCGCCGGTCTCCCCTTCCTCGGCTAGCAGGTGGCCGAGCCCCGCCACGCCCACGGCCGCGATGATCAGCTCGGCCGCCATCAGCGCTTTCCAGGCGAAGCCCCAGGCCTGCTGCAGTCCGGCGATGAATCCGGGCAGGGCCGCGGGCAGCACCACGTCGCGGTAGAGATCCCAACCCTCCGCCCCGAGCGTTCGGCCTGCGCGCTTGAGGATCGGCGGCACCTGACGCATCGCCGCCATCGCCGCCAGGGTCATCGACGGGAACGAGCCGACGATCGTCACGAAGACCACGGCGCGTTCCGTGGCACCGAACCAGATCACGGCGATCGGCACCCACGCGACGAACGGCACGATCTGCAGTGCCACGACGAGCGGCCGCACGGATCGGCGTGCGAACTCGTTCAGGGCCAGCCCGACGCCCAGCATCGTGCCGATCGTCACGGCGACGATGAACGAGAACACGAGCCGGATCATCGTCTTCACCGTCGCGTCGGGGATCGTGCCGTCCCGCACGCCTTCGAGGAAGGCTCGCCAGGCATCGAGCGGCGAGGGCACGCCGTCGGTCGTCGTGAGGGCGGCGATCAGGGCCCAGACCGCGACCAGTCCCGCCACGCCGGCGAGTGGCGGTCCGATCTCATGCGCGATGCGGCGTGTTCCGATCCTCTCGGTTGTCGCGGGCGCCGTCGCGGCGCTCATCGCTCGTCGACCTCCTGCACGATCGGCCGGTCGCTGCCCTCTGCCCTGGCGCGGGCAACCTCGCGCATCAACAGCTCGTGCACGTCGGAGACGACGCGTGCCACCAGCACGTCGTCGAGCTGACGGGGTCGCGGTGCGCCGATACGCACCTCCTCGAGCAGTCGTCCGGGGGCCGCGGACATCACCAGCACGCGGTCGGCGAGCAGGGCCGCTTCCCGGACGTTGTGCGTGACGAAAAAGAACGTCTTCGGGCCCTCACGCTCGAGCAAGACCCGTTGCACCTCGTCCTGCAGCAGCTCACGGGCCTGAGCGTCGAGCGCGCCGAACGGTTCATCGCCGAGCAGCACATCGGGATCGGTCGCGAGGGCTCGCGCGAGTTGGGCACGCTGCCGCATGCCCGCCGAGAGCTCGTGGGGCTGCACGTCGGCGAACGAGCCGAGACCGACGTTGGTGAGCCACGTTCGGGCACGGGCGGCGCGTTCCGCCGAGGGGGTGCCGGTGAGCTTCAAGGCGAGCTCGACGTTGCCCGCGACGGAGAGCCATGGGAACAGCGCCGGCTCCTGGAACAGCACGGCGCGATCGGGCCCGGGTCCGGCGATCGGCCGTCCATCGAGCAACACCTTCCCCGACGATGGTTCGTCGAGGCCGGCCAGGATGTTGATGATCGAGGTCTTCCCGCACCCCGACGGGCCGAGCAGGCACACGAACTCCCCGATGCGCACGTCGAACGACACGTGATCGACCGCTGTCACGATCGAGCCGCGCGTCGAGCGCCGTGTCTTGACGAGGTCGCGGACGCCGATCTTCGGCCCCCGGTCGTCCGGCGCGGCGGTCGGGGTTACCTCGGTCGTGATCACATCGCTCATCGGCGTGCCATCCTCGCAGCGCTCACCGCAGCCTGAACTTCTCGGCCATCTCGACCTGCACGACCTTGCCGTCCTGGATCACCAGCACGACGGTTCCGTAGTTGATGCGCCGCACGATGTCGGCGACCCTGGCGAGCACCAACCGCTCCTCCTCGGAGAGGTCGAGCGCGGCCAGTTGCTCGTCGGCCGAGGACTGCGGGACGTCCGCATCGGTGGTCGTGTCGTCGCTCACGGTCGGAGTCTACGTCGGGCCCCCGGGCCGCCTCGATCCTCAGGTCGTGTAGAAGAAGCCGGTCGCGAGGAGCACGATCGGCATCAGGAAGAGCGTTCCCACGAAGGCCGCCAGCCGCGCGTTGCTCGACACGAGGTAGTCGTCGAGCCGCAGCACGGAGCGTTGCACCGGTTTGTACACGAAGGCGAGGATGAACAGCGAGACGATCGTCACGCCGATCGCCTCCGCGAGGACGACCTGGGCCGCGCCCGCCGTGGGCTGCAGCATCGCGACGACGAGCGTGTCGGCGAGGGTCGTGATGTTGGCGCCCATGATGTACGGGAGCGCTTCCTCGCGCTTGATGAGGCCCTTCGCGGCGAGCGGCACCAGCACGGTGAGCGCGACCGAAACCGAAAGCGTCAGCGTCGCGACGACGCATCCGAGGAAGAACATCGTCCACGGATGTTTGAGCCAGGCTGCTCGCTTCGAGGCGGTGGCGTCGCTGCTGATGTGCGGCAGCACGCGGTCGATCAGGTTGAACGAGACGAGGATCACGCCGAGCCCGATCAGGAACAACGACCACCCCGGCACGTTCGAGGCGACGACGTCGACGATGGGTCCCCAGAGCCTGCTCAGGATCGCGTCGATCTGTCCCGATGCGTGCATCGTGAATCCGTCGAGCCAGCCGGCGCGGATGATCGCGTAGCCGATCAGCATTCCGGGCAGGTAGACGATCGCGGTCATCGTCATCGCCTGGATGCCGATGCCGATCGAGTCGCTGCGTTCCTTCGCGAGCCCGGCGGCGGAAGCCCCGGCCACCGCCCGCAACCTCGCTTGCTTCGTCGCGTAGAGGAACCCGGCGAGCAGCACGATGAAGGACGCGCCGAGTCGCGACCCGGACAACATCGTGAAGGCCTGCAGCTTCGTGAGGGTGCCGGCGCCGAACAAGCTGATCGCCGTGGCCGCGACCGGCGACCCCGACAGCACGAAGTACGCCCCGAGCCAGCCGGCACCGAGTGTCGAGACGCCGTTGGCGAACGGGAACTGCCCCTGGATCTGCGGGCCGACGGCGGCGGCGCCTTCCTTCATCAGCTGGACCGCGAGGATGAACAGGAACAGCGCCGGTAGGAAGAGCAGGAGCTTCCTGGCGATCTCCCAGGGGGAGCGGGGTGCTTCGAACGGTCCCCAGTCGATGAGGTATCGAGCCTGGTTCGCTTCGACGGGAACGCAGAACTCCCCGTCGATCTCGACCAGTTGCGCTTCTTGCTCGAGATCGCGTTCGAGCTCCTGGGTCCGCTTGGCCATGCCTGCTGCTCTCTCCTGGCACGAAAACGGCCGCAACGCGATGCGGGGACTCGGTTCCCCCTGTGCGTTGCGGCCTCCGGTTGTCCGGTCAGCTGCTGCGACCCAGGCTACCCGCGGCTCACGGTCGGGTCAACGAGACCTTCGGCCGAGATGTATGGACTTCCTGTGGCGGGCCGATGGCCGACGGCGGAGATGGCCGGACTGCCCGTCAACGCACGAGTAGGACGGGGCATGGGGCGTGGTGCACGACCTTGTTCGCGACCCCGCCGAGCACCAGCGACTTCCATTCGGTCATGCCGCGGGTACCCATCACGATCAGGTCGGCCTCGATCTCGCGGGCAACCTCGACGATCTGCTCCGGGGTGTTCCCCGGGCTCACGCGCCGGATCTCGCCCCGGGCTGGTACTCCCGCGTCGTCGAAGGCACGGACGACATCAGCCACGAGCTCCTCGGCGGGGACGCCGGGACCGAGGTCGACGTCGGCCCCTTCGTACTTCGTGTGCTCGCGGACGTGCACCACGGTGACCGATGCCTCGTACCTGCGCGCGAGGTCGATCGCGACCGGCACCGTCTTGCCGCCCTCGCGGGAGCCGTCGACCGCGACCACGATGCGCTCGAACACTAGGGCAGCACCTCCACGACTTCCACGCTCGTGGCGCGCGAAGCGAGTTGCGGCCTGATGCGAGCGAAATAGGCGACCGCGAAGGCGAACCCGACACCGATCGGGGCGAGCCAGGCCTGGCGTCTCACCCACGTCGCGCGGGAGAGCCCGGCATCGCTCCAACGCCGCTCCGTGTGCATCGAGGCGTCGATGGCGCCCCAGACGGGAAGCGCGATCAGTGACCCCGTGAGCAGCACGATGCCGAGCGTGGAGTTGGGTACGCCCAGGAGCTTGAGGGCCGATGCCGTCAGGACGAACACGAGGATGGGCCTGATCACGCCGTCGGGTGCCTTCGACGAGAGGCGGGCACCGACCCAGACCGCCGGGATCGCTCCGACGAGGATCGACGCGGTGAGTCCGAGCTCGAAGTCGCCGACGATGATGTGGGCGATCGCGGCCGAGGTGACGAGGGGCACGGCCTGAACCAGGTCGGTGCCGACGAGCTCGGCGCCGCGCAGGCTCGGATACAGGAGCATCAGGCAGATGATGACGATCGATCCCGAGCCGACGCTCGTCAGTCCGACCAGGAGTCCTCCCACCATGCCGATCGCGATCGTGGCGGCGACCCTCACGCGCAGCGAACCGGACACGACCTCGGCAGCGCCGGATCGGCGGGCCGCGGCGGTGCGGCGGCCCTGAAGCCAGGCCTTGACGATCATCGCCCCGGCAGCGAGCAAGAGGGTCGCGCCGAGGAACAGCTCTGTGATCTCCTCGATCCGCTCGGCGTCGCCGACCGTCTGCAGCAGGAGAACGCCGGCGAAGGCCATCGGGATCGATCCGAGGCAGAGCCACCGAACGAGCTCCCATCGAACGGTCCTGCGCCGGATGTGGACACCTCCGCCGACCGGCTTCATCACCATCGCGGCCACGAGATCCGATGAGACGGCCGCCGTGGGGCTGATGCCGAAGAAGATCAGCAGGATCGGGGTCATGAGTGCGCCTCCGCCCATGCCCGTGAGGCCCACCGTGAACCCCACGAGCACCGACGCGAGGACGATGCCCCAGCCGATCTCCATGGACAACCTCGCTGCCGCGGCGTCTCTCCGCAGATCCGCGGCTCCCTCGATCTCGTCAGCTGCACGGCGGACGCTACCGACCCCGAACGAGTCCCGCAATCGGCCCGACGTCCGATCGGCTGGGCCGTTCGGCGGACGAGGGGCCATCGGACCGAGGGGTATCGGCCGTCGTGTTGCATTCTCGTTGCGGGGAGGCTGGAGTTCGCGGGATCTCCTTGACACCGCGGTTCGCGCCCGGTAGTTGTGTGCCCGTCACGCCGACCGGAGACCCGGAGGCGTCGCACTCGGAAGGTGTCCGATCTGCAGCGTCGAGATCGGCCGCAACGATCCTTTCGGTTGACCGGACCACCGGAGGCCGAGCACCCCGACAGGCCCCGGCACATCGCCGGTCATCGAAAGGAGCTCGGATGTTTTCCCTCTTACGGCGGCGCGCGGGTGCGCCCCCCCGCTGGGCGCGAACGGTCGCGCTCTCGCTCGTTCCCGTCGCGATCCTCGCGGCATGCTCGTCCGACTCGGGCGGCGACGTCCAATCGTCGGTCGCGGGCGGTCCATGCACACCCCCGGAGACGCCGGTGATCAACTTCGCCGCGTACAGCACCCCGCGGGAGGTCTACGGCAAGATCATCCCGGAGTTCGTCTCGCAGTGGAAGGAAGACCACGACGACCAGAACGTGATCTTCCAGGAGTCTTATGCGGGCTCGACGACGCAAGCCGCGAACATCACGGCCGGCTACGAGGCCGACGTGGTCGCGCTCTCGCTCGGCCCTGACGTCGACCAGATCGCCGATGCGGGTCTGATCACGCACGACTGGGAAGACGCACCCGACGGCGGCATGGTCTCGACCTCTGTCGTAGTCTTCGGCGTCCGGCCCGGGAACCCGAAGGGCCTCGAAGACTGGGACGACCTCGCCGCCGAGGGCGTCGAGATCCTGACCCCCGACCCGGCGTCGAGCGGCGGCGCGCGGTGGAACATCGTGTCGTTGTGGGGCTCGGCGCTCAATGGCTATGCCGGCGTCGCCAAGGGTGACGAAGCCGGCGCGACCGAGCTGCTGCAGGGCATGCTCGGCAACGTGATCGTCTTCGACAAGAACGCCCGTGACTCGATCCAGAACTTCGAGGCGGGCAACGGCGACGTGGCCATCACCTATGAGAACGAGGTGCTCACGGCCCAGGCCGCCGGCGAGGACAACCCCGCCGTGTACCCGCCGTCGAGCGTGCTCATCGAGAACCCCGTCGCGGTGGTCGACGCGAACGTCGACAAGCACTGCGTTCGCGACGTGGCCGAGGCCTTCGTCGAATTCCTCCACACGCCCGAGGTGAAGGAGCTCTACACCGAGGTCGGTTTCCTCCGCTCCACGGACATCGGCGAGGCGAAGAAGGGCGGGGGCCAGTTCCCGCCGATGGAGGACCTCTGGGACGTCGACGAGTTCGGCGGTTGGGATGCGCTGAACGACCTGCTGTTCGGCGACAGCGGTGTCGCCACCCAGGCGATCGCCGGCTGACGAGACCGGTCCATCGCGAAGGGACCGAAAGGACGACGATGAGCAGCGCCGCGCAGACGATCGAACGCAGCCGGGCCCGGCTCTCTCCGCGGTCAGCTGCACGGTTGCGGCGATACACGCTGCGCGGCGTTGCCATCGTCTACCTCGGTGCCATGGTGGCGCTCCCGGTGGTGGCGGTGGTCACCAGGGGCTTCGGCGAGGGGTTCGAGGGTATCCGCACCGCTCTCGCGGTGCCGGGCGCCACCGCGGCGATCAGGCTCACCCTGGTCACGTCGACGCTCGCCTCGGTGATCAGCGCCGTGATGGGCACGATGCTCGCCTACGCGCTCGTGAGGTACTCGTTCCCGGGCCGGCGCGTCCTCTCCGCGGTGGTGGACCTGCCGTTGGCGATCCCCACCCTCGTCACCGGCGTGATGCTGGTGGCGCTCTACGGCCCCAACTCCCCGATAGGAGGAGCGCTCGACCGGATCGGCGTCCAGGTGATCTTCACCCCGACCGCCATCCTGCTCGCGCTGCTGGTGGTCACGCTGCCCCTCGTCGTTCGCAGCGTGCAGCCCGTGCTCCAGGAGCTCGACACCGCCGAAGAGGAGGCCGCTGCAACGCTCGGTGCCAACGGGTGGACGACCTTCCGACGGGTCGTGATGCCCGCGATCCGGCCCGCGATCCTCGGCGGGACGCTCCTCACCTTCGCCCGGTGCCTCGGTGAGTTCGGCAGCGTCGTGCTCGTCGCGGGCAACCGCGCGGGCGAGACCCTCACCGCGCCGGTCTTCATCTTCCAGCTCGCGAACCAGTTCCGACCGGTCGAGGCTGCGGCCGTCGCGACGCTGCTGTTCAGCATCTCGTTCGTGCTCGTGCTGGTGACCGCTCGTCTGCTGAAGCGGAAGGAAGACGACGAATGAGGACCCCCTCTCTCCTTCCCGACGTCTCGCTTCCAGGCGGCGGTCGCCGGCGCCTCGTGCGGGGCGGGATCGTCGCGGCGTGCATCCTGTACGTCGGCATCCTGCTCCTGCTGCCGCTCGTCGGCATCGCGTACACCGCCCTCGAGTCCGGCGCCTCAAAGATCGCCGAGACCTTCGCGCTGCCCGATGTGCGCCATGCCTTCTACCTGACCGCGGTGATCACGGTGATCACGGTCGTCGTGACGACCTTCTTCGGCGTCGTCACCGCATGGGTGCTCGTCCGGCAACGGTTCCTGGGGAAGTCGTTGTTGAACGCGCTCGTCGACCTGCCGTTCGCCCTCTCGCCGGTGACCGTGGGGCTCGCGGCCGTGATTTTGTTCGGCTTGGGTGGATGGCTGGAGCCCTTCTTCCAGGCTCGCGGCATCCAGATCCTCTTCGCGCTGCCTTCGATGGTGCTCGTCACGATCTTCATCTGTGTGCCGTTCACGATCCGTGAGGTCGTGCCCGTGCTCGAGGAGATCGGCAAGGACGAGGAGGATGCCGCTCGGACCCTCGGCGCCTCGATCATGCAGACGTGGCGGAAGGTCACGATGCCGAACATCCGGTGGGGCCTTCTCTACGGGATCGCGCTCACCACGGCCCGGGCGATCGGCGAGATCGGTGCGGTGCTGATCGTGAGCGGATTGATCAAGGGCCAGACCGAGACCGCCACCCTGTTCATCTTCACGGCCATCGAGGAACGCCTGTACGCGGAGGCCTACATCGTGGCGCTCACCCTGGCCGCCGTCTCGATCGTGCTCCTGGTCACGATCGAGACCGCCCGGCATCGGATCGAAGGAAGGAAGGGACGGACATGAGCACGCCGATCGTGGTGGAGCAGCTGACCAAGCGGTTCGGCTCGTTCGAGGCAGTGAGCGACGTCTCGTTCACGGCGCGAGGCGGCGCCATCACCGCCCTGCTCGGCCCCTCGGGATCGGGGAAGAGCACGGTCCTGCGCATGATCGCCGGGCTCGAGACCCCGAACGAAGGCCGGATCTGGCTCGGCGACGTGGAGCTCACGCCCAAGAGCGTGCAGGAGCGTCGCGTCGGGTTCGTCTTCCAGCACTACGCGCTCTTCCGGCACATGACGGTGCGGCAGAACGTGGAGTTCGGACTCGCGGTGCGCAAGCAGTCGAAGTCCGATCGCACGGCTCGCGTGGACGAGCTGCTCGAGCTCGTGCACCTCACGCATTTCGCCAAGCGTTACCCCGACCAGCTCTCGGGCGGGCAGCGCCAACGTGTCGCGCTCGCTCGCGCCTTGGCTCCGAGACCCGACGTGCTGCTGCTCGACGAGCCGTTCGGGGCCCTCGACGCCAAGGTGCGACAGGATCTCCGCCAGTGGCTCGACGAGCTGCATCGCGAGCTCGGCGTGACGAGCCTGCTGGTCACCCACGACCAGGAGGAAGCCCTCGAGCTCGCGAACCAGGTGGTCGTGATGCACGAGGGCGCCGTGGAACAGGTGGGCTCACCGGGAGAGATCTACGACGATCCGAAGACCCCGTTCGTCGCGGGGTTCGTGGGCTCGGCCAACGTGCTCCACGGCGTGGTCCGGGGCGGTCACGTGCACCTCGGAGCGTTCCGAGTGCCGGGGGCCGAGCACCTCACCGAAGGCGCCGCGGCGACCGCCTACGTGCGACCTCACGATGTCCGGATCGCGCCGAAGGGGTCGAACGGTCACGGCCGTGACGGTGCCGATCGCGCGCTCGGGCGGGTGGAACGCGTCTCCTCGCTCGGGTGGCTCGCGCGGCTCACGATCCGCCTGGACGGCGGGGGCGATCACATGCTGGTGGCCCACGTGCCTCAGAGCGAGCTCGACGGCGCGGCGGAAGGCGATCTCGTGAGCGTCGACCTCAGGAACCCGAAGGCCTTCGATCACGAAGAGGTCCGAGCGCAGGAGTGAGTGTTCCGTTGAGGGTCGTCGACGGGGGAGAGGGTGCCTCCGACCGGGAGATCCCGGCCGAGGTGCTTCGCTTCGCATCGCTCCCTGCGTCGCAGCGAGAGCTGCTGCTCCACGTGCACGACCTGCTCGGAGACATCGCCTACGGGACCGTCGTGCTGGTGCTCCAGGACGGGAAGGTGATCCAGGTCGAGACGTCGGAGAAGATCCGGCTGCGATAGCTCAGGCCCGCCGGGTGTAGTCGATCGCCCATCGCTCCTGCCATCGCTCCCCGTCGAGCGAGGACTCCCATCGCCAGTGGAAGCGATCGCGCTCGATGTCGGAGAAGACCATGCGCTTGAACACGCGCTCCGCGTCGACGGGACCTGGTGTGGCGAAGATCAGGCTTCGATCGGGCAGCGCTGAACCGACGAGGTGCCAGTAGCCGCCGTTGGAGTCGGCCCAGGTCTGTCGCCAGCCCATCTCCTCGTCGAAGACCGACAGGCTGATCCCACGGAAGGATCCGGGGCCCCGCGCTTCGAACCGCTCCACGACGACCCGCCCGTCGAGCTCGCGGGCGACCGAGTTCGTGCCGTGTCCTCCGCTCCAGGTGCAGTCCCAGTTACCGAGCCAGAAGTCGAGCGAACGTGCATCCATCGATGGGAAGCGTAGGTCGGTCGCCTCTGCTCGGGTTCCGGAGGATTGCCACTGGTCCGGCCGATTCAGTGGCCGCAGGCGCAGGCGCCGCCGCCGCAGCATCCCCCGGCCGACCGCCGCGGTTCGCCGCTGTCCACCGGAGCGGCGCCGGTCCCGAACACGGAGAAGCGGCGACGCACCCGCTCGTCCCCGCATGCAGGGCAGGCGAGCGCCGTGTCGACCGCCGAGCCGATCGCTCGGCGTTGCTCGAACGGCTGCTCACACGCGAGGCAGATGTACTCGTAGACGGCCATTGAGGCCCCAGCATAGTCTCGAGGGCATGCGAGCGACCGAGGCCGTCGATCGTGTGGCAGCGGTCTTCGACCTGCTCGCGGACAGCCCCGAGGGGTTGACCGTCACGGAGGTCGCCGATGCTCTGGGGGTCCACAAGGCCACCGCGTCACGGCTGCTCGGAACACTGAGCGGTCACGGGCTCGTCGAGCGGTCCGATCGACGCCGGTACCGTATCGGCATCGGCATCGTTCGCTACGCCGCGGGTGCGCTCACCGAGCTCGGCGCGGTCAGCCGAGCACGGCCCGAGCTGGAAGCGTTGTCTCGCACGACCCGTGAGACGGTCTCGCTCGGTGTGCTTGACGGGGGGGACGTCCTCTACATCGACCAGGTGACCGGTCACGAGCGGGTGGTCTTCGCCGACTGGGCGGGCCGCCGCTCGCCTGCGCACTGCAGCTCGACCGGGAAGGTGCTGCTCGCACATCTCGACGACGCCGACCTCGAGAGGTTCCTGGCCCGCCCGTTGGCGCCTCGCACCGAGCGGACGATCCTCGACCCCGAGTCGCTCCGGGAACGACTCCACGAGGTCCGTCGGCGAGGGTACGAGCGATCGATCGGCGAGCTCGAGGACGGACTCAGCACCGCGGCTGCTCCCGTCTGGTCCCGGGGACGAGCGGTGGCGGCGGTGAGCGTGGGGGGGCCAAGCTCCCGACTGCCTGCACGCGAGCTCCCCAGGCTCGGCCGCCTGGCGATCGAGACCGCGACCGCGATCGGTCGTCGGCTGGACACGGGGCCGCCCGGCGAGCCGTTCCAGGTGCCGCCGAGGTGAACCTTCTCAGTCGTTGCCATCAGGGCAACGACTGACTGTTCCTGCGACCTCGGCGCGGCTAGCGTGCCCCGTAACCGTCCGACCAACGTGGAGCAACGATGTGATCGAGCCGGGTCCCAATCCCTTCGATTCCGAGGGCGTGTGGCTGAAAGCGGCCCTGCACACGCACACGGACCGTACCGATGGCGATCTTCCCCCCGAGCGGCACGTGCAGCACCACGAATGGATGGGGTTCGACATCGTCGCGATCACCGACCATTGGACGCTGACATCGAGCCCCTCGACCGAGCGCATGCTGGTGATCCAGGGTGCGGAGCTCGCCGTCGATCCACTCGCGAAGGGCCGGTACACCGAGATCCTCGCGATCGGCATCGAGGAGATCCCCGATGACCCCGGCGGGGATCGCGCGTATTGGGAACAGGTCGACAACTACCTGTTCAAGACGTTCCCCGACCTGTCGACCGCGGCTGCGAACATCACCGCGCAGGGTGGGGTCGCGTTCGTCGCTCACCCGTACTGGAGCGGGCTGCCGCTCGAGGTCGTGTTCGAGGCCGAAGGGGTTGCCGGCTTCGAGCTCTACAACGCGAGCGCGGAGCGTGAGACGGGACGCGGCGACTCGTCCTACATCTGGGACCTCGCGCTCGATCGGGGGCGGCTGCTGTTCGGCATCGCGACCGACGACTCCCACTACCCGGGGTTCGACATCGGCGACGGTTGGACGATGGTGCGAGCCGCGGACCGCACGCAGGAAGCCGTGCTCCAGGCGCTCGCGACCGGGTCCTTCTACGCGACGAACGGTCCCGAGATCCACGACGTCCGTCGCGACGGCGGGGCGATCGAGGTGCGCTGCAGCCCGGCCGCCACCGTGATCCTTCGCTCGGGTTTCGAGCGTGGCCTCTCGGTCGGGGCCGGCCCGCGGGCGCGCCTGGAACGATCTCGCATCCTCGAGCGAGACGGTTCGGGTTCGGGAGCCATCGTGCGCGCGCGGTTCCACCCCGAGCCCGACGATCTCACGTACGCCCGGATACAGGTGAGCGACGAGCGAGGCCGCTCGGCATGGACCAACCCGATCTGACCGATCCTCGACGGGAGGGAAGCAGAACATGAGACGGACGCTCACACCGTTGGTCGTGCTCGCGGCCTTGACGGCGTTGGCGGTGCCCGCCCTGGCGCAGAGCGCGACGCCTACCGAAGAGCGGTCGACGCTGACCGTGGGCATGAGCTACGACCTGTACACCTCGAACCCCCTTCGCGCCTGCGGCTGCGGGGCGGAGTACGAGTTCCTCGCGATCAACTACGACATGCTGCTGGCGTTCGACGAGCAGACGCTCGAGGCGGCGCCCGGGCTCGCGACCGAGGTGCCGACGAAGGAGAACGGCGGTGTCTCCGACGACGGCATGACCTACACGTTCCATATCAGGGACGACGCCTCCTGGCACGACGGCACGCCCGTGACCGCTCGGGACGTGGCGTTCACGTACCGCTTCGCTCTCGACAACAAGATCGGGGCCTACAACAACTACCTGCCGTACGACCCCGTGTTCGAGACGCCGGACGATTCCACCCTCGTGTGGACGATGACATCGCCGAGCCTCGCGCCCGTCGCGCCACCGTTCGTCCCGATACTTCCGGAGCACATCTGGTCGGAGTTCGACGGCGACGCCAAGGCGGGAAGGCAGTTCGAGAACATCCCGGCCATCGGCTCCGGCCCGTTCCAGCTGGCCGAGTGGGAGGAAGGTCGATTCTGGCGCGTCGAGGCCAACGAGGACTACTGGGGCGGCGCTCCGAAGGTCGATGAGATCGTGTTCCGGGCCTTCGACAACCCCGAAACGATGGCGCTGGCGTTGCGCGACAGCGAGGTCGATCTCGTCTCGGGGCTCCCGCCCAACATCGCACGTTCGCTCGAGGGGCAGCCGAACATCGCGGTGCACGAGGCCGTGGGGCGAACGTTCCTGAACCTGGCCTTCAACTTCGGCGGCCAGAACCCGGCCGCGACGAACCACCCCGCCTTGCACGATCTGACCGTGCGGACCGCGATCGCGCACGCCATCGACAAGCAGGCCCTCGTCGACAAGGTGCTGTTGGGCAACGGCGTGGCGGGCACGAGCGTGATGCCGCCCTCGAGCCCGTGGCATTGGCAGCCTCCTGCGGGCCAGGAACAGTCGTTCGATCTCGAGGCGGCGAACTCGATGCTCGACGGGGCCGGCTACCTCGACACCGACGACGACGGGGTCCGAGAGATGCCCGGAGGCGGTGAACCCGTCGAGCTCGAGCTGGTCGCTGCGTCGAGCGTCGTCGAGGCGCCGGCCACCGCCAGGCTGATCGCCGGCTGGCTCGGTGAGATCGGCATCGGATCCCAGGTCAAGGCCGTCGGAGACGGCGCGATGAACCAGGTCTGGACGCGGGGCACGTTCGATGCCTATCTCTGGGGATGGACGCCCGACCCCGACCCCGACTTCATCCTGTCGGTCTTCACCACGGCCCAGTGCGGCAACTGGAGCGACGGGTGCTACTCGAACCCCGAGTACGACGAGCTCTACACCGAGCAGCAGCAAGCGACGTCGGTCGAGGAACGCAGGGACCTCGTCGCCGAGATGCAGCGGTTCCTCTACGAGGACGTCGCCGAGGTCATCCTGTTCTACGCCGCCGATCTCGAGGCCTACCGCACGGACACCTTCACCGGGTACTCGCCGACGCCGCCGCCGGACGGATACATGGTGTTCGGGTACCTGCCTTACCCGTACATGGACATCGAGCCGGTGAGCGCGGCCGAGGGGGGAGCCGTCTCATCCGGTTCCGGCGCGATCCCGTTGTGGGTCTGGGGGGCGGTCGCGGGTGCCCTCGTTCTGGGTTGGGCGCTCGTGTCGCGGATCCGGCGCTCCGGCGAAGACGAACGCGAGTAGCGCGTGCAGGGCTACGTCGGCCGGAAGCTGCTCGGCGCCGCGGGCACGCTCCTGTTCGTGATGCTGTTCAACTTCGTGCTGTTCCGGGTGATGCCGGGCAGCCCCGTGGACACCATCGCGAGGAACCAGCGCCTGTCGCCCGATGAGATCCAGGCGCTGATCGAGGACTTCGGCCTCGATCGTTCGTTGCCAGCTCAGGTACCCGGTTACCTCTGGGATACCGTCCGGGGCAATTTCGGCGTCTCCTACACCTCCGGCAGGCCGGTGACCTCCGTGCTCGCCGACCGGGTGTGGCCCACCGTCGTGCTCGTGTTGCCTGCGACGATCATCTCGGTCGCCGTCGGCGTGTGGCTCGGCATCCACGCGGGGTGGCGCCGAGGATCAAGCACCGATGCCGGGTCCGTCGGCGCATCACTCGTGCTCTACTCGACCCCGGAGGGGTGGCTAGGGATGATGCTGCTCGTCGTCTTCGGCGTGTGGCTCGGGCTCTTCCCGCTGGGCGGGTATTCGTCGAGCCCGCCACCCGAGGGAGCGGCCTACGTTGCCGACGTGATGACACACGCGTTCCTTCCCGTCCTCACGCTCGCTCTCGCCTACATCGGCGAATACGTCCTGATCATGCGCTCCTCGATGGTCGAGGTGACCCACGAGGATTACCTGACGACCGCTCGCGCGAAGGGCCTCACCGATCGGGAGGTTCGGCGGGGGCACGCGGTGCCGAACGCGCTGCTGCCGATCGTCACGCTCATCTTCTACAGCTTCGGCTTCGTGCTGGGGGGCGCCGTCGTGATCGAGTCCATCTTCAACTGGCCGGGACTCGGGCTCCTCACGTTCCAGGCGATCGACAACCAGGACTTCCCCGTGATCCAGGGGGTGTTCCTGCTGTCGAGCTTCCTCGTGATCGCCTTCAATCTCGCGGCCGACCTGTCGTATGGGTACATCGACCCGCGGGTCCACGATCGCTGATGGCCGCCGGATCCGACGTGCTCGCCGACGCTGTCCCCAGCTCCGCGCGTGCGGCAGCGCGGGTGCGCCGGCGACGCGCCTTCGCGGCCTTCCGCCGCGACTATCGGCGAAGTCGGATGGGCATGATCGGCGTCGCCATCCTCGTGGTGGCCGTGGCCGTGGCCCTGCTGGCGCCTGTCTTGACCGACCAGCGCGACACGCAGGAGGCGTTCGCGTCGGGGCCCGTGCTGGCCCCGCCGTCCGTCGAGTATCCCTTGGGCACCGACGTCTTCGGACGGTCGGTGCTCACCCTCACGATCTGGGGCGCCCGGGTTTCGTTGCTGGTCGGCTTCGCGGCGACCGCGATCGCGGCGTCGATCGGCACGTCGGTGGGCGTGACCGGCGGCTACGTCGGCGGCCGGACCGACGGCTTGCTCAACGCGGTCTCGAACTGGTTCCTGGTCATCCCGTGGATCCCCCTGGCGATCGCCCTCGCGTCGATCCTCGGTCCGACCTTGCTGAACGTGATCCTCGTGATCGGCATCACGTCGTGGGCCTCGACCGCCCGGCTCGTGCGCGCCCAGACGCTCAGCGTGAAGCAGCGTCCCTTCGTAGAACGGTCCAGGGCCCTCGGCGGCTCGGAGTGGCATCTGGCCACTCGCCACGTGCTGCCGAACCTCGTGCCGGTCATCCTCGCGAACACCGTGCTGGCGATCGCACTGGCGATCCTGTCCGAGACGACGCTGGCGCTGCTGGGGCTCGGCGACCCGACCAGCATCTCGTGGGGAACGATGATCTACGAGGCGTTCATCGCTGGGGCGATCAGCGGGGGCCAGTGGTGGTGGCTGCTGCCCCCCGGCCTCGCGATCGTCTCCGTCGTGCTGGCGTTCACGATGTGCGGCTATGCGCTCGAGGAGATCCTCAACCCCCGGTTGAGGGCCGGGGGCGACCGATGATCCCGGCACCGTGGGGCGAGGAGCTCGAGTTCGCGCGAGAGCTCGCGGACATGGCGGCCTCGATCTCCGCTCGGTGGACCGAGGGGAACTTCGGCGTGCGCCAGAAGCACGACGCGACGCCGGTGACCGACACCGACGTCGCGATCGAGCGCGCGCTTCGGGAGGCCGTGCGGGCGCGCTTCCCCGATGACGGCTTCCTCGGCGAGGAAGAGGGCGAGACGCCGGGCGGCCGGAGGACCTGGGTCGTCGATCCGATCGACGGCACCCGCAACCTGATCGACGGTATCCAGCTCTGGAGCACCTTGATCGCATTGGTCGACGACGGTCGGCCGGTCGTCGGAGTCGCGAACGCACCCGCGGTGCACGAGCGGTACGAGGCCGTGATCGGACAGGGGTCCACACTCAACGGAGTCCCCATCCGAGTTTCCGGCGTCGAGGAGATCGAGGACGCCATGGTGCTGCACTCCGGGGTCGAGGAATGGATGCGGGGACGCTATTGGGATGGGTTCCGCTCGCTGGCGGGGTCGGCGAGGCGCACGCGCGGTGTGAGCGATGCCTGGGGTCACATGCTCGTGGCGCGCGGCTCCGCCGACGTCCTCCTCGAGCACGAGCCGTGCGGCCCCTGGGACTGGTTCGCGGTCCAGATCATCGTGCAGGAGGCCGGCGGTCGGACCACGACGCTGGAGGGCTCACCACCGACTCCTGGCTGCAATCTCATGTCCTCGAACGGCGCCATCCACGATCGGGTGATCCGCGAGCTGGCCGGTCACGCGGTGGCCGGCCGCTGAGCCGGAGAGAGGGGTCCGGTGCGGATACTGATCAGATGGGGGATCACCGCCGTGGCCGTGTTCGTTGCGGCACAACTCGTACCTGGCATCGAGCTTCGCGAGGGGCTGACGTCGCTCCTGATCGTGTCGGCGATCCTGGGACTCGTGAACGCCGTGCTCGGAACGTTGCTGCGCATCCTCAGCATCCCGTTCCTGATCATCACGCTCGGACTGTTCGCCATCGTCATCAACATGATCGTTCTCTGGGTGACTACGGCCTTCACCGACCGCATCGAGATCGAGGGGTTCTGGGCGTACTTCTGGGCGGCCCTGATCGTCTCGATCGTGACCTTGGTGCTGCGGATCCTGTTGCCCGATGGGCGGGGGGACTGAGACCGGTCTCGAGGGCTGCCGTTCGACACCGTCGCGAAGGTCTGTTGCGGCGCATGAGCCAGCCTGAACCCGCCCGGGGCACCATCGGTCCGCGCCGGGTACCCTTGTTGCATGCCGGAGAGCTACGGGAAGCGTCAGCGCCAGGACGTGAAGGCGCGCAAGGCGGCCGCTCGTGAGGAGCGGCGGCTCGCTCGCGCGAAGCGTGACGCCGACCGCGCGGCCGGCCTCGTCGAGGCGGGCACGCCGATCGAGGCGGCCGACCCCGTCGTTCTGGGGCTCCCGGAGGACGTCGAACCCGCCGAGACATCGCGACCCGACGGTTCCGCTTGATCCTCCGCTCGAAGGCCTGCGCCCCATGCGGCGGCTAGGCTGACGCGATGAACCCCGACGACGACCGCATCGCATTGTTCCTCGACTACGAGAACCTCGCGATCGGGGCGCGGGATCGACTCGAGGGCATGCGCTTCGACCTGCGACCCGTGCTCGACGCGCTCGCCGAGCGAGGAAGGGTGATCTCGCGCAAGGCGTACGCGGATTGGTCCTACTGGGACGAGGACCGTCGCATGCTCACACGCAGCCATGTCGAGCTGATCGAGATCCCGCAACGGATGGGCGCCTCGCGCAAGAACTCGGCCGACATCAAGCTGGCCGTCGACGCGCTCGAGATGGCGTTCGAGCGCGACTACGTCACCACGTTCGTGATCTGCACCGGCGACAGCGACTTCACGCCGCTCGTGCACAAGCTCCGCGAGCTGGACAAGCGTGTCATCGGCGTCGGGATCAAGGAGTCGACATCGAAGCTGCTTCCGCCGGCGTGCGACGAGTTCCTCTACTACGAGTCGCTCGAGGGTGTCGACGTGCCGGCCGAGCGGCGTCGCCGCGGCCGCAGGAACCGAGGAAGTGAAGCGTCCGGGACGCCGCCCGCCACGGCCGAGGCGGAGCCGGTCGACGACCGGGTGATCGATGACGAGGAGCAGCCCGAGACCGCGCCGCTCGACGAGGATCAGCTCGCGATCCTGATCGCGCAGACGGTGGCCGGCCTCGAACGAAGCGCGACCGGACCGGTGCTGGCCTCGTCGGTCAAGCGGGCGCTGCTTCGCAAGGATCCGACGTTCAGTGAGGCCGACCACGGCTTCCGGGCGTTCGGCGAACTGCTCCGACATCTCCAGGAGCGGAACGTGGTCGAGCTGAGCGAGGGATCGGCCAAGGGCGACCCCGAGGTTTCGCTTCCCACCGAAGGCGGTGAGGCCGAGGCCTTCGAGCTGCTCCACGACGTCGTCGCCGATCTCGCCCGGAACGGCCCCGTGCAGCTCTCGGGTCTGAAGAACCGGGTGCGAAAGGCTCGGCCCGGGTTCAGCGAGAAGCAGTACGGCTATGGGGGGTTCCTGCAGTTCTGCAAGGCGGCCGCGACCCACGGGTCGGTGGCGCTGGAATGGGACGACGGGGCCGAGGACTACATCGTCTCGATCCCGTGAGGGGGCCCTCCGATGCCGACACCGGTCGACTGCCTGATCGAGGCCGGGAGCAAGCGCACGTTCGCGAGCGCCGTCGCATGGCCGGGATGGTGCCGCGCCGGCCGCGACGAGGACGAGGCGCTGCAGGCCCTCTGGTCCTACGGAGAGCGCTACGCCCAGGCGATGAAGGCGTCGGGCGTGCGCTTCTCGGCGCCGAGATCGTCGGAGAGCTTCCACGTGATCGAGCGGGTGGCCGGCAACGCCACGACCGACTTCGGCGCGCCCGACGGCGTCTACGACGCCGACGACGAGCCGGTCCCGGCCCGTGAGTGGACCCGGGCCCGCAGGGTGCTGGAAGGCTGCTGGGCCGCCTTCGACGGAGCGGCCGCCGCCGCCGAGGGGATCGAGCTGCGCAAGGGGCCACGCGGCGGCGGCCGCGGGCTCGACGCGATCGTCGCCCATGTCGTCGGCGCCGAGGCCGGCTACCTGCGCATGTTGACGGGAGACACGGTGGAGGTCGACGAGGCGGATGCGTGGGCGGGCCGTCTGGCCGAACGTGCCGCTCTGCTCGAGGGGCTCGATCGAGCGAAGGCGGGAGACCTGCCCGAGCGCGGTCCGCGAGGTGGCAAGCGGTGGAAGCCTCGGCGCTTCCTTCGGCGGACCGCCTGGCACGTGCTCGACCACGCGTGGGAGATCGAGGACCGCAGGACCGGCTGAGCGGGGCTACCCTGTTGATGTGGTCGACGAAGAGGGTCGGCCGACGGATGGAGCAGCCGTAGTGAGGGAGGAAGGCGATGAAAGCAGCGGCCGGTGACGTGCTCAGGATCAGGGGCCACCGGATCGGAGAACCCGATCGAGACGCCGAGATCGTCGAGGTCCGGGGTGATGACGGTGGTCCTCCGTTCCTCGTCCGCTGGGAGGACGGTCACGAAGGGCTGATGTTCCCGGAGTCCGATGCCGAGATCGTGCACGTCGGGGAGGCGGCCGATCCCCGGCACTAGATGAAATGGTCTTCGTTGGGCACGGTGCCCGGCTGCCACCCTTCGAAGCCCTCGGGGAAGGCGAACGCGCCCCCGAAGGTCGGGGCGCTCTCGCGGCCGAAGACCGGCTCGCGCGGCGCCTTCTTGAAGTCGAAGACGTGTTCGAACGAGTGCGTGTTCTCGATGCGCGGGGTCAGGTAGGGCAGGCCCCAATTGTCGGCGATGAACCGGAGCGGTGTGGAGAACTCGCCGACCTCGGTGTCGATGACGCCTCGCTCCGTGTACGGGCTGATCGTGAGCAGTGGCACCCGCACGCCGAGTCCGAGGTCGTCGACGACCGGAGGGGTCACGGGGTCGTAGAAGCCGCCCCACTCGTCCCACGTGAGGAAGATCGCCGTGTGCTCCCACATCCGGCTGCGCATCACCGCGTTCACGATCTCGCTGACCCAGTTGTGGGCGTGCCCGGTCGAGTACGGCGGGTGGTCGGAGAGCTCGAACCGAGGGGTCACCCACGTCACCGCCGGCAGCTTCTCCGCCTCGATGTCGTTCACGATCCGGTCGATCGGGCGCATGTGCTGCTCCCAGAGGTCCGAGTGGAACACGTTCCCGATGCCGTTGTAGGCGTTCCAGAAGTAGCCGACCTGTCCCGGTGAGGCCGAGTAGTAGGTCCAGTCGACGCCGACATCGGTGAGCTGCTCGCCGACCGTGCGGTAGTTGAAGCACGTGTCGCGCTTCGTGAGGTTCCCCTTATCGTCCTTGACGAACACGAACACGTCGTCGCCGAGCGCGTCGCATCCCCAACTCTTGAAGCGCTTGCCGTCGGTGACCCTCGTCTCGATGTTCTCCGGGTTGTCGAGCACGCCGCCGGACTGCCCGGCGACGAAGTAATAGTGGTTCGGGTACGAGGGACCGCCGACGCTCGCGAAGAAGTGGTCGGAGAGCGCGTACTCCCGGGCCCACGTCCAGTAGTTCGGGATCTGGTCCTCGTCGAAGATGGAGTACGCGTAGGTCGAACCGAACTCTCCGTTGCCGAACCCGTCCATCTTGTCGCCGTTGACGCAGTTGAGGTGCGCGGCGCGGTCGTGGGGGATGTCGCCGGGCAGCCACTCCGGGCAGCGGATCAACGGCTTCTCCCTGCCGTACTCCAGCCCCACGGTCGTTCCCTCGACACCCGGGAACCTGCCGAACATCGTGTTGAAGCTGCGGTTCTCCAACATGATGTAGACGACCCGCTTGATCGGCGTCGCCGTGTCGATCTCGGGCGTCGGGTCGCCGAGCCTCGGCACGACCTTGCCGCCGGTGCAGGAGAAGAGCACGCCCCCGGCGACCGCCATCGCCGAACCCTGCAGGAACCGGCGCCGTGTGAGGTACGGGATCGGGTGCGCGGGAGCGCGTTCCTCGTCGCGAGGATGCATCCGCTCGGGCATGGGTCCATCTATATCAGTCATTGTGTCGTCGCTATCCTTGGCCCCACCGTGCACACAGCTTCGTCACATCGCGCCCTGATACTGTCGCCCGTGTCGCGCCGAGCCCAACCCCCTTCCAGGTCGCGGCCGCCCGTGCGCCTGCTCGTCGCGATCCTCGTGCTGCTCGCTCTGGGTGCCACATCCTGTGACGGAGGGAACGATCGCGAGCGCGGCGGCGGTTTCGGGGCGGTCCCGTCGACGGAGACCGCCACCCCGAGCGACGCATTTACGCCCTCGGCGAGCGTCGCGCCGTCTCCCACGCAAGCCGCAGTGCCCGACCCGCCCCCGAAGACCCGCGGCGCCGCATCTCCGACCTGCGTCGAAGGCTGGCGCACGCCGCCGCGCGATACGCCGCTGTACACCGATCCCCTGGGCATCGTACGGCGCACGGCGCCGGTCGACGGCGAGTTCACCGTGGTCGACATGCGATACTTCACCGGCCCGGAGTCGCCCCCGTCCGACAAGGGGTACATCCTCGAGATCGACCGTTGGTACATCAAGCTGTTCGTTGAGTCGGACTGGAGCTATCAGGGCAGGTTCATCGTCGAGGCCCGCCGGTTCGGCCGCGGGGTGGCGGCGGTGGCGCCCTACGACACGAACGGGTTCCGCTCGCCGGACTGGACGGGCTTCCAATGGGACTCGGCCGACACCGAGGCGCGAGCGTATCCAGGTCTGCCGGGACGGTGGACGGGCGTCCCCTACGACTTCGTGCGGGGCGGCGCCGGGCTCGATATCCCCGGCCTCCCCGACGAGGTGCGTGGATGTCTCGACGGAGCGTGAGACCTGGGCCTTGGGGCATCCGGCCGTTGCGCCATGCCCCCGCGCAGGGAGTTCCATGGAGCCATGAACGAACGTCGCGATCGGCACCACCTCTCCACGTAGCGATCCGCTCGGAGTCGTCGCGGCCCTCTGCGGCGTCGCCGGGTTCGCGACGACCGTCGTGCTCTGGCCTACAAGATGCGTCCTGGCTTCGTGATCCTCGGCGCATTCCTGTCGTCTCTCGGCGGCCCGGCCACCACGTCGGCTGTCGTTGCGCTCGTGCTGGGTGCGGTGGCCTGACCTACTCGGTGCTGGCGTGGCAGGGCATCGTCGGGGCGTCAGCGGCACCCACGTCGGTCACCGGCCTGTAGCGAGGTCCGTGGTTCGCGACCTCTGCTTGCGGCAGCGGCGCCTCGCCCGGAGCTCGTACCACCGGAACTCACCACGCCGATGCGAGGCGGCGCGAGCCGCCTTGGCGAGGTTCGCCTTCCGCATCGCCGGCGCGACCTCAGAGGCGGTCTGGACGTACTCGGTCGAGGTCTGCAGGTCGGCGCCCGTCCATTGGGTCGTCGACGGGTCGGGGTTGTTGTCGCGCTCCGGATGCTCCGTCCAGCCGCCGCGGCCCATGGGCACGTCCTCCCTGGTGGAGATCTCAGCCTACGCCCGGGTCGGCCATCCTGTGTAGAGATCAGCGCCGCGCTTCCGGAGCTCGTTGCCGATCACGAGCCGCTGGATCTCGCTGGTGCCTTCCCAGATGCGGTCGACGCGGAGCTCGCGGTACATGCGTTCGACCGGCTGCTCCCGCATGTACCCACGGCCGCCGAAGATCTGGACGGCCTTGTCGATCACCCGCCCGGCCGTCTCGCTGCACACGAGCTTCACCGCGCTCGCCATCGCGTGGGTCTGCTTCCTCGTCGCATCGCCGCGGGCCGCGTCCCAGCAGACGCGGTAGAGCAACGACTTGGCGGCCATGACCTCGGCTGCCATGTCGGCGAGCATGAACTCGACGGCCTGGAACTCCACGATCGGTCGGCCGAACTGTCGTCGTTCCTGCGCGAACGCGAGGGACAGCTCGAGTGCGCGGGCGCTCGCGCCCATCGTGCGCGCACCGATCATGATGCGCTCCTCCACGAACCAGTCCTTCGTGAGCTCGAAGCCCTCGCCGATCTCCCCGAGGACGCGGTCGTCGCCGACCCGGACGCCGTCGAACGCGTAGATCGGATGCTCGAAGACGAAGGTGTGCGTGTACCGTGGCGTCCGCACGAGTCGCACCCCCGGTGTGTCCTTATCGATGAGGAAAACCGTGGCCTTGGCGGCGTCACCATCGACGTGGGCGTGCACGAGGAAGAAGTCCGCGACGTCGCCGCTCGTCACGTGCCATTTCTCGCCGTCGATCACCCACGCGTCGCCGTCGCGGCGCGCCGTCGTCGCGACCGCCGTCACGTCCGACCCGGCGCCCTCCTCGGTGATCGCGTACGCGTCGCGGCGCTCGCCTCTGATCGCGGGTCGAAGGAAGCGTTCCTTCTGTTCCTCGGTGCCCCGCGCGAGTGGGATCGACGGCCGCCAGGGGATGTCCCACAACGCCCCGGTCGCTCGTCCCCACTGCTCTTCGATCAGCATCTGCCGGAACGTGTCGTAGCCCCGCCCGCCGTCCTCGACCGCGTGGTTGATGCCATGGAACTCCCACTTGAGCACGGCCCGCTTGGCACCCTCGTGGCTCTCGGTCGTCAGACCGTCGTTGGCCTCGCACTCGTCTTCGAGCGGCACCAACACGTCGTCGGTGAACGCGCGTGCCTTCTGCTGCAATGTCCGGTCGTCATCGGAGAGCCTCAGGTCCACGTTCGCTCACTCCTCGTGGCAGGTAGGGTTCGGCGCGAGTCTAGGGCGGCACTCCGAGGAGGCGTGAACCGTGAGCAGGACGGTGTTCCACGGTGGCGTGGTGTTCGATGGTTCCGGAGCCGCCCCCGCTGAGGCGGACGTCGTGATCGACGACGGTCGCTTCGTCGAGGTCGGGCCGGACCTCGACGGCGACGACGGCGTCGACTGCGGCGGCATGGCCCTGTTGCCCGGCCTGTTCGATTGCCACGTGCACCTCGCGTATCGCTACGAGGACTTCGACGAGTTCGCGCGCATGCAGGAGCCGTTCTCCCTGCCGTTCTTCCGCATGGCGGAGAACCTGCGGCAGACGCTGGTGCTCGGCATCACGACGGTCCGAGACGCCTCGGGCGCCGACGCAGGCCTTCGGTCCGCCGTCGACGAGGGTTCGCTCATCGGCCCACGGATGCAGCTCTCGGTGACGATGCTGTCGATGACCGGCGGCCACAACGACCCCTGGCTTCCGAGCGGCGCTCGCGGGGTCTTCGGCGTGGAGTACCCGGGCATGCCCTCGGGTGTCTGCGATGGGGTCGAGGGGGTGAGCGCCAAGGTGCGTGAGGTGATCCGGGCCGGGGCGGACGTCGTCAAGATCGCGTCGAGCGGCGGGTTCCTCTCACCCGCCGACGATCCTCGTGAGCCGAACTACTCGCAGGAGGAGGTCGACGCCATCGTAGGCACCGCGGCCGACCTGGGCACTTGGGTGATGTCGCACGCACACGGGG
The DNA here is from genome assembly GCA_035711865.1 of Actinomycetota bacterium. Lineage (GTDB taxonomy): Bacteria > Actinomycetota > UBA4738 > UBA4738 > HRBIN12 > JAOUEA01. The sequence goes on from DASTBT010000129.1 coordinate 25,128, forward strand.
CGGAGGGCATCAAGCGTGCGGTGCGCGCCGGTGTCCGCTCGATCGATCACGGGACCTTCCTCGACGCCGAGGCGGCGGAGATGATGGTCGAGCACGGCGCCTGGCTCGTACCGACGCTGACGGCTGGCGACACGACCGAAGCACTGGCTGCCGACGAGAAGGTGCCGGTACAGGTGCGCGAGAAGCTACGGGAGCTCGGCCGGCCTGAGTTCGACGCGATGCGACTCGCGGCCGACGCCGGTGTGAAGGTCGCGATGGGCACCGACTGCCCGGTGGCGCCCCACGGCACGAACCTGAACGAGCTGCGACACATGGCCGCGCATGGCTTCTCCCCGGCCCAGGCATTGCGCGCGGCGACCGCGAGCGCCGCCGAGCTGATGGGGTTGCAGGACCACCTCGGCACGATCGAAACGGGGAAACAGGCCGATCTCGTGCTGGTCCGGGGCGACCCGCTCGACTTCGACGACCTCGAGTCCCGCATCGTTCAGGTGTGGAAGGACGGCGCCAGGCTCGTGCCGTTCTCGGCGCCCGGCTAGCGCTGCGTGTACTCGTTCGGGCTCGCTCTGGCCTCGGGCCTGACGTGGGGCACCGCCGACTTCGTCGGCGGCCTGATGTCGAGGCGCCTTCCGACGGCCGTCGTCATGGTCGTCAGTCAGGGCGCCGGGCTGATCCTCACCTCGGCGCTCGTGGTGGGGCTCGGCGAACCCCGGCCCGAGGCGCGGTTCCTCGTCGCCGGGGCGCTCGGGGGGCTCGCCGGGGCGATCGGGCTCGCCTCGCTCTATCGAGGGCTCGCGATCGGCCGCATGAGCATCGTCGCCCCCGTCGCCTCCCTCTCGGGCGCGGTGCCGGTGATCGTCGGCTTCCTGCAGGGGGAACGTCCGACGACCGTGCAGCTCGTCGGCATGGCGGTCGCGGGGGCGGGCGTGCTGCTGGCCGTGCGCGCTCCCGAGCCACCTGGTGGGGCGGAAGTGAGAGGGACCCGCGGCGTCGGGCTCGCACTCGTGGCCGCTCTGTTCCTGGGGCTCTTCGTGACATCGCTCGACGTCGCGGGAGAGGCGAGCGCCCTGTGGGCATCGCTGATGGTCAGGGTGGTATCGGTGCCCCTGTTCGTGATCGCGGCCGTCGCCACAGCACGGCATGCGAGGCGCCCGACCGGAAGGGAGCTGGGCATCCTCGCCGGCGTCGGGGCGCTCGACAACGGGGCCAACGTGCTGTTCGCGCTCGCGTCGCGGGAAGGGCTGCTCACCCTCGTCTCGGTGCTCGGCTCCCTCTACCCTGTCGCGACGGTGCTGCTGGCGCGTTGGTTCCTGCACGAGCAGCTCGCTCGGTGGCAGGTGGCGGGCGTCGTCGCGGCGTTCCTCGGCGTTGCGCTGATCGCGGCCGGCTGACCGACCGGTCTCCACTCGTCTCAGCCCGAGAGGATGCGGGTGACGTCGGCGGCGGCTTCGTGTCCAGATCGGATCGCGCCCTCGATCCATCCAGCGCCTTCGGCGGCGATGTCGGACCCGGCGAACGCGATCCGGCCCTGACGGCGACGGCGCGACGAGGCATCCTCGGCGTACCACCCCGGCTTGGGGGCGAACCAGGTGCCCTTCGAGTACGGGTCGGCGACCCAGTCGTGGCCGTCGGCGGCTCGCACCTTCGCATCGGGGAAGTATTCCCGGATCCCCCGCTCGACGCCGTCGCGGTCGTCCGCCCGGATCGACCGGGTCCCGGAGAACCCGGTCACGAGCCGGCCGCCGGGCACCTCGGGTCCCACGATCACGGCCTGGAGCGGCGCCGGCCAGCCCACGCCCACGGCCCGATCCGGTACCTGCTCCACGAGCGCGAGCGTCTTGGTGACCGCTCCCGCATGCCCGCCGATCGCCGCCCGTCGTTTCGGATCCGCGAGCGGGGGGTCGAACGACACGTCGACCCAGACGTGCAGTGGGAGAGCGACAACCGCGGCCGATGCCCGGACCTCGCCGCCCCCGGCGATGTCGAGGGTCATCCCGTCAACGGACGATCTGACGCGGACGACCGGGCTCAGCAGACGCACGTCGGCAGCGGCCTGGCGGACGATCGCGTCCACGAGGCTCGAGGTGCCCTCGGCGAACATCGAGCCGAAGTCGGTGAAGATATCGGCGAACCGGTAGCTCTCCTCGGCGGCGTCCAGCAGCAGTCCCAGCATGGACATGCGGCTCGGGTCGCCGCCACCCATCGCGGCCGCGAACGCCTTCACGAATGAGGCGGCATCGCCGCCGACGCCGTTCGCGTCGAGCCACTCCGTGACGGGCACGTCGTGTCCTCCAATCCCGTCGGCCCAGGTTGGGCGACCCGACGGGATGGGGGTCATCTTCTCGAGGAGATCGATCGACTCGCCGATGGCCGGTGCGGAGTCGAGGGCCTCGGACAGGCTCCGGAGTGCATCGCCTCGAAGCGTCCCGTCGGCGAGCCAGGTGACGGACGAGGTCGGGACCGATCGGCTGATCGGCACACCGGCCCGAGCGATCTCGGCCGACAACGCCGTCTGGGAGTCGGGGAAGACCCACCCCGCGCCGTATTCGGCCTTCACGCCGGTGCCGGGGATCTCGCGGTACCAGGCACGGCCGCCCAAGCGGTCGCGTGCCTCGAGGAGCACGACCGAGCGGCCGGCTTCCCGCAGGTCGCGAGCCGCGACCAGACCCGCGAACCCACCCCCGACGACCGCCACGTCTACATCCACGCGCGGAAGCGTAGTCCGTCGGTCGGTGGGCGTTGTCCCGCAGGGGAGGCACCGATACGCTCCGCCGCATGCTCCTGCACGCGATCGCCGCGTCGGTGCGCGAGCGGCACGCCTCGGCCGAGACGCTGGTCGCCGAGTCGCTCGGGCGCATCGAACGCCTCGACGGACCGATCAACGCCGTGGTGCTCACTCGCGGGGACGGCGCGTTCGCCGATGCGGCGGCGATCGACGCACGTATCGAGGCTGGAGAGGACCCGGGGCCACTGGCCGGGCTGCCGCTGCTCGTGAAGGACAACGAGGACGCCGCCGGGCTGCGGACGACGTTCGGTTCGTTGCTCCGCGAACATGACCCGCCCGCCGAACGCGACTGTGAGATCGTCGGCCGACTCCGCGCGGCCGGGGCCATCGTCGTCGGGAAGACCAACCTGCCGGAGTTCGCGTTCGAGGGGTTCACGTCGAACCTGCTCTTCGGAGACACCCACGACCCGTGGGCGCTCGACTGGTCGCCGGGCGGCTCGAGCGGCGGCAGCGGCGCCGCGCTCGCGGCGGGCATGGCACCGCTCGCGACCGGAACCGACGGCGGGGGGTCGATCCGCATCCCGGCAGCCTTCTGCGGGCTCGTCGGGCTGAAGCCGACCGGCGGGCTGATCGGCCGCGATCCGCCACCGTCGTGGCTCGACTACTCGACGAAGGGACCCCTGACGACGTCGGTGGCCGACGCCGCCCTGCTGCTCGAGGTGATGCGTGGGCCCGTGCACGGTGATCCGACGGCGGTGCCGACGTGGACGCCGCGGCCGGAGGCGTGGCCGACCCGCATCGTGGCCGCTCCCCGCATGGTCGACTACGGGCCGCTGCCGGCGGCGATCGCCGCGCTGTTCGAGGAGGCGTTGACCGCTCTCGGGGCCGCGTCCGGGCTCTCGATCGAGCGCGTGTCTGCGCCGTTCCCCCAGCAGATGGACGACGACTGGTTCACGACCGCCGCCGTGGACGAGCTCATGTGGATCGGACGTGAGGAGGTGGCCCGTCGGTCCGACGACCTGACGCCGTACCTCCGAAAGACATTGGAGATCGCGGCCACGATCACGCCCGACGAGTATCTGTCGGCTCGCCGGCGCCGCTTCACGTTCACCCGGATCCTGGACGATCTCCTCGGCAACGACACGGTGATGGTCTCGCCCACGATGTGCGTGGAGGGCTTCTTCCCCGACGGCCGCTCACCGGGGGATGACGTCGACGCCACCTCGTCGGCCGCCTACAACACCCAGGCCGCGAACATCACGGGGCACCCGGCGTTGTCGCTCCCGGCAGGGCGTTCCGCCAACGGCGTGCCCTTCGGGATCCAGGTCACCGGGCCTCGGTTCGCCGACGACCTCGTGCTCGCGGTGGGCCTCGCCTGGGAGGCCGCGCAGCCGTGGCCGCTCGTGGCGCCAGGCTTCACGCCGTTCGGTGACTGAAGGCGACCTCGCCGGCGGCTCGTGGGCGACCTGCGATCAACTCGTCAGGTCACGCCGGTCGAGTGCGAAGGCGGCGACCACATAGGAGACGCCGGCGATGCCACCGAGCACGAGGATGTTGGCCACGTGGAGGCCACCGGTGAGCACCTCCGGTTCCTGATACCAGCGGAACGGTGTGAACGGTCGCAACGGCGACAACCATTCGACCGTCGGTGCGACGGCGTTTACGATGAACGTCAGGACGGCGAGCCCGCCGGCGACGGCATTCGCCAGGGTGCGGCGGCCGGTGGCGGCCCCGATCGCGAACGCCACGCCGCCGAACGAGAGGCCCAGCAGCGCCAGCATCAGGCACGCGGCCATCACGTCGATGACGGCGACCGAGAGGCCGAACGGCGGACCCACGAGCGCGATCGTGGCGGCGGCAACGCCTGCGAGCACGACGACCCCGCCCACGGTCGCGAGCGCCTTCGTCGCCAGCACCTGCCGGCGGCGAACCGGGGTGGAGAGCAGGAGGTCGAGGGTGCCGGCTTCCTCTTCGCCGGCGATCGAGCGGGCGCCTGCGCCGATCGCGAACATGGCCATGATCAGCGGGCCGATCGTGTTGAAGAACTCGCCTTCGAGGTAGCCCGCCGGCGTGGTGTAGCCCCCGGCGCCGACGATGTTCCGGATCGCCTCGGGCAAGGCGTCGATGTATGACTGCAGATCGGCGGCGCTCTCCTTGATGCTGGGATAGAAGGCCGCGTACAGGGCCACGGCGCCGGCCACGCCGATGCCCCACCCGACCAACGCTCGTCGCTCGTCGCGCACGGCTTTGGCGAGCAGCCCGCTCATGGCGGTTCCTCGCGATCGGTCTCGGCCGGGGCTGTCCCATCGTTTCCGAAGAATCCGAGGAAGAGATCCTCGAGGCCCGGTTCGTGCGTCTCCACGTTCACGACCGTGAATCGCGCGGCGGTCTTGATCACCGCGTCGAGGGGTCCTTCCACGGACAGCGAGAGCTCGTCGCCGTGCGCGTCGACCGCACGGACGCTCGGCAGGCCCTCGAACACCGCCGACGGGGCCGGACCGTCGAAATGCAGCTTCAGCCTCCGGAGCGCGTGAGCCTTCAGCTGACCCACGTCGGCCACCGTGACGATTCGTCCCTCCCGCACGATCGCGACCCGGTCGCAGGTCCGCTCGACCTCGGGCATCACGTGCGACGAGAGGAAGAGGGTCGTCCCCCTCGCTCGTTCCTCGTCGACCAACGCGTAGAACGTCTGCTGCATCAGCGGGTCGAGTCCCTGGGTCGGCTCGTCGAGCACGAGCAGGTCGGGCCGGTGCATGAATGCCTGCACGAGTCCGATCTTCTGCTTGTTGCCGTGCGAGAGATCCTTGATCGGACGCGCGAGATCGAGCAGCAGCCGCTCCGCCAGCTCCTCGACGATCGGCCATGCGACCCCGCCCCGCAGTGATGCGAACGTGCGCAGGTACTCCTCACCCGAGAGGCGCGGGTAGAGGACGAGCTCGCCGGGCAGGTATCCGACCCGCGTGCGCACCCGGACGCCGTCGGCGCGAGGATCCAGGCCGAAGACACGCACCGTGCCCGAGGTCGGGCGGATGAAGTCGAGCATCGTTCGGATCGTGGTGGTCTTCCCTGCACCGTTCGGTCCGAGGAAGCCGAACACCTGCCCCTGGGGAACCTCGAACGTGACCTCTTCGACCCCGCGGGACGCTCCGTAGTACTTCGTCAGCGCGACCGCCTCGACGATCGTGCTCATCACGCTTCCCTTCGCGGTCGAAGGTAGACGAACCAGTAGACCAGGCCGACCAGTACGGCACCACCGACGATGTTCCCGATCGTGGCCGCGGCCAGGTTCGAGCCGAACCCGAGAACGTCGAGCCCTTCGACGGCCCCGCCACCAGGTAGATCTCGCTGGAGCAGCAGCCCGACGGGGATGAAGTACATGTTCGCGATCGAATGCTCGAACCCCGAGGCCACGAACGCGCTGATCGGGAAGACGATCGCGAAGACCTTGTCGACGATCGTGCGCCCGCCCGTCGCGAGCCAGACGGCCAGGCAGACGAGCGCGTTCGCGAGCACGGCCCGCCACAGCACGGCCCAGAACGGGAGCGATGCTTTCGCTGCCGCGATCGACACGGCGGTCGCGCCCACCGCGCCCTCGTCCTGCGATCCCCAGTCGCCCAGCCAGACGAAGACGGCGATCGACAGCGCGCCCACGAAGTTCCCGATGTAGACGATCGTCCAGTTGCGCAGGAGGCCTGCGATCGGCACCTTCCCGCTCACCACGCTCATGACGATCAGGTTGTTGCCGGTGAACAGCTCGGCTCCGGCGACGACGACGAGGATCAGCCCCAGCGAGAAGCCGATGCCGGACAGCCAGCGGGTGACGCCGAAACCGAGCTGGGATCCGGTGCCGATCATCGTGGCGAGCACGGCTCCGAGCGCGATGAACGCGCCCGCGAGCACGCCGAGGACGAACGTCGTCACGAACGGCGCGTTCGCCTTGGCGACGCCGCGGGTCTCGACCAGGGCGGCGATCTCGGCGGGCGCGAACGCATCCATGCCCGACATCGGATGCGCGGGTGCGGTGGGTCGCGAGCTCATGACCGCATCGTCCCCGTCCCCGCGAGGTGCGCGACCGGCCGCCCGGCCTGCAGCTCGCGGGTCGACCGGACACAGTTCGTGGCCGGCGCTACGGGCCGAGGTCGTGGCCGGCGCTACGGGTGGATGTCGTGGCCGGCGCTACGGGCCGAGGTTGTACCCCAGCCGACGCGGCAGCCTGGCCACGAAGTCCACGAACGGGTTGGGCTGCTCGCCGCGGTCCTCGACCTCGTCCTTGTGGCGGATCGCACGGTTCGCGATCAGCGCTCCCGGCGAACGGATCGGCTCGGGCGGGAACCGCATCGGGTCGGCGTCGACGATGGGCAGGTCGAGCACCTCGTCGTAGCGCCCCAGTGCCCGGTGCGCGAGGATGCGCCCGCCGAGGTGAGCCGGACCGACCCCGTTCCCGGTGTACCCGAGCCCGTGGTGCACCGTGCCGCCCTCGAGCGTGCCGAAGAACGGCAGGTGCGAGCCCGAGACGTCGATCGGTCCGCCCCACCCCGCCTCGACGGGCACCTCGGCGAAGCCCGGGAACATGCGGTGCAGGTCGGCGATCGCCACTCGCAGCGAGGCCTCGTCGTAGGCGAACCGCGGCCCGATCGAGCGGGCGAGGTCTGGCTGCATGCCACCCACACCGAACGCGATCCGACCGTCGGGCGTCGTGCGAACGTAGTGCAGCGCCGCCCGATAGTCGCTCAGGCCCGCGCCGTTCGTCCAGCCGATCTCTTCGATGCGCTCCGGCGCCGCGGCGGTCAGCACGATGTAGCTGCCGCGCACCGTGATCGCACGGCGGAAGCGTTTCCAGTGAGCGGCCCATGCGTTGAGCGCGATCACGGTCGCGCCCGAACGCACGGTGCCCGCAGGGGTCTCGGCCACGGAGGGCGAACCCGCCCCGAACCGCGTGACGGGTGTGTGTTCGTGCACCCGCACGCCCATCTCCATCACCACCCGGCGCAGGCCGAGCGCGAGGCGTGCCGGCTGCACGGTCGCGCCGTACCGGCCGGCGATCCCGCCCCGGAACACGGGGGAGTCGACGAGGTTCCGCACCCCCTCGCCCGAGAGCACCTCGAAGTCGTCGGCGATCCCGAGCCGTTCGGCGGCGATCACTAGGTCGCCCCACGCCCCGATCTGGGTCTCCGACGCCGCGATCCCGAGATCGCCGTCGGCACGGAACCACGCGTCGACGGCGTGCTCCTCGCAGAAGGCGCCGATCGCCTCGACGCTCGCCTCACCTGCTCGACACAGGCGGAGCGCGGCCGCGTCGCCGAGCTGCCGGGTGAGGTGCGGCAGCTCGTTCCAGAAGCTGCTCACGAAGCCACCGTTGCGCCCGCTCGGGCCGCCGCCGCAGATGTCCTGCTCGAGCACGATCACGTCGACCGCGGGATCGAGCCGCTTCAGCTGGTACGCCGTCCACAACCCCGTGTATCCGCCACCGAGGATGGCCACGTCGGCGGTGGTGTCGCCCTGCAGCGGCGGTGCGTTCTCGCCGGCGAACTCGGGTCGGGCGAGGGCCTCGCGGAGCCACCAGCTCCGCCCCTCGTCGGGCGGCACGGGCGTGACGGAGGTTTCGGTCGCGCTCATCGCGTTCCTCAGCGTATCGTCCGAACGAGCGCGCGGCGTCCCCGCCGGGCGGGCATCGGCCCGACAATGGGGGGCGGAACCGGACGATCGGTGTCCGTCGGGGGGTCGCCGCCGGTTGCTACGGTGATGGCCCACGTTTCCGTCTCAGGAAGGATCTCCGATGGTCGGCGAGCGCCCCCGTAGTTGGGAGGTCACGGAAGGCCCGCAGCGGGCCCCCGCCCGAGCGATGTTGCGCGCCGTCGGCCTCAGCGAGGAAGACTTCTCCAAGCCGCAGGTCGCGGTCGCCTCGAGCTGGAACGAGGTCACGCCCTGCAACTACCACCTCGACAAGCTGGCGGCGCTCGCGAAGGAAGGCGTCCGCCAGGGCGACGCCGTGCCGATCGAGTTCACGACGATCGCCGTGAGCGACGGCATCGCGATGGGTCACGAGGGCATGAAGGCGTCGCTGATGAGCCGTGACCTGATCGCCGACTCGGTCGAGCTCGTGCTCCATGCCGAGCGCATGGACGCCCTCGTCGGCATCGCCGGCTGCGACAAGAGCGAGCCCGGCATGCTGATGGCGATGGCCCGCACGAACCTGCCGAGCGTGTACCTCTACGGCGGCACGATCCTGCCCGGTACCCACCGCGGCCGTGACATCACGATCCAGGATGTCTTCGAGGCGGTCGGCTCCCACGCGAAGGGAACCATCGACGACGACGAGCTGCGTGACATCGAGCGGGCCGCATGCCCCACCACCGGATCGTGCGCCGGCATGTACACCGCCAACACGATGGCGGCGGTCGGCGAGGCGATCGGCATGTCGCTGCCGGGTTCGGCGTCGCCGCCGGCGGTCGATTACCGGCGAGAGGTTGCCGCTCGCGAGTCGGGCATACACGCCGCGCAGCTCGTGGCCGAGGGCGGCCCGCTGCCGCGCGACATCCTGACCAAGGAAGCCTTCGAGAACGCGATCGCGGTCGTGATGGCGCTGGCGGGCTCGACGAACGCCGTGCTGCACCTGCTCGCGATCGCGCGCGAGGCCCACGTCGAGCTGCAGCTCGACGACTTCGACCGCGTCGCCCGCGACGTGCCACACCTCGTCGACGTGCGTCCCGCCGGACGCTTCGTGATGAGCGACATCGACCGCGTCGGCGGCGTGCAGGTCGTGATGCGCGAGCTGCTCGAAGCCGGCCTGCTGCACGGCGAGTGCCTGACCGTGACCGGGAAGTCGATCGCGGACAACCTCGCCGCGATGGAGGTCGCCGCGCCCGACGGCGAGGTCGTGCACCCGCCGAGCGATCCGATCCACCCGTGGGGCGGGCTCGCGATCCTGCGAGGGAACATCGCTCCCGACGGCGCCGTGATCAAGGTCGCCGGCGCCGCCGCGACCTCGTTCGAGGGCACGGCGAGGTGCTTCGACTCCGAGCAGGCCGCGTTCGAGGCGGTCACCGGCGGCGCGATCGCTGTGGGCGACGTGATCGTGATCCGCTACGAGGGCCCCAAGGGCTCGCCCGGCATGCCCGAGATGCTCGCGGTCACGGCGGCCGTGGCGGGCGCCGGTCTCGGCAAGGACGTCGCGCTGATCACCGACGGACGCTTCAGCGGCGCGACGAAGGGCTTCAGCGTGGGCCACATCGCGCCGGAGGCGTTCGTGGGCGGGCCGATCGCCCTCGTGCGCGACGGCGACCGGGTCCGCATCGACGCCGACGCCCGGGCGATCGAGGTGCTCGTCGACGACGCGGAGCTCGAACGCCGCCGGGGCGGATGGAAGCAACCCGACCCCAGGTACACACAGGGCGCGCTCGCGAAGTACGCGCGCGAGGTCGGCTCGGCCGATCACGGCGCCGTCACCTGGTAGTCAGGGCCGGGCACGGCCGTGGAGCCGGGGCGCTCGCTCCCGGGACCGTGTCAGGCTCATCCCCTCAGGCGTGACTCGACGTTCGACCGGCCGCGTAGCCGGTCGATGGCCGGGCCGGTCGATGGAAGGCCGCGTGTAGACTGCCGCCCTCATGTGTGAGCGCACCCGAGCTTGCATCCCGACCGGCGCAGCGAGCTCCCGGCCGTGACCACTCACCCCCAGATCACGACGCCTGCCGCGTTGCAGTGCCGCATCTGCGGTCAGCAGTACTCGGTCGAGCCGCTCACGATCTGTGAGGAGTGTTTCGGTCCTCTCGAGCCCGCCTACGATCTCCAATCGATCGACGGGGTCGACTTCCGCAAGCAAGCGGAAGCCGGACCGCAGACGCTCTGGCGATACGAATCGCTCCTGCCGGGCGGGCCGGGCATCGAGCGGGTCGACCTCGGGGCCGGGTTCACGCCGTTCCGCAAGGCGGACAACCTGGCGTCCGCGCTCGGCCACGACGGCACGATCTGGGTGAAGGACGACTCGGTGAACCCGTCGAACTCCTTCAAGGACCGGGTCGTGAGCGTCGCGACCACGATGGCGCGCGCGTTCGGGTTCGAGGCGATCTCGTGCGCATCGACGGGGAACCTCGCGAACGCGACGGCGGCGCACGCCGCGAAGGCCGGAATCCCGAGCTACGTCTTCGTGCCCGACGATCTCGAGCGCGCGAAGATCCTCGCGACCGAGGCCTACGGCGCCAAGGTCGTGGCGGTCAAGGGCAACTACGACGACGTGAACCGAATGTGCAGCGAGGTCGCCGACGCCCTGCCATGGGCGTTCGTCAACGTGAACATGCGCCCGTATTACGCCGAGGGTTCGAAGTCGCTCGGGTTCGAGACCGCCGAGCAGCTCGGCTGGCGGCTGCCCGACCACGTTGTGGTGCCGATCGCGTCGGGCGCGCTGCTCACGAAGCTCCACCGGGCCTTCGGCGAGCTGATCGCGATCGGCGCGGTCGAGGAGAAGCCGTACCGGGTCTCCGGCGCGCAGGCCGAGGGGTGCCGGCCGGTCGCGCAGGCGTTCCTCGACGGAGCCGACGACATCACGCCGGTCAAACCCGACACGATCGCGCGCTCGCTCGCGATCGGCGCGCCGGCCGACGGCTTCTTCGCCCTGAAGGTCGCGCGGCAGACCGGGGGCCACATCGAGTGGTGTACGGAGCAGGAGATCCGCGAGGGCATCACGTTGCTTGCGAGCACCGAGGGCGTGTTCACCGAGACGGCCGGCGGCGTCACGATCGCGAACCTCAAGCGCATGGTCGAGCAGGGCATCGTGAGGCCCGGCGAAGAGATCGTCGCCTACGTGACCGGCAACGGCTACAAGACGATCGACGCGCTCGAGGGGTTCATCGAGCCGAGCTACCACGTGGCTCCCGACCTCGACGAGTTCCTCGCCGTGCTGGACTGAGATCGTGCACGACTACTGGCACGCGGTGGCCATGCTCCGGCTCGACCGGCCGCGAGGCCTCATCGAGCTCGAGACGTGCTTCGCCGGCGGCAAGGCGGCGGAGGGGTTGGTCGGATTCCGTCGGGGAAGGCTGCTCGCCACGACCTGGGGCTACGGGCTCGACGGTGCCTTCGAGGGTCTTGCTCGGCTGTGGCTGCCGTGGCAGGGCAAGGAGTTCTCTCGGTTGTCCGCCGAAGGCGTCAACCTGTTCACGCCTGGTGGGCGACGGGCGATCAGGGTCGCCTTCCCTCGGTACGCGGGGCTCGCCGACGGCGAGGAAGGCGCGTCGGGCTTCCGCTTCGCGACCAGCATCGGACCGAGCGTGACCGATCCCGGTCTCACGGTCCTCCGGCTCGACTACCGGAGCGTCGAGGAGAACCCGGCGACCGTGCGGCGTGCGCTCGACGAGCTCGTGCAGATCGATCACGGACTCTTCCTCGGGCAGGCCTTCTACAAGCGCAGGGGTGGGCTCGGCAGGATCGCCTGGTTCGCACTGGAAGCCGACGGTTGAGCGAGCGGCGCCGGCGTCAGCCGAACAGCAGCACCGCCGCGACCATCGTCGCGATCGAGAGCACCGTGCTGGCGATGAGCGCCGACGCCGACTCGGATTCGTAGGCGCCGTACCGCACGGCGAACATGGGTCCGACCACCGACGCGGGCATGGCGGTGAGGATCACGGCCTCGCTCTTCGCGACGCCGGTGATGCCCAACACGGCGGCGATGCCGATCATCGCCGCCGGCTGTGCGACGTTCTTGATGATCGCGAGCGCGATCGGCTCGACGCCGAACGTCACGCGGAACCGCGCGATGATCAGCCCAGATGCGAACAGCGCGACGGCCGACGTGGCCTGCCCGATGAGGTCGAGGCTCGCGTCGAAGGGTTCCGGGGGATCGAACCCCACCAGGACGAGCGCCAGCGCGAGGAAGGGCGACCACACGATCGACCTCGAGGCCGTGGTGATCAGCACCCGGCGGAGCACGGTGCCGAAGCTCTGGTCCTCGTCGGTGGGACGGGTCCCCCACTCCAGGATCACGATCGCCACCGGCAGGATCACGGCGTTGACCGCGATCGCGTAGAGCGAGATCGCGAGCGAGCTGCTCGACTTCCGGAACAAGGCGTCGAGGATGGGGGTGCCCATGAACGCGGCGGTGGGGACCGCGATCATCAGCGCGATGATCGCGCTCGAGGCGAGGTCCCGCCTCAGCACGGTGCGACCGAGCACCAGCCCGAGCCCCATGAACAGCAGTTGCACCGCCGTGACGCCGATGAACAACGCCACGTCGCCCAGCAGCGCTGAGCGTGGCGTCGCGACGACGCCGACGAACACCATCGCCGGGAGGGCGAACCCCAGCACGAACTCGTTGAAGCCCTCGACCTGGTCGGCATCGAAGATCTTCCGCGCTCCGGCCAGGTACCCGAGGCCGATCACCACGAACACGGGGATCAGCACGGAGATGATGTCGGCGACGCTCATGTGGGTCTGCACGCTAACGCGTCCCGGGCGCCGCGCGTCGACGATCCGGTGTTCCGTCGGCGTCAGCCCGCCGGCTCGAGGGCGCCCAGCCATCGATCGAATCGACCGTCCGCCGAACCCTCTGCCACCGTGGCGAGCTGCCGTTCAGCGGCCGCCGCCTCGGCCGACGAAGCCGGCGGAGACTCGGAGAGCGTCCGCATCGCGGCGAGGTAGGTGGCCGTCATCCGCATCAGCATGAGCCGCGATCGGCCGGCGTCGTCCACCGCTCCGAAGTAGAGCCGGAGCATCGCCTCGCGCTGGTCCGCGGTGAGGGCGAGGTGTTCGGCCAGGCTGCCGAGGTCCTCGAACGGATCCCCGGCGCCGGCCCACCGATAGTCCACGATCTGCACCTGATCGCGGTCGAGGAACAGGCTCGACGGCGTGAGATCGCCATGGATCGTGACCGCCGCGCGGCTCGGTGCGACCGTCACCTCGGCGATGCTTCGGATGGCTTCGGTGGCGACCGGCTCGGACCCGGGCATCGACGTGCCTCGGGCGATGGCGGCGCGGCGCAGGTCGCGAGCCTCTCGGAACGCCGAGCGTTCGCCGGTGGGAAGGGGGCACGAATGCAGGGCTCTGACCGACCCCACGAGCGACGGCAGGACGCCGTCTCGGTCGAGGTCCCGAGGCGTGAGATGGCGACCGGGTGCGAAGCGGGTGATGAGGCAACCCAGCTGGGGCATCGACGCGACCACGTCGGGCGCCACGCCGGCGCTCGCCGCCGCCCGGGCCACCTCGAGCTCGACCGACGGATCCGTGTACGGCCGGTTGCCGGAGGGGGAGGTGAGTCGGAGCACCGACAGCTCCTCGCCGACCCCGACCAGGTAGTGACGTTCGTCGTGTCCGATCGACACCGGCGTCACGTCGACCGCGTGGCCGCGCCACGCGCCCACAGCGCGGATCGCCGCCTCGAGCCGTGGATCGCGGCCTCGCCCCATGGGCTCCGACCGTACGAGGCGCGCTTCGCGAAGGTCAACGTCGAGCATCCGTCGGTGTGGTCCAACCGGTGCCGTTCCTGCTAGCGTTGTCGCCTGAGGGCACCGATCGCGGTTTGATGCTTCGAGCAGTTCCCTCACCCGGCTGTCACGGCCGGCGCCGACGGGCCAGCAGCATGCACGATGCCCGATCCGGCGGAAGGAAGGAGGGGATCGCACGTGGCAACAGGAACCGTGAAGTGGTTCAGCTCCGAGAAGGGCTTCGGCTTCATCACCCCTGATGACGGCAGCGCAGATGTGTTCGTGCACTTCAGCGCGATCCAGGGTGAGGGCTACCGGAACCTCGACGAGAACCAGAAGGTCGAGTACGAGGTGACCCAAGGCCAGAAGGGCCCGCAGGCGGCCAACGTCCGCGGCGTCTGAGACCTTCTCGCGTCTCACGAACGGGGCCGGCGCTTCGCGCCGGCCCCGTTCTCCGTTCTAGAGTCCGCGACGGATGGGTCGTCGATCCCCGCTGATGGCCTGCGCCTCTGGGCGCCGGCTCGCTGCGTTCGTCCTGGTGGTCGCCTGCGCGTGCTCGGCCTCGCCGGGTGCGCCGGATCGACCCGACAGCACACCGACGCCGCCGGCGGCTCAGGCACCGTCGTCTCCGTCCCTCTCGGCGCCTCCTGCGCCCGCTCCGGACGAACCGATCATCACGGTCCGGGTCTCGCACGCTCCGTGGACCGCAGCGATCGAGGCGACGGTCGGTGCGGCCGACGTCTCGGTCGCGGTCGGGACGGGGAGTCACATCCGCTTCCTGCATCTCGGCGAGAAGAGGCGCATCCCTGCCTCGAACCAGAAGCTGCTGACCTCGATGACCGCGCTCGACACGTGGGGAGCTTCGTTCCGGTTCCCCACGACCGCCGTCGCCCGGAAGGCGTCACGAGGAGGTCTGATCGGCGGAGACCTGTTCCTCGTCGGGTCCGGCGATCCCGAGGTCGATGCTTCGGTGATCGCTCGGCTGGCCGACAGGATCCGTGCCGCGGGTGTCCGTCGGATCGACGGGTCCGTAGTGGGCGACACCACGGCGTTCTCCCGGGAGTGGTGGGCGCCCGGTTGGGTGCCGGGGCTCTCGCGGAGCTTCGTGAACCGGACGACCGCGCTTGCGTTCGAGGGGAACGCGGGCGCCCTCCCCGAACTGGCGGCCGCTCGGTCGTTGACCGCCTCGCTCGAGGCTCTCGGCGTCGTCGTCGCGGGCGAGCCGGAAGCGGGTGAAGCCCCCGACTCGGCCGCCGAGGTCACGCGCATCGCGTCGGCGCCGCTCGCGACGTTGCTGGCTACACAGAATCACGGCTCGGTGAACTTCTACGCCGAGTCGATGCTCAAGGCGCTCGGAGCGGAAGCGACGAACGGGGTCGGATCGACCGAGGCGGGAGCGGCGGCCGTCGAACGATGGGCCGCCGACCGGGGCGAGAGCGTCCAGGTCCGCGACGGGTCGGGCCTCTCGCACGAAGACCGCATCTCGGCTCGGAGCCTCGTGAGCCTGTTGCTGCTGGCCCGTCGCGCGCCCTGGGGTAACACACTCGTAACGTCGCTTCCCGGTCCGGGCGAGGGCACCCTCGGACGTCGCCTGATCGGTCTCCCCGTGCACGCGAAGACGGGGACGTTGTTCGAGGTGCCGGTCTCGTCGCTCGCCGGGTACGTCGTCGACGCGTCCGGCAGCCCCGTCGCATTCGCATCGATCTCAAGGGGTCTCGACAAGGCAGCGGCGACCGTGATCGAAGACGAGATCGTCCGCGTGATCGCCGGCGCGAGGGTCGGATGAGCCGGGACCGTGCGCTCGCGCTACCCAGGGTCGACGGGCTCGTCGTCGCTGCTCGATCCTGCGGTCAAGCCGAACTCGGGCCGCAAGGTCGGGAACAGGATCACGTCTCGGATCGATCCCACGCCGGCGATCAGCATCACGAGCCGGTCGATGCCGATGCCCAGCCCGCCCGTGCACGGCATGCCGTACTCCAACGCCCGCACGTAGTCGAGATCGACGTCGCCGGCCTCGGGATCGCCCTCTTGCTTGGCGCGCGCTTCCACCTCGAACGCCTCGAGCTGCAGGACCGGGTCGTTCTGCTCGCTGTAGGCGTTGCAGAGCTCGTGCCCGCCCACGATGAGCTCGAACCGCTCCACGTAGCCGGGCTCGGTGCGATGGGCCCGCGCGAGCGGTGAGACCTCCTGCGGGTAGTCTAGGCAGAAGAGCGGCCCACGGAGCGTGTGCTGGACACGCTCGTCGAAGACCGTGGTCATCAGGCGGCCGGCGCCCCATTCCGGTTCCCACGCCAGTTCCATGTCGTCGAGGATCCTTCGAGCGTCGGCGACCTGCATCGTCGGATCCATCACGACCCCGGTCTCGTCCTCGATCAGGTCGACCATGCGCACTCGGGGCCACGGCGGGGTCAGATCGAGCGGCTCGTCGTCGAGGAGGACCTCGAGCGAGCCGTGGAGCGCCTGCGCCGTGGCGTGCACGATGAGGCCTTCGGTGAGTTCCATCATGTCGTGGTAGTCCCCATAGGCCATATAGGCCTCCAGCATGGTGAACTCGGGGTTGTGGGCGGTGTCGATGCCCTCGTTGCGGAACACGCGCCCGATCTCGAACACCCGCTCCATGCCGCCGACGATCAGTCGCTTGAGATGCAGCTCGAGGGCGATCCGGAGGTACAGGTCGAGGTCCAGCGCGTTGTGATGAGTGGTGAACGGCCGGGCCGACGCGCCGCCCTGGACGGTCGAGAGCATGGGGCCTTCGACCTCCCAGTAGCCCTGGCCCTCGAGGTACTCACGGATCGCGGCGAGCACCTTCCGTCGGATGGCGAAGATCTCGCGGGTGCGCTCGTTCGCGATCAGGTCGACGTAGCGCTGGCGCAACCTCGTATCGGCGTCGGTCAGACCGCGCCACTTGTCGGGCAAGGGCCGGATCGCCTTGCCCAGCAACGTGAAACCGTCGACGTTGACCGACAGCTCGCCTCGGCGCGTGGTCATCACCGTTCCTGCTGCGCCGATCCAGTCACCACGGTCGAGATGGTCGAACTCCCGGTGGCGCTCGGCGCCGACCTTCTTGGAGTCGACGAACAGCTGGATGTGTCCGGTCCGGTCTTGCAGCGTCGCGAACGTCAATCCGCCCTGGCGCCGTACGAGCATGAGGCGGCCCGCGACCTTCACCCGGTCGTCGGTTGCGCTGCCCGCCGCAAGGCCGGCGTAGCGATCGTGCAGCTCGGCGGCGTGCTGATCGGGGTCGTACCGAGGCGGGTACGGGTCGATCCCCGCGGCGGCCATCGCCTCGATCTTTCCGAGTCGGATGTCGCGCTGGCTCTCGTGCTCCTCCGCTTCGTGAGCTTCCTGCTCGTGCTCCTCGGCGGGACGATCGGTTCGGTCGTCGCTCATCGGTGCGAGCGATGGTAGCGGGGCCGTGCCGGTCCTGCCCGTATGGACCGCCAAGCGCACAGCCGCCGGAGGATGGGCCCGTCCGCTCGGGATGACTTGCGCTCCAGCGCTCCTACCGACTAGCCTCGCATCGCCTGGCTGCCCGGTCGGGCGCGGACGAGGGGGGACCTATGAGCATGACGAGCATCAAACGGCCTGGAGTGGTGACGTTCATCGGCGTCATCCTCTACATCCAGGCCGCCCTGGCGGCGGTCGCGGCGATCATGGCGTTCGCGTACAAGTCGCGGCTGGCCGATGCGATCTCGGCGCAGAGCGGGGTCGAGTTCTCGGGCGACAACCTGATCTGGCTGGGCGTGATCGAGGCGGTCATGGCCGTGGTCTTGTTCCTGGTGGCGTCGGGCATCATGCGCGGGAGCCGGGGCTACCGTGCCTTCGTCGCGATCGTCGAGGGATTCCGCATGGTCACGGCGTTCTTCTACATGTTGTGGCACCACGACGGTCCGTGGATCGAGTCGGGCATCGTCACGCTCCTGATCGGGGCGTTCGTGCTCTGGGCGCTGTACCACGAGAAGGCCGACGAGTTCTTCGAGGCGACCGGCTAGGCAACGCGACGACGCATCACGACGGCCGCCGGCTTCGCCGGCGGCCGTCCATCGTTCCGGCGGTGCCAGGGGAGAAGAACGATGGGACAGGCGATCGGTGAGGTCCTCCCGATGGCGGTGGGGGTCGCGATCAGCCCCGTGCCGATCATCGCCGTGATCTTGATGTTGTTCACGGACAGGGCACGTCGGGACAGTCTCGCGTTTCTGCTCGGATGGCTCGTGGCGATGGCGCTCGCCCTCGGGGTGCTGATCGCGGTGGCATCGACCCAGGAACTCGGCGCGGGAAGTGAGCCGTCCGACTCGGTCTCGTGGGCCAAGACGATCCTGGGTGCCCTCTCGATCCTGCTCGCGGTGAGGGAATGGCGACGTCGACCGCCGCCGGGCACCGAGGCGACGATGCCGGCGTGGATGGAGAAGATCGACGCGACGAAGCCGGCCGCGGCGCTCGGGCTCGCCCTCGCGCTGTCGGTCGTCAACCCGAAGAACCTGCTGTTGATCGCTGGGGGTGCGGTCGCGATCGCTCAAGCCGATCTGAGCTCGAGCGAGACGGCGGTCGCGATCCTCACCTTCACCGCGATCGGTGCTCTCGGCGTCGCGGTCCCGACGCTCGGCTATCTGTTCAAGGGCGCGGCTATCCAGCCCACGCTCGATCGCTCGAAGGCGTGGCTCGCGGCGAACAACACGGCGGTCATGGCCGTGCTGCTGCTCGTGATCGGCGCGACCCTGCTCGGGAAGGGCCTCAGCTCCTTGCTGTGACGGGCGCACTCACAAGGCCTGCAACCCCAGCGACGCTGCGAAGCCGACCACGACCAGGGTTCCCGTGAAGACGCCCTCGACCTCGTAAGCCTCGGGCAGCAACGTGTCGGCGAGCATCGCGAGCAACGCGCCGGCGGCGAACGCCTGCGCAGCCGCGTCGGCCCGACCGGTGTCTGGGCCGAGCAGCACCGAGCCCAGCGCGGCGCTGACCGCCGAGACCAGGATCACGCCGCCCCACATCAGGAAGACTCGCCTGCGGGGCCACCCCGCGATCCGCAAGCCGCTCGACGAGGCCATGCCTTCGGGCAGGTTTGACAGAACGATGCCGACGAACAGCGAGGCGCTGATGCCGCCTCCGATGGCCGTCAACCCGAGCACGAACGATTCGGGGATGCCGTCGAGCACCGAACCGAGCACGATCGCCAACGGCGAACCATCGGCCTGCGCGCCGGTGGGATCCTTCCGCTCGGAGCCACCCCTGCGCGCGAGCAGCCAGTCACCGAACGTGAACGCGCAGGCGCCCACCAAGACGAGTGCGGCGACCCACACGACGTCGCTCGAAGCGATCGCATCGTCGACCAACTCGTAGGAGACCGACCCGAGCAACACGCCGGTTCCGACCGCCATCACGACCGCGATCACGACGCGTCCGGGGTGGCTCAGATACGCGATCACCGCTCCGACGAGCAACGCCGAGGCTCCCGCGGCGCCCCAGAGGAAGGCCGTGATCATCGCCGGGGCCATCCGAACCGAGAGGGCTGGCGCACCCGCGGGAGCATACGCTGACAGGGAGTTCGGGACGAGATGTCTGTGCGGCGGTTCCTCGTTCGTCTCACACGCGACCATCCCACCGAGGAGGAGGACGCGATGAAGTACATGCTGTTGATCCACCAAGGCGACGCCCCCACGCCGCGGTCGCCCGAGGCATGGGCGACCCTGTCCGAGGACGAGCAGCGGGCCGTCTACGCCGACTACCAGGCGATCAACGAGACCCCCGGCGTGACCCCCGGCCTGCAGCTCGACGAGCCCGCCACGTCGACCACCGTGCGCGTGCAGGACGGGAAGACGCTCACCACCGACGGCCCGTTCGTCGAGATCAAGGAGTCGATCGGCGGCTACCTGCTCTTCGAGGCCAACGATCTCGACGCCGCGATCGAGGTTGCTGCGCGCGTGCCTGCGGCTCGTCTCGGCGGCGCGGTCGAGGTCCGCCCGATCGTGGAGTGGTAGCCACGACCGCCACGACCGACCTCGATCAGGTCTTCCGCGACCGGTGGGGGTACGTGCTGGCCTCCCTGATCGGCTTCCTCGGCGACGTCGACCTCGCCGAGGAAGCCGCACAGGAGGCGTTCGCGATCGCCGCGGAGCGGTGGCCGCGCGACGGCGCGCCGACCGGCCCCGGCGCGTGGCTCGTGACCACCGCACGCCGGAGGGCGATCGACCGCATCCGCCGCGATCGCACGCTCGCCTCGAAGACACGACTGCTGGCGAACGAGCCGGTGGAGGAGACGATGGTTCCCACGACCTTCCCGGACGAGCGGCTCGAGCTGATCTTCATGTGCTGCCACCCGGCCCTCTCGACCGAGGCGCAGGTCGCGCTGACGTTGCGGACGCTCGGCGGGCTCACCACCGGCGAGATCGCCCGGGCGTTCTTGGTGCCCGAGCCGACGATGTCCCAGCGGCTGGTGC
Organism: Actinomycetota bacterium; assembly: GCA_035711865.1. Taxonomy (GTDB): domain Bacteria; phylum Actinomycetota; class UBA4738; order UBA4738; family HRBIN12; genus JAOUEA01. Next base: position 45,695 of record DASTBT010000129.1, read on the forward strand.
GGGCCAAGCGCAAGATCGCGGCGGCGGGCATCCCGTTCCGGGTGCCGCCCGCTCATCTGCTGCCCGACCGGCTCGTGGCCGTGCTGGCGGTGGTCTATCTGATCTTCAACCAGGGGTACGGCGGACGGAGCGATCTCGCGGCCGAGGCGATCCGGCTGGGACGGGCGCTCGCCGAGCTGATGCCCGACGAGTCTGAGGTGACCGGGCTCTTGGCGATGATGCTGCTGCTCGATGCGCGACGCGAGGCACGGTTCGAGGGCGACGAGATCGTGCTGCTCGCCGAACAGGACCGCTCACGGTGGAACCTGGAGCAGATCGCGGAAGGCCGCGCGACGCTCGACCGGGCGCTCGCGTTGCACGGCCAGGGGCCGTACGTCGTGCAGGCGGCGATCGCATCGCTGCACGCCGACGACCCACGGGACTGGGCGGAGATCGCCGGGCTCTACGGCGAGCTCTCCCGTCTGACCGACTCGCCGATCGTCGAGCTGAATCGGGCGGTCGCCGTCGCCGAGGTGGAAGGCCCGGAAGCCGGCCTCGCGATCGTCGACCGATTGGACCTCGATCGATTCCGCTATCTGCACTCGACCAGAGCCGAGCTGCTCCGCCGACTCGGTCGCACCGAGGAAGCCCGCGACGCCCTGGACCGGGCGCTCGCGATGACCGACGACGACGCCGAGCGGCGGTTACTCGAACGGAAGCTCGCCGAGCTCGACGGGGGACCGGACCGACCACGATCCACGAAGATCCATGACGGTCAAGGTTGCTGCCGATCGCGCCGAAGTTGACAGCGGAGCGGTCATCCCTAGACTGTCATGACCATGTTCAGCGAGGACACGACCCCGAAGCGCACGACCCTCGTACTTATCGCTTAGGCGCGGCCAGGCCCAGGAGGCCTGCTGACCGCGCCGGACGCCCCCGCAACCGCGGGGGTTTTTTCTGCCCCGCCGCCAGCCCACGGGTTCGAGAACACACCGGGTGAGAGTCCGGAGACAAGGAGAACACCATGCGGTACGAGTTCGATCGAGACGGCACCGTCGTCGCCAGCGTGCTGTGGGAGGGCCCCGGCCAGGTGAGCGTCGAGTCGGCCGAGCCCTCGACCCGCGCCGTGGTCGACCGGTACCTGGCCTCCGACGTGGTGTACCTGGGCTCGGGGTTCGACTTCGGGGCCGAGCAGGAGCAGGACGTGCTGCAGATGCGCCGGCGCGACTGGACCCCCTGGGAGTTCGAGCGCGCCTGTCGCAACCTGGCGCACCGGCTGCAGGCGCGCGTTCGCCGGGTCGAGACCGGCCCGGTCGAAGAGGCGGTCGCGCCTCGCGGCGCGCGCGCAGAGGAGGCAGCGCCCACCGGCGCCCGTGGTGGTGGGGCGCGATGACCAAGATGTCCGGCGCCGACGCGCTGCTGAAGGCGCTCGGGCAGGAAGGCGTCGACACGATCTTCGGCATCCCCGGCGGCGCGAGCATGCCGATCTACGACCCGCTGGTCGACCGTTCCCCAATCCGCCACATCCTGTGCCGGCACGAGCAGGGCGCGGGACATGCGGCCGAAGGCTACGCATGGGCCACCGGCAAGGTCGGCGTCTGCATGGCCACGAGCGGTCCGGGCGCGACGAACCTGGTCACGCCGTTGGCCGACGCGAAGATGGACTCCGTGCCGATCGTGGCGATCACGGGCCAGGTGCCGACGCCGGTGGTGGGCAACGACGCGTTCCAGGAAGCCGACATCACCGGCATCACGATGCCGGTCACCAAGCACAACTTCCTCGTGACCGATCCGGCCGACATCGTCCCGACGGTGCGCGAGGCCTTCCACATCGCCTCGACGGGTCGCCCCGGACCGGTCCTGATCGACCTGCCCAAGGACGTGCTGCTGGCGGACACCACCTACCGCTGGCCCGACCACGTCTCGATCCCGGGTTACAAGCCGACGACGAAGGGCAACCAGCGCCAGGTCGTCGAGGCCGTGAAGATGATCCTGAAGGCCAAGCGGCCGGTCCTGTACGTCGGCGGGGGCGTGATCAAGGCCGACGCGGGCCGGGAGCTCTTCGATCTGGCGACGACCGGGCGGCTGCCGGTCGTCACGACGCTGATGGCGCGCGGCGCGTTCCCCGACTCGCACGAGCTCTGCCTCGGCATGCCGGGCATGCACGGCAACTACACGGCGGTGACGTCGCTGCAGAAGGCCGACCTGCTGGTCGCGCTCGGATCGAGGTTCGACGATCGCGTGACGGGCAAGCTCGACGCGTTCGCGCCGCATGCGAAGGTGATCCACGTCGACATCGACCCGGCCGAGATCGGGAAGAACCGCGTGGCCGACGTGCCGATCGTGGGCGACTGCAAGGACGTGATCGGCAAACTCGCGGCAGAGCTCCGCAAGCGCCAGGACGAGGCCGGCGGCGTGCCCGATCGGTCCGCGTGGCTGGGGCAGCTGCATCAGTGGCAGGAGTCGTTCCCGTATCGCTACCCGACCGACGACGGGAAACTGAAGCCGCAGTACTGCGTCGAGCGGCTGCACGCGCTCGCCGGCGCCGACACGATCTGCGTCGCGGGGGTCGGTCAGCACCAGATGTACGCGTCGCAGTACTGGCGGTTCGAGCACCCGCGGCGCTGGATCAACTCGGGAGGGCTCGGCACGATGGGCTTCGCCGTGCCGGCGGCGATGGGCGCGAAGGCCGGCCGCCCCGACATGCGCGTGGTCGCGATCGACGGTGACGGGTGCTTCCAGATGACGGCGCAGGAGCTCGCGACGAGCGCCACCGAACGGATCCCGTTCGTGACGGCGATCCTCAACAACGGCTACCTCGGCATGGTTCGCCAATGGCAGGAGTTGTTCTTCGACGAACGGTACTCGGGCGTTTGGCTCGACCCCAACGTTCCCGACTACGTGAAGCTCGCCGAGGCATACGGCGCCGTCGGCCTGCGGGTCGAGTCGCCCGACGAGGTCGACAACGCGATCGAGAAGGCGTACTCGATCACCGATCGATCGGTCGTGATCGACTTCCGCATCGATCCCGCGGAGATGGTGTTCCCGATGGTGCCGGCCGGCGGCTCGAACGACGACATCATCCTCGGGCCGGAGAGCATCGAGCCGGCCGACGATCCGCAGGAGGCACCGATCGCATGAACGGCGTGCGGCTGCACACGATCTCGGTGCTGGTCGAGGACCGTCCCGGCGTGCTCACTCGCGTCGCTGGGCTCTTCGCGGCCCGCGGGTACAACATCGACTCGCTCGCGGTCGGCCCGACCGAGACGCCCGGCATCTCGCGCATGACGATCGTCGTCAACGTCGACGAGAGCCCCCTGGAGCAGGTCACGAAGCAGCTCAACAAGCTGGTCAACGTGATCAAGATCCTCGAGCACGACCCGGGCACCGCGGTCGAGCGCGAGCTGATGCTCGTGAAGGTGCGGGCCGAGGGTGACGCGAGAGCGCGGATCATGGAGCTCGCCGACGTCTTCCGCGTCGGCATCATCGACGTGACGGCGTCGACGCTCACGGTCGAGGCCAGCGGCGGGCCGGAGAAGCTCGAGGCGTTGCGGGAGCTGCTGAGCGGGTTCGGCATCGTGGAGCTCTCACGCACCGGGCGCATCGCGCTCGCGCGCGGCGAGCGTGGCATCAGGGAACGGGTGTTGAAGTCGGCGAAGGCCGGCTAGTCCGCAACAGACGGGAAGCGGGGCGTCCGAGAGGAGACCGAGCGAGATGGCGACGATCTATTACGAGGAAGACACCGACCCGGGGGTGCTCGCCGATCAGAAGATCGCCGTGCTCGGGTTCGGTTCGCAGGGGCACGCACACGCCCAGAACATGCAGGATTCCGGGCTCGACGTTCGTGTCGGGCTGCGCCCGGGTTCGGCGAGCAGGAAGCAGGCTGGAGATGCCGGCCTGCGCGTGCTCGACACCACCGCCGCCGTCGCCGAGGCCGACGTGGTCATGTGCCTGCTGCCCGACACCGCCCACGGCGCCGTGTACGAGGCCGACATCGCGCCGAACCTGAAGGACGGCGACATGCTGATGTTCGCCCACGGCTTCTCGATCCATTTCGGCACGGTGCAGCCTCCGGGCGGCGTCGACGTGACGATGATCGCGCCGAAGGCTCCGGGCCATCTCGTGCGGCGAACCTACGTCGAGGGCAACGGCACGCCGGGGCTGGTCGCGGTGCATCAGGACGCGACAGGCAAGGCGAAGGCACGTGCGCTCGCCTACGGCGCGGCCATCGGATGCGCGAAACCGGGCATCATCGAGACCACGTTCACCGAAGAGACCGAGACAGACCTGTTCGGTGAGCAGACGGTGCTCTGCGGCGGGGTCAGCGAGCTGATCCGCAACGGGTTCGAGACGCTGGTCGAGGCGGGCTACCAGCCCGAGATCGCCTATTTCGAGTGTCTGCACGAGCTGAAGCTGATCGTCGACCTCGTATACGAGGGCGGTCTCTCGTGGATGCGCTACTCGGTGAGCGACACCGCCGAGTGGGGCGACTACCAGAGCGGGAAGCGCGTGATCGACGACCACGCGCGCGAGCAGATGCGGCAGATCCTCGCCGAGGTCCAGGACGGCACGTTCGCGAGGAAGTGGATCGCCGAGGCCGACGGCGGCTTCGAGGAGTTCCTCCGACTTCGAGGCGCGGCGCAGACGTCCCAGCTCGAGCAGGTGGGGCGGCAGCTGCGCCAGATGATGCCCTGGTTGGAGAGCGAGCAGAAGGTGCCACCGTCATGAGCGACAGCGACGTATCCACCGGCAACGTATCCACCGCCGCAGCATCGGGCGGCGACGTCAGGATCTTCGACACCACCCTGCGCGACGGGGAGCAGGCTCCCGGCATCGCGCTCACGAAGGCCGAGAAGGTCGAGATCGCCGAGCAGCTCGCGCGGCTGAACGTCGACATCCTCGAGGCCGGGTTCCCGATCTCATCGCCCGGCGAGTTCGAGGCGGTCGCCGAGATCGCGTCGACCGTGAAGGGGCCCGTGATCGCCGCGCTCGCGCGCACCGCGACCGGCGACATCGAGCGCGCGGCCGAGGCGCTCAAGGGTGCGGATCGCTGGCGCATCCACACGTTCATCTCCACGAGCGACGTGCAGCGCGAGTCGATGCTCCGGATGAGCCCCGGTCAGGTGCTCGAGGCGATCCGCGAGAACGTCGCGCTCGCCAAGACGTACACCGACGACGTGGAGTTCTCCGCCCAGGACGCGACCCGCACACCGCTCGAGTTCCTGCTCGAGTGCTTCCGGCTCGCCGTCGAGTGCGGAGCCACCACGATCAACGTGCCCGACACGGTCGGGTACGCCACCCCCACCGAGTTCGGTGAACTGATCCGGATCGTGCGCGACCAGACACCCGACGACGTCGTGATCTCGACCCACTGCCACAACGACCTCGGGCTGGCGGTGGCGAACTCGCTCGCCGGCATCGAGCACGGCGCCGGCCAGGTCGAGGTGGCGGTCAACGGCATCGGCGAGCGAGCCGGCAACTGTTCGCTCGAGGAGATCGCGATGGTCGTGCGCACGCGCGGGCAGGCGCTCGGACGCTCGCACGACCTGAACGTCAACGAGATCGTCCGCACCTCGCGGCTGGTCGCGATGACCACGGGCTACAACGTGCAGCCGAACAAGGCGGTCGTGGGCTCGAGCGCGTTCGCGCACGAGAGCGGCATCCACCAGCACGGCGTGCTGAGCAACCGCGCCACCTACGAGATCATGGACCCCGTCGAGATCGGGCTCGAGGGCAACGCGCTCGTGTTGGGTAAGCACTCCGGCCGTCATGCGTTCGTCGACGCACTCGACAAGATCGGCATCACGCTCGACGACGACCATCTGAACCGGGCGTTCGCGCGGTTCAAGGACCTGGCCGATCGCAAGGTGCAGATCACCGACCAGGACCTCGCGGCGATCGTCGCCGAGGAGCTCGGCGCGACCGACGAGGACGTGCTCGTGATGGAGTCGCTGCAGATGGACGGCGGCACCGACCGGGAGCCGAAGGTCACGGTGCGCCTGCGACGAGGCGAGGAGGTGATCGAGCGATCCGCGACGGGCGACGGCCTCATCGATTCCGCGATGGGCGCGATCCAGCAGGCCGCCGGCGTCGACGGCCGACTCGTGAACTTCCACGTCTCGAGCGTGACCGAGGGCACCGACGCGTTGGGTGACGTCGTCGTGCAGATCGACGTCGACGGGCGGCGGGTGACCGGGCGGGGCGTCGCGACCGACGTGGTCGAGGCGAGCGCGCGGGCGTACCTCTCCGCCGTCAACCGTGCCCTGCAGATCACGGCCCAGACCGCCTCGAACGAGGAGACCCCGTGACGCGTGGCTACCGCGTCGGTGTGATCCGTGGCGACGGCACCGGGCCCGAGGTCGTCGCGGAAGGGCTGAAGGTGCTCGAGGCCGTGCGCGGCGAGGCGGCATTCGACCTCGTCGAGTTCGACCTCGGCGCGGAGCGCTACCTCCGGACGGGCGACACCCTGCCCGACGACGAGCTCGAGCAGCTCCGAGAGCTCGACGCGGTGTTCCTCGGGGCGGTCGGCGACCCGCGCGTGAAGCCCGGGGTGCTCGAGCGGGACCTGTTGCTGAAGGCTCGGTTCGGGCTCGACCAGTACGTGAACCTCCGTCCGATCGTGCGCTACCCAGGCGTGGAGACGCTCGTGCCCAGCCACACCGAGGACGCCGTGAACATGGTCGTGGTCCGGGAGAACAGCGAGGGGCTCTACAGCGGAGCGGGCGGCTTCCATCGGAAGGGAACCGAGCACGAGGTGGCCGTGCAGGAATCGATCAACACGCGCCACGGGGTGGAGCGCATCGTGCGCTACGCGTTCGAGCTCTCGAGGCAGCCGTACCGCCGCAGGAAGCTCACACTGGTGCACAAGACGAACGTGCTCACGTTCGCGGGCGACCTCTACCAGCGGGTGCTCGACGAGCTCGCGGAAGAGTTCCCGGACGTCGAGACCGACTACGTGCACGTCGACGCGGCGTGCATCTACCTGCTCGACAGCCCCGGCAGGTTCGACGTGATCGTCACCGACAACATGTTCGGCGACATCATCACCGACCTCGGTGCGATGATCCAAGGAGGCATGGGCATCGCCGCAGGTGGGAACATCAACCCCGAGGGCGTGTCGATGTTCGAGCCCATCGGGGGCACCGCGCCCAGCGAGGCGGGCAAGGGCACGATCAATCCCCTCGCCGCGATCGGAGCCCTCGAGATGCTGCTGCGCCAGCTGGGCGAGACGGATCCGGCTGATCGCGTCGACCGGGGCATCCGGTCGGCGACGCAGCGGATGAAGTCGATGCGCGCCGGCGAGATGGGCTTCACGACGGCCGAGGTGGGCGACCTCGTGGTCGACGGAGCGAGCACGTGAACGAGAACGGCGAACGCGGCGGCGACCGCGCGGTCGAGCTCTACGACACGACCCTGCGCGATGGCGCGCAGCAGGCCGACCTGTCGTACACGATCGAGGATCGGCTGCGCATCCTGCACAAGCTCGACCAGGTCGGCTTCCCGTACGTCGAGGGCGGTTGGCCTGGCGCGAACCCACGGGATACCGAGTTCTTCGAGCTCGCCACGCGAGAGACGCTGAAGACCAGCACGCTTACCGCGTTCGGCATGACCCGACGGGCGGGGGAGCGACCCGACGACTCGCAGGTGTTGCGGCACCTGCTCGACGCTGGCACCGAGGTGGTCTGCCTCGTCGGCAAGTCGTGGGACCTGCACGTGACCGAGGCGCTGCGCACCGACCTCGCCGAAGGCGTCGCCATGGTGCGGGAATCGGTCGAGTTCCTTCGGGCGCAGGGGCGACGGGTCTTCTTCGACGCCGAGCACTTCTTCGACGGGTTCCGCAGCGACCCGGGGTTCGCGATGGCCGTGCTCGCCGCGGCCGAGGAAGCGGGCGCTGAGCGGCTCGTGCTCTGCGACACGAACGGCGGCATGCTGCCGTTCGACATCGGTCGAGTGGTCGGCGAGGTGGAGGCGCAGGCGAGCGTGCCCCTCGGGATCCACGTGCACAACGACGCCGGATGCGCGGTGGCGAACTCGCTCGTGGCGGTCGACGCCGGCGTGATGCAGGTGCAGGGCACGATCAACGGCTACGGCGAACGTACGGGCAACGCCGACCTGATCCCGCTCACGGCCGATCTCGTGCTCAAGATGGGCGCGACGGACGCGCTTCCCGATGGAGCGGTCGAGCACCTCACCGAGCTCGCGCATTACGTCGCCGAGATCGCGAACCTCGCGCCCGATTCACGGCAGCCGTACTCGGGGCGCTACGCGTTCACACACAAGGCCGGGCTCCACACGAGCGGCGTCGCCCGGGTTTCCCGCGCCTACGAGCACGTTCAGCCCGAGACGGTGGGGAATCGTCGCGGCGTCGTGGCTTCGGACTACGGCGGTGGCGCCACGATCCGCATGAAGGCGATGGAGCTCGCGCTCGAGCTCGACGACGCCGCGATCCCCACGGTGGTCGAGCAGATCAAGCAGAGGGAATCACGTGGCTATGCGTTCGACGTGGCGGAGGCCTCGCTCGAGTTGCTGATGCGGCGGGCCGCAGGCTGGTCCCAGCCGTTCTTCGCGATCGAGAGCTACCGCGTCCACGTCGAGGAACGCGTCGGCGACGACGAGCAGCCGCTGGCGGAGGCGACCGTGAAGGTTCGCACGAACGGCACCCGGCACATCGAGTCGGCCGAGGGCCAAGGGCCGGTCGACGCTCTCGACACCGCCCTGCGGAAGGCGCTCGCGAACGACTACCCCGCACTCGACCAGATGGCGCTCGAGGACTTCCGGGTGCGGGTGCTCTCCGGGGCGCATGGGACCGCAGCCGTCGTCCGGGTGTTGATCGACCTCACGAACGGCGAGCGCGAGTGGACCACGGTCGGGGTGAGCGAGAACATCATCGAGGCCTCGTGGGAGGCGCTCGTCGACGGATACACGTTCGGCCTGCTGCACCCACGATCGCTCGAGGCGTAGACACGTGGCGATCACGATCCGAGAGGCCGTGATCGAGGACGCGGCCGCGATCGCCGAGGTGCACGTGGCTTCCTGGAGGTGGGCGTACGACGAGCTCCTTCCAGCCGAGACGCTCGACGGGCTCGACATCGCCGAGCGGGAAGCCGGCTGGTTCGACGTGCTCGCATCCGAGGATCCTCGCGATCGCGTCATGGTGGCCGAGGGGGGGAACGGCCTGGTGGGCTTCGCCCACATCGGCGCGACCCGTGACGACGACGCCCCGGCCGGAACCGGCGAGCTGTTCGCGATCTACCTCGCTGAGCACGAAGCCGGCTCGGGTCTCGGGACGAGCCTGCTGGCGCGCTCGACGGAGGCGCTGCGCGACGAGGGCTTCGGGCGAGCGACACTGTGGGTGCTGAAGACGAATGAGCGCGCGAGGCGATTCCACGGACGAGAGGGCTGGAGATGGGACGGCACGACGAGCACACATCAGGTGCAGTGCGCCAACTTGCCGATCGTGCGCTACGAGCGAGAGCTCTGAGCCGCTTCCTATCCCAGCGCGGCGTTGGCCGCTTCCTATCCCAGCGCGGCGTTGGCCGCGACCGCACGGACGATCTTGTTCTCGATCTGCTTCGCGGTGGTCGTGCTCATCCCGCTGGACAGGATCGAGAATGCGGCCCACGCCCGTTCCCGCCTCAGCCACACCCATCCCGAGAGCGCCGACACCTCGATCAGCGTGCCGGTCTTCGCGCGCACCGTGACCTTCTTCAGCCGGCCCTCGAGCGTTCCCTCGCCACCGGCGGCCAGGGTGCTGCGCAACACATCGCCCCACGGGGCACCCTCGGCGACGCGCAGCAGGTGGACGATGTCATCGGCGCTCACCCGGTTGTGGTAGCTCAGGCCCGAGGCGTCGTTGGCGATCAGGCGCACCCCGCGGGCGGCGGCGAACGCCTCGAGGGCGCGAGCGCCCTTCGCGATCGTGCCGGGCGAGCCGTATCGCTTCGCTCCGAGCAGCTTGCCGAGCACCTCCGCCCGGAAGTTGCTCGACACGACGTTCATCCGCCGCATGATCTGTCGGAGCGGGTCGCTTCGGATCGTGGCCAACCGAATCAGGCCGGGGGGCGTCCTCCCCGAGCCAGGCTTGGCCGTGACCCGGATGCCTCTGGCCTCGAGCTTCCGTGTGAGGGCCTTCGCGGCGAGGCGCTCGGGCTCGGCAACGTGCCGCCCGCCCGCTCGCTCGTTCGCACGGTGCGTCAACGCGGTGGGCAGCGCGATGTAGACGCGCGGAAAGTAGTCACGCCATCCCGGCGCCCACCAGTCCCGCGCGAACGGCCCCGTCGCGCCGAGCACGCGCCCGCGCACCCGCTCGAGCCCGGTTCCCTCGAGCGCCGTGGCGAGGGCCGACATGTCACGCGCGCCGTTCTCCGGGTCGCCATGGCCGACGATCCACAGGTTCCCGTCGAGCACGCCGTCCGTGCCGACGCGCTCGGTGGCGAAGACCCGCGTGGGTATCGTGGCGTCCGCGCCCACGCGTTCGAGCAACGCCATCGACAGCAACAGCTTCTCGTTGGATGCAGGCGGGCGTGAGACCCACGCCTTGTTCCGATAGAGCGACGTCCCTTCGACCGCGATCGCCACGGAGATTGGCCGGTCCCCCACGAGGCCGTTCACGCGTTGCACCCATCGCGGAGGGACCGCCGACGCCGGCGCCGCCAGGAGCAACACCGCGACGCTCAGGACGATGACGAGCGCGAGTCGCCGGGAAAGCATCGGAACAGGGTACGAGGTGACCGGAAGCGTGCCACGTGGCCGACGGTTCAGACCAGCCGCCCCCTCGCGAGGGCCTCCGCCTCCCCGTGCATCGCTCGGCGTTCGTGCAACAGGGACGTGAGCTCCTCGACGGGGAGCGGCTCGGAGAAGAAGTAGCCCTGCCCCAGGTCGCAACGCAGCTCCAGCAGGCGCTGCAACTGGTCGGCGCGTTCGATGCCCTCGGCGACCGGCGTGAGATGAAGGATGCCTGCGAGCTTGATGACCGCTTCCGTCAGGGCCGGATCCTCCCCGTCACCGATCACCCCGTCGACGAAGGACTTGTCCACCTTCAGGATGTCGACGGGGAACCTGCGGATGTAGTTCAGCGACGAATACCCCGTCCCGAAGTCGTCGACCGCTAGACGCACCCCGAGGCTCTTGAGCTGTCCGAGCCGCTCGATCGAGAGCTCCAGGTCGTGCATCATCACGCTCTCGGTGATCTCGAGGATCAGCGACCCAGGCTCGAGGCCCGTCGCTGCCAGGATCTCGCGGACCTCGCCGACGATCTCGGGTCTCGAGACCTGTCGAGCGGAGAGGTTCACCGCCATGTGCAGCGGCGGTTCGGCCGGGAAGTCTCGCTGAAGCTCGACCGCGGTCCGACAGGCCTCCCTCAGCACCCACCGGCCGATCTCGACGATCAGCCCGGTCTCCTCGGCGAGCGGGATGAACTCGAGAGGAGGCACGAGGCCGCGGACCGGATGGATCCAGCGGACCAAGGCCTCCACGCCCGCGATCCGCCCGGTCTCGAGCTCGATCACCGGCTGGTAGTGAAGCCGGTACTCCTCGTATTCGATCGCCCGCTGAAGGTCTGCCTTGAGCTCGAGTCGCTTGAGGGCCGTGTCGTGCATCGCCGGCTCGAAGACCTGGTACGTGCCCTTCCCCCGCTCCTTCGCCATGTACATCGCGACGTCAGCATTGCGCAGCAGCTCCTCGACGCCGCCACCGTGTTCTCCGTCGATCGTGGCGATGCCCACCGAGGCCCGAACGAAGACCTCCTTGCCCTCGAGCGCGAAGGGCTCCTCGAACATCTGCATGATCCGGTCGGCCACGTCGACCGCCTGCACGCCGTCGTCGCCGTCCTCGAGCAGGATCGCGAACTCGTCGCCGCCGAGCCTCGCGGCGGTGTCGGCCGCGCGGAGACATCGGCGCAGCCTTCCTCCGACCTCCGCGAGCAGCTGATCGCCGGCGGCGTGCCCCAGCGAGTCGTTGATCGTCTTGAAGTCGTCGAGATCCATGAATAGCACCGAGATCGGCTCGTGGTCCCGCGCGTGCCGATCGATGGCGTGGGTGACTCGGTCGCGGAACAGGGCTCGGTTCGCGAGCGACGTCACGGAGTCGTGGAACGCCTGGTGTTCGAGTTGCTGCTCGAACCGCTTGCGTTCCGTCACGTCACGCACGTTCAGCACGGTGCCGCCGACGTTGGGGTCGTCCGCCTGGTACGAGAACAGGGTCTCCGTGGCGACGTACTCGCCTCGAGCGTGCCGCACTCGGAGCTCGACGATCATCGAGTCGTGGCCGTTCTCGTGGTGCGCCTCCATGCCCTGCACGGTCCTGCCTGCGTCGTCGGGATGCACGAGGTCTGAGAACCGTGTCCCCTCGAGACGTTGTGGGTCGTATCCGAGCACGCGCGCGACGGCGGGACTGATGTAGCTGATGACCGTGTCGTGATCGACCACGCAGACGACGTCGGAGGAGTTACTCACGAGCGACGCGAACCGAGCCTCGCTCTGCTGCCGGAGCAGGTTGCGCGTCAACGCCGCCGATTCGAGCGCGAGAGCCACCTGCGTGCTCAGAGCGGTCAGGGAGTCGACGAGCGAGCGGTCCATCTCCTCGGGCGTGGCGACCACCATCAACCCTCGGAGCTCGCCGAGCACGAACAACGGCGCGGTGAAGACCGATCCTTCCTCGCGGCGGACCAGGAAGAGGTCGCTCACGAGGGTGCTCTCGTACGTCCTTGCCACGAACGCCTCGTTGGCACGGAGCAGGTCGCGCTTCCACTCGGGGAACAGCGACAAGCTGAATCGGGAGCCGCTCGCGTCGAGGGCTCCGGAGGATGCCATCACCACGAAGCGCTCCGGTCGCTGCGGCGAGTCGCACATACGCACCGCCGCGTCGGTTCCGGCGAGCGCCGAGATCGCATCGATCGCGGCCCGATGGATGCCATCCTGGTTCGTCGCCGTCGCGAGCTTGGCGCCGGCCCCTCGCAGCGCCATCTCATAAGCGGCGGAACGTTCCTGCGCCCGGGCCAAGCCCCACATGCGGGCGACCACCAAGAGGAAGAGCACGATCGTGGCGTCGACCAGCACGCCGATCCCTCGGTCGCCCGAACCCGGCAGCACCTGGAGCGCGATCATCGACGGGGCGATCAGCGACGCCGCTGCCAGGAGTACCAGGCGGAGCGATCCCAGCACACGATCGTCGGTCGCCGGCTCGGTCAGGCTCTTCATCGACGGGTGCATCGCCGCCAACCCGATCAGCACGGCGCCGGTCGCGGCGCCGAACGCGGTGAGCTGTTCGGCCCGGTCGCCGAACGAGGCCATGGTCGTGGCCACGATCATGGCTGCGGAATGCGCGATCGCGACCGACGCCAGAGCCGCCACCAGCGCCCACAGCGCCGCGGTTCGCGGCCGCGGTGTGATGGCGAGCCGAACGGCCACGCCGACCATGCAGAGGTCGAAGAGTTGGCTCGTGAGCGCGAGCGCTCGCTCGTCGAGCGGGATCCGGGGAGCCGTCATGGACGGTTCGAGCAGCGCGACCCAGGCGACCGTTCCGACGCCCACCGCGACCGTGAATGCATCGATCGCGCCGGCTCGATCGGATCCATCGCATCGAATCCGCACGATCGTCAACGTGGCCCCGATGAGCAGCATCGGTGCGGCGAGCGATGACCATGCGATCACCTCGGCCGTCGCACCCGTATGCCGGATCGACGACGGAAGGGCCTCCAAGAGGGTCGGGGCCTGGAGCGAGACGATCGCGGCTCCGAGCAGCACCCAGATCCACCTGCGGCTCGGCCGGTAACGGTGCACGCCGGCCACCACCGCGATCGCGGCCACCGCCCCGAGCGCGGCGCCGACCTGCCAGGCGGCGGCGCCGGCCAACGCGGTGGCTGCGCCGGCGACCGGGGCCAGCACGAACCACAGGTTCCGAGACATCTCTCGCTGTATCGGTTTCGTTCCGAGATACCTGACTACCCGTGCTGGGGTAGTGCCCCCGTCATCCGAGGAAGGTCCCGCAGCTCCAGGATGTGGAATGAGAGAACCCGCCAGGGGATCGGTCGCTGCCTCGGTGATGGGCCGCCGGTAGACTCCCGTCACGCGGGTGAGCTGGTGGCCGGGACACGGGCCGCACTCTCGTCGACCCACGAAGGAGGGACACAGGTGAGGACGATCGATCGTTCCCGTGTTGCCGAACTGATGGAGCGGGAGCGTTCCGTCTTCCGTGAGCGCCACGTCCGTAGCGGGCAGCTGTCTGAAGAAGCCAAGGGGTCGTTGTTGTTCGGCGTACCGATGAACTGGATGACGCGCTGGCCTGGCGACCATCCCGTGTTCGTCGACCGGGCCGAAGGGGCTCGGTTCTGGGATGTCGACGGCAACGAGTTCGTCGACTTCTGCCTGGGTGACACCGGTGGCATGGCCGGGCATGCGCCGAAGATCGCCGTCGACGCGATCGCGGAGCAGGCGGCGAAGGGCATCACCTTGATGCTGCCGACCGAAGATGCCACCTGGGTGGGAAACGAGATGACGCGCCGGTTCGGGGTGCCGTACTGGCAGTTCACGCTGACCGCGACCGACGCGAACCGATCCGTGATCCGATGGGCCCGCGAGATCACCCGGCGCCCGAAGGTCGTCGTGCACAACTGGTGCTATCACGGCTCGGTCGACGAGACCTTCGCGACGATCGGTCCCGGCGGCGCGACCACGGCCCGAGAGGGCAACATCGGCAAGCCGGTGCCGCTCGAGGAGACGACCCGCGTCGTGGAGATCAATGACCTCGAGGGTCTCGAAGCGGCCCTGGCCCACGGCGACGTTGCGGCGTGCCTGTTCGAGCCGGCGCTCACGAACATCGGCATCGTGCTGCCCGACCCCGGCTACCACGAGGCCGTCAGAGAGCTCTGCTCCAGGTACGGGTCCTTGCTGATCATCGACGAGACGCACACGATCAGCGCCGGTCCGGGCGGGTGTACGAACGCGTGGGGCCTGCAACCCGACTTCGTCACGATCGGGAAGACGCTGGGCGCCGGCATCGCGAGCGGTGCGTATGGCATGAGCGAGGAAGCATCGCGCCTCGTCTACGAGCACACCGACTGGAAGAACGCCGATGTGGGCGGCGTGGGCGGCACACTCGCGGGCAACGCCCTCTCGCTCGCGGCGATGCGCGCGACCCTCGGCCAGATCATGACCGACGAAGCGTTCGAGCGCATGATCGGGCTCGGCGAGCGGTTCGAGCAGGGGGTTCGCGATGTGATCGAGTCGCGTGAGCTCCCGTGGCACGTGGTTCGCCTGGGCTGCCGCGTCGAATACCTGTTCCGCCCCGACCCGGCTCGCGACGGCGCCGAGGCCGCGGCCGGTCAGGACGAGCAGGTCGACCCCTACATCCACCTCTTCCTGTTGAACCGAGGCGTCCTGATGACCCCGTTCCACAACATGGCCCTGATGTCGCCCGCGACCACGGCCGAGGACGTCGATCGGCACACCGAGGTCTACGCCGACATGTCCGACGAGCTGATCGGTGGGTGAGCTCGAAGCTCGTCAGTGCGAGGAGGCGAACGTGGCCATGAACCCGGCCAGCGCCTCGACCCCCTCGATCGGCATCGCGTTGTAGATGCTCGCACGGATGCCGCCGACGCTGCGGTGTCCCTTGAGCCCGGCGAGGCCCCGCTCGGCCGCCTGAGCGACGAACCGAGCGTCGAGGTCGTCGCCGGAAAGGCGGAAAGTCACGTTCACGATCGATCGGGAGCCGGGATCCGCGTGTCCGGCGTAGAAGCCGTCGCTGTCATCGATCGCGTCGTAGAGCAGCGCGGCCTTCGCCGTGGCACGTCGCTCCTGCTCGGCGAGGTCCTCCACCTGATCGCGCAGCCAACGGGTCACGAGCATCAAGACGTAGATCGCGAACACCGGGGGCGTGTTGAACAGCGAGTCGTTCTCGACGAACGTGCGGTAGTCGAGCATGGTCGGCAGCCCAGCCGGGGCACGCTCGAGCAGGTCGTCGCGCACGATCACGACCGTGACCCCGGCGGGACCGAGATTCTTCTGGGCCCCGGCGTACAGCAATCCGATGGGGGCGACGTCGATCGGCCGCGACAGCAGGTCCGACGATGCATCTGCCACGATGGGCACACCCGGCGGCGCGGGGGGAATGACGGGCCACTGGACGCCTTCGATCGTCTCGTTCGTCGTGACGTGCAGGTAGACGGCGTCGGGCGAGGCCGACCACTCGTGAGGATCCGGCACACGGCGGGATCCTTCGTCGCCCCCGCTCCAGGCGACACGGACGGAGCCTTCCTTCCCGGCCTCGCGGACGGCCTTCGCGCTCCATGACCCGGTCACGACGTATTCGGCGGTGCCTCGGGAGCCGCGGAGCAGATTCATGGGAGCCATCGAGAACTGCTGGGTCGCGCCACCTTGGCAGAACACGACGTGGTGGCTCGCCGGCACGTCGAGCAGCCCTCGCAGGTTGGCTTCGGCTTCTTCGATCACGTCGCCGAACCAAGCGCTGCGGTGAGAGATCTCGAGCGGGGAGATGCCGACGCCCGGCAGCGAGACGAGCTCACGACGGACCTGCTCGAGCACCGTCAGGGGCAACATCGCCGGCCCCGGAGCGAAGTTGACGACTCGGTCGCTCATCGGGTCAAGGCTACCGGGCGCCATCCGGGCTTCCCGTGCGGGTCATGCGCCGGGCTTGAACACCATGAGATACAGGATCACGAGCAGTCCGATCGCGCCCGAAGCGGCGGTGATCGCGGTGGCCGGGCCGTCGAGCACCGTCCGAAGGTCGTCGTCATCGAGCGTGTAGGAACCGTCGGACCACCGGGTGCACCCCTCGCGCAGGCGCTTCATGTGTGGCGTGGCCACCAACGACATCAGGGCCGTGAGCACGAGCAGCAGCAGCAGGGAGACGAGGAGCCACAGATCGGCGAAGAGCGAGCCGTCGATGCCGGCCGAGACGCCGCCGAGCAGCAGCAGGCCGAACGAGACGTACATCGGCATCACCGTTCGCTTCGACGTTTCGCACCACTCCAGGATGCGGTCACGGTCGGCCCCGACCGAGCGCACCGCGAGCATCGCCCACATCGACACGCCATGCGTCACGAGGAAGCCGGCGACCCCGACCAGATGCACGAAGACCCAGAACCGATACATGGCCGCAGGATACGGGTCACGTGGTGTGAGTCTCTGGGCGACCAGGTGTCGGTGACGCGGGGGCGCGGTAGCGTGCGAAGCTCGAGGAGGTCTCACCCTGGCGTACAAGCGGATCCTGTTCGGCACCGATGGCACCGCCCGAGCTGCGGCGACGAGCCATGTGGCCGTCGCGCTGGCGAAGGCCGGGAAGGCCGAGCTGGTCGTGGCCCACGTCTGGGAGCGTCCCGAGGCCGCCCGACAGGTGCTCGACGAGGCGGTGGCCGCCGCGCAAGACGCCGGCGTGAAGAAGGTCACGGGAGAACTGCACGGGGGCCGTTCGCCTGCCGACGTCCTCATCGAGCTCGCCGAGTCGCGGGACGTCGGACTGGTCGTCGTGAGCGGGGGGCGCAGCGCGACCGAGCTCGGGCCGACCGCAGACCGACTCTCCCATCGGTCGCCTCGCGACCTGCTGATCGCGATGGACACCGAACGGGGAGACGGCCATCGCCTCTACCGCCGGGTGCTGATCGCGACCGACGGATCCGCCACGGCCGACCGTGCCGCTCGCAAGGGTTACGATCTCGCGGCCTCGATCGGTGCCCCCGTGACGCTCGTGTTCGTGGGACACCCCGCGACCGGGAAGCTCGTCACAGACGATACCGTCGCTGTCTACGGGGCCGACGTCGAGTCCGAGATCGTGCTCCGGCAGGGTGAGCCGGCGGAGGAGATCCTCGGGGTCGCACGCGAGATCGGCGCCGATCTGATCGTGGTCGGGAACAAGGGCATGACCGGCGCGAAGCGGTTCATCCTCAACCCGGTTCCCGAGCAGGTCGTCGACCTCGCCGACCGCGACGTGCTCGTCGCTCGCACGATCGCGCAGGTGGCGTCGGAGCTCGAGCCCGGCGAGGGAGGCATCCTCGTGCAGGCCGGGGAGCGGCTCGCTGCGTTCATGGACGAGGGCGGCGAGATGCATCTGATGTCGGCTCGGTGCACGCATATGGGATGCACCGTGGCATGGAGCGCCGCCGATCACGTGTTCGAATGCCCCTGCCACGGATCGAGGTTCGGGCCGATGGGCGAGGTCGTGAACGGACCGGCCGCCAGGCCCTTGCCACCGGCCTGAGGGTCAGAACGTCTGACCGGGCTTGGTGACCATCAGCCAGATGATGATCGCGAGCCCACCGACCCCGATCGCCGTGATCAGATGTACCTTCGGCGAGTTCACGAGCTCATCGAGCTCTTCGTCGCTCGTTCGGGGCACGCCCGACGGTCGCATCGCACAGGCGGCCGTGATGCGCTGGAAGTAGGGCTTCGCGATCAACGTCATCAGCGCGGTGGTCGCCACGAGCACCACGATCGAGATCCAGATCCACCAGTCGTCGAGCCACTTGCCCTGGTAGCCAGCGACGGCTCCCGACACGAACAGCACGACGAGCGCGACGTACATCGGCCGGGTCGTCGTGCCCGAGAACGTGATCGTGTCGGCGATCCGCTCCCGGTCGAGGTCGAGCGTCCGCAGACGGTAGAGCGCGAACATCGAGACGCCGTGCGCCAGGAGGAAGGCGGCGATACCGAGGATGTGCAGCACGACCCAGTAGCGATACATCGCGCGGGAGCATACCGAGTGGGGCTCGGACGGTGCCTAGCCCCTGGCGAGCGGGCGGGTCAGGCACGTCGGCCCGCCGTCGCCCTTGCGAGAGATCTCGTTCCCCGTGAACGTCCGCACGTCGACGCCCGCCGCTTCCATCCGGCGGCGGGTCTCGGGGTTGCCCTCCAACGCCAGGGCCACACGCGGGGCCAGCGCGAGCACGTTGGCACCCTGTGAGTCGAACTCCTCGTCGGGAACCTCGACGAGGGCGACGTCGCGGTCGTTGAGGATCTCGATCAGGCGCACGGGCACCATGGGGCGGAAGACGACCGCCAGATCTCGATCCAACGGGGAGATGAACGACATCAGGTGCAGGCACGCGCCTGGGCCTCGGGAGTACGGCAGGTCGAACGACAGCACGTCGACGTCGGCGAGGGATCCCCGGATGTGCTCGATGCCCGCGTCGTTCGTCCGGAAGCCGCGACCCACCAGGAGCGTGCGTTCGTCGAGCCAGAACATGTCACCACCGTCCGCCGTCGCGGGGTCGCCCAACGAGCCGAGCACCGGGAACCCTGCCGCGGCGAGGTCGGTCGCGACCGCGGCGGGCTCCGCTTGCCTGCCGGGCTTGCCCGATCGCAGCAGGATCAGTCCACGGTCGGTCGGCAGCGTGGGGTCATACGCGTAGATCGCATCGGGGTCGCCGGGCACGTCGGTCGCGGCGTCGAGCACCTCGGCTCCGACCGCTTCGAGTGCTTCACGGAACGCCGCGTGCTCTTCGACGGCCCTGCCGGGATCGGGAGCCGCTCGCCAGGCGTAGTCGCGCCACGCCTTCATCGCCTCGGTCGTCGGAGAGCGAACGTAGACGCGCCGAAGGGTTCCGACGGCGTCCTGGATGGCCATCCGGACCGGCCGCGACGCCGCCGCCGTCAGAGCTCGGCGGCCGTCTCGGCCTCGATGGCGGGCTGCTCGGCGGCCGCCTCGACCTCGGTGGAGGGCTGCTCGGTGGCCGCCTCGGCCTCGGTAGCGGGCTGCTCGGGGGCGGGCTGCTCGAGGGCCTTGCCGCCGCTTCCGGCGTCGCCCCCGCCGTGACCGCTGCCGCCGCCGGCTCCGCTGCCGCCGCCGGCTCCGCTGCCGCCGCCGGCTCCGCTGCCGCCGCCGGCTCCGCTGCCGCCGCCGGCTCCGCTGCCGCCGCCGGCTCCGCTGCCGCTCCCGGTTCCGGCGCCGTTGCCACCGTTGCCACCACTGTTGCCACCGCGGTCGAGGCCACTGCCGCCGCCGCCACCCGCATCGCTGCCGCTGTGGCTGTCTCCGCCGCCGGTGGAGCTTCCGGCGATAATGCCGCCACCACCTTCACCGATGTCGATCGGGTCGACGCCGACTTCCGGTGCGGGCGGTGGGGCCGGGCTCACGTTTACGGCGAGGCTGATCCCCGGCGTGGTCGGGGCGCCACCTTCGCCGCCGTCGAGGCCGGGCCCGGCCGGCTCCTGCTCGTTCGGACCGCCTTCGTCGGTTCCATCGCCGGGAGGGGGAGTAGTCGTTTGGCCGGGGGTCTGCGGGCCGGCCGACTGCGACTGTGCGCGATCGATGCCGTCGACCTGCACGCGGGTGGTCCCCAGGGCGAGTGCGAGCACGATCGCGCTCGCCACCGCCGCGCCGCCGAGAGCCAGGTTCCCGAGCCGCCGGTTCAGGGCGCTCTGGGCGCCGACCGCTCGCCCACGTGCCGCGGTCGAGCTCGAGATGGCCGTGACCGAGCCGGCTCCCGCGGCAACGGCTGCGTCGGATCGGTCGTCGCCGACCGGCTCGGCTTCGGGCACGCTCAGGATCAGGTCGTCGCGATCGATGGTCGGCGTCAGCGGCAGGATGACCACCGGAGCGGGCTCCCGGTCGTCGATGATCGGTTCGTCGGTCGCCGTCATGCCGCCGAGCAGCATCGCGCGCAACACGTCTGGGTCGTTCGCCGCGTTCTCCAGCAAGGCCGCCCCGCGTCCGGTCATGGTGGCGCTGGGCTGGCCGGTGAGCCGCGCGACGGTCGGTCCGAGGTCCTGGAGCACCCGTGATGGCTCGACCCGGGCCGCGCCCCCGATCGGCACGACGGCGCCCGGCCACACCAGCACGACCTTGGTGTTCGGAGACATGTCGGTGATCATGCCGACGGCGGTGGCTCCGATGCCGTCGTCGAGCACGACCACGTCGGGGCGGTAGACGGCCATCTGCCGCGCGAGCTCCGCGGTCGTGGCAGCCTCCGCCACGACGTCGTACCCCTCTCCGTCCAGCACGAAGCGAAGCAGGCCCTTCCGAGTGGATGGGCCCTCCCCGACCACGATGCGGACGCCCCTTGAGCTCATGCGTTCGCTGTCCCCTGTTCGGCCCCCATATCCCTTGGGAGCGTACCGCATGGTCTCACGAGAACGCTGCTGCCATGCGGCGGAAAACCGACTGGCCCGAGCGAGCTAGTTCCTTTGCCGAGTGTCATCGGTCCTCCCCCTAAGACTCGGCCGGCGGCGCCGCCAACTTGACCCCACCGGCAGACATTCTGCGGTGGGCGACTCAGGCCTCGACGATCGACCTTTGAGGGAAGAGATGATGTGGCGCATCGATCCTGACCGAGCTGTCGGCGTCGACGGGTCGAACCTCAGGGGAGCGAACCGCTGACATCGAGGGTGGCGGCGGCCCTCGGGAATCCCGGGCAGCGGAACGAGACCGAGACCGAACCTTCGAATCCCGTCACGGTCCAGTCGGTGTCCACCACCTCGACCTCGGTCGTCGTGAGATCGACGTCGATCGGAGCCGGCGCCTTGTCGCCCCGACCACAACGGGCCGGCACACCGTCGACCGTGCCCTCCCATCCCGACCCTGCGGGCACGATGTCGCCGTCGAGGCCCGCCCACGCCGACGGGCAGCCCCCTTCGTCGGGCCCGCATGCCGATCGGAACGACCAGCGATCGTCTGCGCTCTTCCCCCGCCGGGGATCCTCGATGCCGAATGCAGCTCCGATCGACCGTGCCCGCCGGACCGTCAACTCCACCTCGTACACGCCGTTGAGATGGGCCTCGTCGTCGGGCGGCGTGGGCACCGTGACCGGGGTCGCCGCGGACGGCGGCGAATCACCCTCGCTGCTCAAGGCGATGACCTGGTAGTCGTACTCCTGTCCGATCGTCACGTCCTCGTCGACGAACGAGAGCGTCGACCGGTGGATCACCGGATCGAGCGGGGCACCGTCGCGCATCAGCCGGTACCCGTTCGCCGCCGCGCCGGTCTCCGGCGGGGTCCATCGCAGCGAGACCGTCGCGTCGATGCGCTCGCATGGATCGGTGCAGATCGTGGGCGTCGCTTCGAGCGCGACCGGGGCAGACGGGGGGCCAGGTGAACGGGTCGTCCACAAGATCGCTGCAGCGACCACGAGGAGGGCCCCCAACGCGAGCCCGATCGCGAGCCGCCGGTCGCTCCGTTCCGGCGTGTCCGGGATGGCCACGCTGTCGGGATACGGAGCTTCAGGTTCGGGGGAGCTGGACGGGGGGGATTGAGGCTGCTCGGGATCCATGGGCATCCAGTTCGAAGGGGTGAACGGATGGTACCGATGGGGAGCCGACGCCGTCGACGCCCGAGCACCGAGCCGATCGACGTCTGGGACCATCGACACATGGATCGCACCAGCCTGACCCGGACGCTCGTCGATGACGTGCTGCTCGCCGACGGAGGCACGGGAGCCGCGCTCCTGGCGGCCGGCATGCCCACCTCGGGGTGCGTCGAGGCATGGAACACCGAAGAACCGGATCGTGTCGAGGAGCTGCACGGCGCGTTCGTGGCGGCGGGCGCGCGGCTCGTGATCACGAACACGTTCGGCGCCAACCGCGTCCGGCTTGCCCCGCACGGCCTCGGCTCGCGGGTCGCGGAGCTCAACGAGGCGGGGGTCCTCGCGGCGAGGCGCGCCGGCGCGCACCTGGTCGGGGGATCGATGGGACCGCTGGGCATCAGGTTGGCGCCGTACGGTCGGCTCAGCCCGGATGAGGCCTTCGATGCCTACCGTGAGCAGGCCGCGGCCCTCGCATCCGCGGGAGTCGACCTGTTCGTGATCGAGACCCAATCGGACCTGCGGGAGATGGAACAGGCGCTCGCGGCCACCCGTGCGGCGGCATCCGACCTCGCGGTGCTGATCAGCGCGACCTTCACGCGGGACGATCGCACCCCGCTCGGCTCGACGCCCGAGGAGGTGGCGACGCGGCTCGTCGAGCTCGGCACCGACGCGATCGGCGTGAACTGCGGGGAAGGACCGGCCCAGATGCTGCGGGTGGTGAAGGCGATGGTGCCGGTCGCGGAGGGCACGCCGTTGGCCGCCCGGCCCAACGCAGGCGGGCCGGCTCGCGCCGCCGGCCGAGTCGTGTATCCGGCGACCCCCTCGTACGTCGCGGAGCATGCCGTCGCAGCGGTGGCCGAAGGCGCGACGCTCGTGGGCGGCTGTTGCGGCACGGGTCCGGAGCACACGGCCGCGATCGCGCTCGCCTTGCGTGACGGTCGTGCATCGTTCCCTCCCGAACCTCGCGCCTCGCATCCGCCCCGGAGGACGACATCCGCTTCCGTGGGGCCCACGGCCTTGCAGCGAGCGCTAGCGGATCGGCGATTCGTGATCGCGGTGGAGATGGAGCCGCCGCGCTCGACCAGCGTCGCGATGCTCGTGGCCGCGGCCAGCACCCTGCGTGACGCGGGCGCCGATGTCGTCGACGTCGCGGATTCGCCGATGGCGAAGATGCGCATGAGCGCCTGGGCGGCGTGCCGCACGATCCAGGAGGAAGCCGGCATCGAAACCGTGCTGCACTTCCCGACCCGCGGGCGGAACCTGCTTCGGCTCCAGGGGGACCTGCTCGGCGCGCACGCGCTCGGCATCCGGAACGTCTTCGTCTGCGTGGGTGACCCGGTCGCCATCGGTGAGTACCCGCATTCGTTGAACGACGTCGACGTCACGGCGACCGGCATGCTCGAGCTCGTCACGAGCGGGTTCAACGAGGGACGCGACCGCCTGGGCTCGACGATCGGCGAGCCGACCTCGTTCTTCGTCGGCGCCGCGGTCTCCCCTGCCGCCATCGCGTTGGATCGCGAGGTGTGGCTGCTGGAGCGGAAGGTCGATGCGGGTGCGTCGTTCCTGCTCTCGCAGCCCGTGTTCGACGTGGCCCGTCTGCGCGAGCTGCGCGGCGCCTACCGGCGGACGACCGGCCGAGAGCTCGACGTGCCGCTGATCGCGGGGGTGCTTCCGCTCGTCTCGGCTCGACACGCGGTGTTTCTGCACAACGAGGTTCCCGGTGTCGTGATCCCCGACGAGGTCCTGTCTCGCGTGGAAGCTGCCGGCGAGGATCCATGGCGGGTCGGGCGTGCGATCGCGCTCGAGCTGATCGACGACCTCCGGGCCGAGGGAGCCGCCGGCATCTACCTGATGCCGCAGTTCGGCCGCTACGACATGGCGGCAGACATCGTCGAGGCGGTCAGGGCCTGAGTCCCGTCGCAGCGTTCCGGCGGTCAAGGCGCGACGGGCCGCGGTCGATACCTGGCTCGCCCATGTCGCGCCGATCGATCGTCTTCGTGCTGCTCCTGCTCTCCGTCGCACCTGTCGGCGTGCCGGGGCCCGCGATCGCGTCCCCGGTTCGATCCGAAGCGAGGTCGGCCGTCGACATCGCCGTGCTCGATGCCAGGATCGAGAAGGCGCAGGCGCGGGTGGACCGTTGGTACGGAAGGATCGAGCGCTGGTATCGGCGCATCGATCGAGCGGCACGGCGGGTGGAGCGTCTCGAGGAGGCGGGCGCGAGCTCGTCGACCACCGCGCCGGTCCTGCAGCGGACCGTGTCCCGTCGTCGTCCGCCGGTATCCCCGCTCGAGGAAGCGCAGCGCGACCTTCGCCGTATCCTCAAGGACCCGTGGGCTGGCCACGTTCAGGAAGAGCTCGACACGTGGAGCGCGTTCCTCGCCGAGATGGTGCACGCCCGGGAGCGGGCGCTGCGCCCGGCTCCGGCCGAGGATCGCACCCCCCGCGACGAAGGAGGCGAGCGGCGCGACGACGGAGGGCTGCTGCCCGGCGAGCCGGTCACCTACGAGGGCTGGGCGGGTGCGTTCCTCCGCAGGCTCGACGCTCCCCGATGCGACGCGAACCTGCTGATCGTCGTGTCGTGGGAGACGGCAGAGTCGACCTCGGCCGCGTTCAATCCGCTCGCGACCACACGCGACATGCCGGGGGCGACCGACATGAACTCGGTCGGTGTGAAGGACTTCGTCTCGGTCGATCAAGGTCTGGACGCCTCCCGCGACACGCTCCTCCTCGGTGCGGCGTCGTACGGATACGGAGCCATCGTCGACAGCCTGCGCCGATGCCGGCCGGCTTCGTCCACCGCTCGCGCGATCAACGCGTCGGCATGGTGCCGGGGGTGTGTGGGCGGCGCTTACATCGTGGGGCTCCTGCCGATCGTGCGTACGTCCTACGCGGAGCATTCGGCTCGGCTCGTGTCGACCTCGGCGTGAAGGGTGGCCAGGTCGGCGCATCGGCATGTCGAGGTTCCGACGTCTCCGCCGATGGCACGTGACCGTATCGACCTGCGAGAATGACCCTTCGTGGACGCGCATCCCGAGATCGCCGTGGTCCCCATGCCGGGTGAGCCACCCGCCGTGATCCCGGCCCTGCTCGAGACGATCGAGCGCGGTGTCGAGCCCGAGCGCCGCGACGCCATCACGACGTTCGCCAAGGCGCTCCTCCGAAGGCTCTCGTCCGACGAACTCGAGGAAGCCGGCGTCGACGCCCTGTTCGGTTTGGTCCGATCGACGTTCGAGTTCATCGACCAGCGCGGCACGAAGGCCTCGCTCGTGCGGGTCTATGACCCCACCGTCGAGAGTGACGGCTTCGAGACCGTCGGCACGGTGATCCAGACGAACACCGACGACTCCCCGTTCCTCGTGGACTCGGTGCAGGAGGAGCTGCTCGCCCGCGGCATGGGGGTTCGCCGGCTGCTGCATCCGGTCGTGGGAACGATCCGCGACGACCAGGGACGGATCGAGCGGGTGATGTCTGGTCGCGACGCGAGCCATCGGGAATCGGTGATGCATTTCGAAGTCGATCGGCCGCTCTCGGCCGCCGAGCGCGGCGATCTGGAGCGCCGGATCACAACGATCCTGCACGACGTCCGTCTCGCCGTGCGCGACTTCGAACCGATGCAGGAGCGCGTGCGCCACATGATCGAGCTCGCGCGGACCGCCGCGATCCGGTATCCGCCTCAGGAGGTCGGGGAGGCCATCGACTTCCTCGAGTGGCTCGCAGAGCTGAACTTCGTGTTGCTCGGCTACCGCGAGTACGAGCTCGTCGACATCGACGGTCGGTCGCGGGCGGGTATCCGCGCCGTGCCCGGCAGCGGGCTCGGCATCCTGAGCGACGTGGCGCGCTCGGCGTTCGCGGAGGTCACGCCCCTCGCGGATCTCGACGAGGTCGTGAGGGCACGGATCGAGGGCGGGGACCTGCTGGTCTTCTCGAAGACGAACGCCTACTCCACGGTGCACCGCCGCGCTCGCATGGACTACATCGGCGTGCGGATCATCGACGCCGACGGCGAGATCACCGGCGAGGCGCGGCTGATCGGCCTGTTCACGTCGAAGGCGTACATGGAGCCGGCAGCCAAGACGCCGCTGTTGCATCACAAGCTCGAGCAGATCGTCGCCGCCGAGGACCTGATCCCGGGGTCCCACGATTACAAGGAAGCGGTCGAGCTGTTCGAATCGTTCCCGAAGGACGAGCTCTTCCAGGCCTCCGCCGACGAGCTGCGCGGGCTGGTCGTGGGGTTGCTGCAGCTCGAGAAGCACGGAGGCATCCGTGTGCTCGTTCGTCGCGATCTCTACGGACGCAGCGTTTCGATCGTGGTCGCACTGCCCCGTGATCGGTTCAACGCGGCGCTGCGCAAGCGGCTGCAGCAGTACTTCCTGGAGCAGTTCCACGGCACGTCCGTGGACTACCACCTCTCGTTGGGTGAGACGGAGTCGGCGCGCATCTTCTTCACGGTGCACGTCGGATCGGGCACGCAGATCCCCGAGGTGCCCTACGAGCGTCTCGAGCAGGGGGTGGAGCGGCTGGCGAGGAGCTGGGACGACGATCTGCTCGACGCGCTGGTGGAGCGTGTCGGACCCGAGCGAGCCCCGACCCTTGCCGAGGAGTATTCGCCGCGGTTCCCCAGCTACTACAAGGCCTCGGACGAGTGGGGATTGATCGTCGACGACGTGCTCGCCCTCGAGGAGCTGCGGTCCAGCCCCGAGGGGTTCCTCGTGGGCATCGGCAACGAGACCAAAGGAGAGCGGCTCACGCGGGTACGGCTGTACAAGACCGGAGGGAAGGTCGACCTCTCGGCCTTCATGCCGATCCTCGAGGCGCTCGGCCTGCGTGCGGTGGAAGAGATCCCGACCCAGGTGGTGGGGGAGGGGAAGACCTACATCCACGACTTCGGCGTGCTGGACTCCCGCGGCGCCGTTCTCGATCTCGGCAAGGAAGCCGAGCACGTCGCGGCGACGATCGCGGCGGTCTGGCGCGGGGAGGCCGAGTCGGACTCGCTCAACCGCCTGGTCACGCTCTCCGACCTCGACTGGCAGCAGGTCCACGTCTTGCGCGCACTCCGCAGGTACCGGATGCGCGTGTCCTCGCGCTTCACCGAGGAGTACCGCAACGACGCGATGGCCGCGAACCCGCACATCGCGGCGGGCATCGTGGACCTGTTCGAGGCGAAGTTCGATCCGAAGCGCGCCGCTTCCGATGAGGAGATCGACGAGATCCGCCAGTCGATCCACGCGGACCTGCGCGACGTGGACTCCCTCGACCAGGACAACATCCTGCGCAGCCTGCTGGGCACGGTCGAGGCGATCGTGCGGACCAACGCGTACCTGCCGGAGCGCACCTCGCTCAGCTTCAAGCTGCGCTCGGCGCGTGTGCCCGAGATGCCCAAGCCGCATCCCTTGTTCGAGATCTTCGTCTACTCGCCGCACATGGAGGCGATCCACCTGCGGGCCGGGCTGATCGCCCGCGGAGGCATACGGTGGTCGGACCGTAAAGAGGACTATCGCACCGAGGTTCTGGGCCTGATGAAAGCTCAGAAGGTGAAGAACGCGGTGATCGTCCCCGACGGCTCGAAAGGCGGCTTCATCTTGCGGCGGACGCCGACCTCGCGTGAGGAGCTCGAGGCCGAGGTGTCGGCGAGGTACGTGATGTTCATGCAGGGCATGCTGGACATCACCGACAACCGGGTCGACGGCGCGGTCGTGCATCCCGAACATGTCCGGATCCACGACGGCGAGGACTCGTACCTGGTCGTCGCCGCCGACAAGGGCACCGCCAGGTTCAGCGACACCGCGAACGCGGTCAGCCTCGACTACGGGTTCTGGCTCGGTGACGCGTTCGCGAGCGGGGGGTCGCAGGGGTACGACCACAAGGCCCTCGGCATCACCGCGAGAGGGGCATGGGAATCGGTCAAGCGCCACTTCCGCGAGATCGGGATCGACGTGATGGCAGAGCCGTTCACCGTCGTGGGCATCGGCGACATGTCGGGCGACGTCTTCGGCAACGGCATGCTCTACACGCCTCAGATCAAGCTGGTCTGCGCGTTCGACCATCGCCACGTGTTCATCGATCCGGACCCCGATCCGGCGTCGTCGTCCGCCGAGCGCCAGCGATTGTTCTCGACGCCGGGTTCGACCTGGGCCGATTACGATCGGTCGTCGATGTCCGAAGGCGGCGACGTGCTCGATCGTGCCGCGAAGGCCGTCACCATCTCGGCTCGAGCACGTGCGGCGTTGGGCATCGCCGACGACGTGCCCGCGGAGATGACCCCGGCGGAGCTCATCCACCACGCGCTCCAGGCGCCCGTCGACCTGCTCTGGAACGGTGGCATCGGCACCTACGTCAAGGCGACCCGGGAGGGGCACACCGAGGTCGGTGACCGCGCGAACGATCAGGTGCGCGTGAACGGACAGGAAGTTCGAGCTCGGGTCGTGGGCGAAGGCGGGAACCTCGGGTTCACGCAGCGTGGGCGCATCGAGTACGCGAGAGCGGGCGGCCGCATCAACAACGACTTCATCGACAACTCCGCCGGTGTGGACACGTCGGACTACGAGGTCAACATCAAGATCCTGCTCGTGCTCGCGGTGCAACGTGGCGAGCTGACGATGGACGAGCGCAACGAACTGTTGCAGGCATGTGCGGACGATGTCGTGGCCCACGTGCTCTACGACAACTACCAGCAGGCGCAGATCCTCTCGCAAGAGATGGAGGTGAGCGCACAGCGCGTCGAGGCGTACGAGGACCTGATGCAGCAGCTGGAAGCCGGCGACGGCGAGCTCGAACGCGAGGTGGAGTTCCTGCCGGGGTCCGAGGAGATGGCCGAACGCCGTGCCGCTGGCGAGGGGCTCGTGCGCCCGGAGCTCGCGGTGCTGCTCGCCTACGCCAAGCGAGCTACATTCGAGGCGCTGATCGAGTCGGACCTGCCCGACTCACCGTATCTCGCCCAGGATCTCCGGACGTACTTCCCTGCCTCGATCGTCGAGCGGTTCGACCACCTGGTCGACGATCA
Source organism: Actinomycetota bacterium (assembly GCA_035711865.1). Classification (GTDB taxonomy): domain Bacteria; phylum Actinomycetota; class UBA4738; order UBA4738; family HRBIN12; genus JAOUEA01. The sequence continues at coordinate 74,926 of DASTBT010000129.1, forward strand.
TCCGCTCCGGCGTGAGCTCGTGGCCACGATCCTCGCGAACGATGTCGTGAACTCCCAGGGCATCACGTTCGTCTCCCGCACGGTCACCGAGACGGGTGCGAGCGCCGCAGACGTGGTTCGGGCCTTCCGTATCGCCCGTGACGTGACCGGCGCGGTGCAGCGTTGGTCCGACGTCGAGGCGCTCGACGGCGTGATCGACCCCGCGATCCAGAACGAGCTGATGACCGGGGTCGACTGGCTCGTGGAGACGACCTCGCGCTGGTACCTCGTGCATGCGAGCGGACGGGACCTCGCCGAGCCTGTCGAGGATGCACGAGCGTCGTTCGAGGAGCTCTCGGGGGTGATCGATCAGATCGGCCCCGAGGCGTGGCGCGAAGAGCACGAACACGAGGCTCGTCGATTGGAGGCCGAGGGCGTGCCGAGCCTCATCGCCCGGCGACATGCGTTCCAGGGTGAGCTCGTGCACGGGCCCGACATCATCACCGTTGCGCACGCCACCGGTCGCACGGTGCTCGAGGTGTCTCGGGCGTTCTTCCTGCTGGGCGAGCGCCTGCAGCTCGATCGGCTCGAGAAGCAGGTCGAGTCGATGGAAGGGGGATCCCGGTGGCAACGGTGGGCCCTGCAGTCGATGGAAGACGACCTGTTCACGTTGCGTCGCACCCTGGCAGAGGTCGTGCTCGCCGAGTGCGGCGGCCTGCCGATCGACGAGGCGGTGGAGAAGTTCATGGAGAGCCGGGACGACGCCGTCACCCGCTTGCAGCGGTTCCTGCGCAGCCTCGCGGTCGACGGGATGAACGACCTCGCCAAGCTCACCGTGGCGCTGCGGCAGATCCGGTCGTTGATCGGCTGAGGCGGTCGGGCCCGGTCAGCCACCGTAGAACATCACGGTGACCCAGACGCGTCCGCCGCTCGGTTGCACCCCGATGCCCACCTTGGAGAAGCCCCCTCGAAGCACGTTGCCTCGATGCCCCGCGCTCCGCATGAACATCTTGTGCACGCGTTTGACGGTTCCGGCCATGCCGACGTTCTCCCCCCAGACCGACGGATGCCAGCGCCGAACGACCCGGTAGAGGTTGGCGGTGTGGTACAGGGAATGCCGCTGAGCCATGCGCCGGGAATGGGCGAGGGCGCTCCTCGACAGGCGCCAATTCAGGTCGAGCGGCCGGAGCCCGTTGTTGCGACGAGCGGCGTTGGTGAGCGCGTGGAGCTTGCGCCGCATCTCTTTGGAGCCGGAGGCCGCCAGCGAGGTCATCGGGACGGCCGCCACGAGCACGGCGGCGAGCAAGACGCCGATCAAGATCTTCTTCGCACCCCTCATGCGATCCGCCGACCCTAGCGAGCCTCGGCTCCGCCGTCCAACGCTGGCCGTTCCCTGGAGGTGAAACGTTTCGCCCAGGTCCCCTGGGTGGCAGACGGAACCGTTTTCGCAGAAAATCCGGCCTGGAAGCTCGGTTCCGGCGCCTTCCCGTCAGCCCGGCAACCAGGTCGCGAGTCCCTCGTCGCCGATGTGGGCGCGCCCGAAGGGTCGAGGGAAGTGGGTCAGAGCCAGCATCGTGCTCGTGTCCGAGAGCGCCTCGGCGAGCACCGAACGCCGGGTCTGGGCCGCCTGGTCGGGGGCCGCGTCGGTCGCGGAGCGCCACTCCGGGTGGGGGAGCTGGATCGGGTGGTTGAACGTGTCGGCCGCGATGATCGCTCGCGCGCGGCCCGACGACAGCCGCACGATCTGATGTCCCGGCGTGTGGCCGGGGGCGAGCCGTACCTCGACGCCGTCGCCGAGCGGATGATCGCCGTCGAGCAGGGTGAGCAGGCCGGCGCGTTCGATCGGCCGGAGCAGCAGTGACTCGATCATCCGGTCTTCCTCCTCGTCGCGCGCCAGCTCCGCCTGCCACTCGCGGTCGGCCCGTTGAACGAGGTGGTTCGCGTTCGGGAACGCCGGCACCGCGACGCCGTCCGCGAACACGACCGTGCCCCCGAGGTGATCGTCGTGGACGTGCGTGAGCACCACCGTGTCGATCGAGTCCGGCCGGGTGCCGGTCTCCGCGAGCGCGTCGAGCAGTCGTCCCGGGGCGCCGAACCACTCCGGTCCGGGGGCGCCCGTCCGGCCGACCCCGGTGTCCACCAGCATCACGCCGCCGGGATGTCGGACCAGCCAGGCCCGGACGTGCAGGCGCCACCTCCCTGCCTCACCCACCAGCTCCGGGAAGCGCTCAGAGGACGCCCCGAGCGCGTCTGGCGGCACGTCGGGGAACGAATCGGCGAGCGAGGTCCGCAACACCCGTACGCCGTCCAGCAGGGCCGTGACCTCGATGTCGCCCACGGTGAGCGAGGTCGTGAGCATCGGACGTGGATTCTAGAGCTGCGTCCTGTCTCGTGCCGGTCGCCGGTCCGTGAGACCTCGCCGGTCGGCGAGTAGGCTTCCCGACAAAGATCTGGAGGAACGATGCCTTCCGCACGAGCATGGATCCGGAGCCTCGCGACGTTCACGGGATCGATCCTGCTGCTCGCCGGATGCCTGAAGCTCGACATGGCGATCACGCTCTCTCCCGACGACACCGTCGACGGCGAGATCGTGTTCGCGGTCAACAAGGAGCTGCTCGAGCTGACCGGTCAGAACATCGACGACATGCTCGGCGACACGGCCGTGCCCGACGACGTCGAGGGAGCGACCACCGAACCGTACGAGGACGATCGGTTCGTCGGTACCCGCGTCGTCTTCGAGGACGTGGCTCTCGAGGACATGCAGGAGAACTCCGCCCCGGACTCGCTCTCGATCGAGCGGGTCGGCGACACGTACGAGGTCAGCGGCGTGATGGATCTCGGGACCGAGGATGCCGAGCTCGAGGGGAACCCGTTCGAGGACCAGATCGCCGAGGCGTTCGACACGGCCGAGCTCCGCATCGCGATCACGTTCCCGGGCGAGGTGCTCGAAACGAACGGCCGGGTCGACGGAACGACCGTCACGTGGGAGCCGGTGTTCGGCGAGCGGGCGGAGTTCACCGCGGTGGCGTCGGCTTCGGGCGACGGCCCCGAGGGCGGGGACGCGGGCACCGAGGCCTCCGGATCCTCGGGGAGCTCGTCGGGCAGCAACGCGCTGCTCTACTCCATCCTCGGGTTGATCGCGGTGGCCGTCGTCGTCGGAGTGTTCCTGATGATGCGGCGTCGCGGCGACGGGGCGGCTGCTTCCGCAGACGGCACGACCGTTCCGGCGGATCGGGACGCGGCCCCCCCACCGGATGTGCCCCCCGCGCCGGCGCCGCCGACCGCGCCACCGGGCGAAGGCTCGGGTGGCTAGACGTCGCCGTCCGGTGGAGGTCGCGGGGCCGGCGTGAGACTACGATAGCGCGCTCACGCACTCGGATCTGAAGGGAGTCCCGTGGCAGCCATCGACACCGCCCCGCCACCCTCCGGGTTCCTGCGCTCGGACGGGAAGGAGAAGGTCACGGGCGCCGGCCGGTACACGGCCGACCTCACGCTCACCGGCCAGGCGATCGCGAAGTTCCGCTACGCGGACCATCCGCACGCGCGCATCACGCGGCTCGACACCTCGAAGGCTCGCGCGCTGCCCGGCGTCGTCGCCGTCGTCACCCAGGACGACCTGCCCGACGTGCGCTTCGGCGGGCTCGTGCAGGACCGCACGCTCTTCGCCAGGGACGTCGTCCGGTTCGAGGGAGAGATCGTGGCCGGCGTCGCGGCGCTCACCGAGGAGATCGCGGTCGAGGCCGCGGGCCTGATCGAGGTCGACTACGAGCCGTTGCCGGCGGTGAGCGACTTCTCCGCGGCCATGGAAGCGGACGCGCCCGTGATCCATCCCGATCTCGCCTCGTACGAGAAGGACGAGAACGTCGTCGCCGACGGGAACACGATGGCCTACTCGACGATCGTCAAAGGCGATGCCGACGCGGCCATGGCCGAAGCCGAGGTCGTCGTGCGGGGCCGCTACGTCTCTGATGCCTCGCAAGGCGTTCCGATCGAGCCCCGGGCCGTGGTCGCCGAGTGGCGGGGCGACGAGGTCACGATCTGGTCTTCGACTCAGGTGCCCTATGCGGCGCGCGAAGGCGTGGCCCACACGCTGCAGGTGCCCGAGGCGAACATCCGCATCGTGGTCCCGCTGCTCGGCGGGGGGTTCGGTGCGAAGTGTGATCTGCACTTCGAGGCTCAGGTGGCCGCACTCGCGCGCGCCGCCCGTCGCCCGGTGAAGCTCGTCTTCAACCGGCGCGAGGAGTTCACGGCGATCGCGCAGCGGCGCGAGGGCATCGTGATGGAGTTCGAGACCGGCGTGACGCGCGAGGGACGGCTCGTGTCCAGGCGGGTGAAGCTGGTGCTCGACAAGGGCGCCTACTGCGGCGAGGGAGGCTTCCTCGGCCAGATGGCCGCGATGCACGCGTGCGGTCCCTACGTGATCGATCACATCTCCGTCGAGGCGTTCCTCAACTACACGAACAACCAGCCGTCTGGCTCGGTTCGCGCGCCGACCGCCCCACAGGTCTGCTGGGGGCTCGAGCAGCACATGGACGAGGTGGCGCGGGCGATCGAGATGGACCCGGTGGAGCTGCGCCGGCGCACGCTGATCGAGGAAGGCGCCGAGGGACCGACCCGGCAGGTCTTCGATGAGATCGGCATGAAGCAGACCCTCGAGCGCGCGGTGGAGATGATCGGCTACGGCCGCCAGCTGCCCGACGACGAGGCGATCGGTGTTGCGGTCGGATGGTGGCCCTCGGGCGCGGCCCCGTCGGGGGCGTACGTGCACATCAACGGCGACGGCTCCGGCACGATCGTCACCGGTGCCCAGGAGAACGGCAGCGGCGCCGTGATGGCGATGCCGATGTTCGTCGCCGAGGAGCTCGGCATGCGGCCCGAGGATCTCACGATCCTGTACCAGGACACCGCCGCCGCGAACTGGGACATGGGCTCGTGCGGTTCGCAGACGACGTTCAACAGCGGCCGCGCGGTCCTCGCCGCCGCGGCCGACGTACGGGAGCAGTTGCTCGACGCGGCGGCCGACGAGCTCGAGGCCGACCGTGAGGACCTGGAGCTCGTCGACGGCGCCGTGCGTGTGAAGGGGTCGCCGGACCGTTCGGTCACGATCGGCGAGCTCGCCGGGGCCGGCACGATCCACGGGAAGGGTTCGGGGGAGGTGCCCGACGCCCCCGAAGGCGACACGGGCGGCTGCGTCGGCCGGTTCGGCAACGAGACGTTCCTCGCGCCTCAGCTCATCACCCAGGCGGCGCATGTGAAGGTCGACCGCGCGACCGGCGTCGTTCGCGTCCTCAAGGTCGTTGCCGCACACGACTCGGGCATGATCCTCAACCGTGCCGGCGCCGACGGGCAGGTGACCGGCGGGGTCGTGATGGGGGTCGGGCTCGCGCTCAGCGAGGGTACGCAGCTCGATGAGGAGGGCCGACAGCGCAATCCGGCACTGCTCGATTACAAGCTCGTGACCTGCGCCGATGCGCCCGAGATCGAGGTCGATTGGATCCAGATCCCGGCCAAGGATGCCGGTCCGCGAGGGTCCAAGGGCGTCGGCGAACCCCCTCAGGTGCCCACGGCCGGCGCGATCGCCAACGCGATCGCCAGGGTGGTAGGAACCCAGGTTCGGCAGATGCCGATGACCCCCGAGCGGGTCTGGGCGGCGGCAAGGGAGGTGGGGGCGTGACGCGGTCGTTCACCTCGGCCACGACCCTCGACGAGGCGTTCGCGGCGATCGGGGCCGGAGCCCGCCCGGTCGCCGGCGGCACGGACCTGGTCGTCGGGGCGCGACAGGGCAAGGCACCGCTTCCCGACGCGATCGTCGCGATCGACCGCATCGAGGAGCTGCAGGAGTTCGACGACACCGGTGGCGGTCTGCGTGTCGGAGCGCTCGCCACGCACGGCGCGATCGTGGCGAGCGAGGCCGTCCGTTCCCGCTACACGGCGCTCGCCGACGCCTCGGCGATCGTCGGATCGCACGCGACCCGGGCCAACGGCACGATCGGCGGGAACGTGATGAACGCGTCGCCCGCGATGGACACCGGCGGCCCGCTGCTCTGCTTCGACGCGACCGTCACGCTGCGGACGTCGTCGGGGGAGCGCTCGGTGCCGGTCGGCGAGCTGTGGACCGGCCCGGGCGAGACGACCGCCGGCCCGGGCGAGCTGCTCGTCGCGATCGAGCTGCCCGCTCCCGCGCCCGGCACAGGCTCTGCATACGTCCGCTTGGAGTACCGGCGGCAGATGGAGATCGCGGTCGTCGGCGCGACGGCCGTCGTGACCGTCGACGGCGACTCGGTGTCCGACGCGTGCATCGCGATCACCGCGCTCGCCCCCACGATCCGCCGGGTCGAGGACGCCGAGCAGGCGCTCGCCGGCAGCGACGGGGGCGAGGGTGCGATCGCCGACGCGGCCCACGCGACGGCCGCGGGCTCGGCGCCGATCAGCGACGTCCGCGCCTCGGCGGACTATCGGACCGCGATGGCCGAGGTCGTCGCCCGCCGCGCGATCGCCGCCGCGATCGCCCGGGCGCGAGGCGGCGACGTTCCCGTTCCGGCGAGCGACGCGCTCTACGGCACCTGAGGAGGATCCGATGAAGACCAGCGCGACGTTGCGTGTGAACGGACACGACTTCCCGGTCGAGATCGACCCGCACCTCAGCCTGCTCAAGGCGGTGCGTGACGAGATCGGCCTGACCGGCGCGAAGGAGGGCTGCGACGACTCCGAGTGCGGCGCCTGCATGATGCTGCTGGACGGCAAGCCCGTGAACTCCTGTTCCTACCTGGCCCTGCAGGCGGAGGGTCGGGAGGTCACGACGGTCGAGGGCCTCTCCGAGGCCGACCGGCTCGCCCCCCTGCAGCGAGCCTTCCTCGAGGAGAACGGCGTGCAGTGTGGGTTCTGCACCCCGGGCATGCTGGTCTCGGCGACCGCGCTGCTGCGTTCAGATCCGGACCCGAGTGAGGACGATGTGCGGATCGCGCTCGCCGGGAACCTCTGTCGGTGCACGGGCTACGGCGGCATCGTGCGCGCCGTGCGCTCGGTGGCGGCGGGCGCGGGCGGCTGACCGCCCGCTCAGGGCTGCAACGTCCAGACCGCGACCGTCTCCTGAGGAGCCAGGTTCCGCCACGACACGATCGTCTCGGTCGAGATCTCGATGGCGTCGCCCGCGTGGAGCGCTTCGACCCCTTCTCCGATGTGGAGCTCCAGGACCCCCGAGACGACCACGACCACCTCGCTCCGCTTCGTCGTGAACGGAGGACGGCGGCCCGACGCTCCGCGGGCGAACCGGACGAAGTACACGGCGGGCTCGCCCGCCGACTCGGCGATCGGTTCGGCCTCGATGCCCTTCGCGATCGTCCGAACCGGCCTGGCTCCACGGCGGGCCAGGCGGTAGGGGCCGGGTGCAACCATCTCGTCGCCGCCGAACGGCATGCCGAGCTCCCTCCAGGCCCTGGTGAGGGTCGCGCCCGACAGACCGGCGGCCGCCCGTTCCGCCTGGGACAGCGCACTCGGGCTGATCCCGATCCGCCGGGCAAGCTCGGCCTGTGAGAGCCCTCGTGCCATGCGGCCTTCCCGGAGCAGCGCGCCCACGCGTTCCTTCGCCCCGGCCTCTTGCTCGTGCACCACCCGTGCCCGGCCCGCATCGAAGCGGATCATCGCCCTGCGTCCGGTGACCTCGGGCGGGCGGCCCTCGGCCTTCACGACACGCACCGCGAACCCCTCGTCGGCGGCCTCGATCCGAACGACGACCTGCGTGACCCGCGTGATGCGCGAGAGGAAGGCCGGTTCGTGCGCGCTGCGGTCGAGCAGCCAGAGCGCGATGGTGCGCAGCTCGTACAGGCGCGGGCACGATCGCAGGAAGAAGGCGAGAGCCGCCTCACCGCCCCAGACCTCCTGCATGCCGGTGAGGCTGTCGAACACGTAGCGAGTGTTGGGCCCGAGCTCGTCCTCGAGGGCCGTCATCTGGACCTGCACGCGGTCGACGTCGTCCACCGTGCGCACGCGCTCGACGCGCACGGTCCCTGCCTTCCTCGAGCGGTAGAAGCGCTCGAAGGCCGGGTCGGAGGCGCCGAGGCCGTCGGTATAGAGATCGACCAGCACGGTGCGCTGCGGGATCCGATCGTCGGCGAACCGGTCCAGCACCACGTTCGGCGGTACGTGCAGGCTCACGTAGGTGAGGCCCGCCGCCTTCGAGGAAGCCCGGACGAACGCCGAGACGAAGCCGTCGACCGACACCTCTCCGTCGGTCTCGAAGACCAAGTTGTCCCCGACGCGGACGCCGCCGATCAGATCGTCGAGCGGGCGGAGACCGGTGCTGGGACGCGCCATCACCGGCCAACTATAGGGAGGGGTCTCGCTCGCCGAGACCCCTCAGGAGCAGAACCAGGTTGACCCCACGCGACCGACCACGGCCAGCTCCGCGATCCGGCACCAGCGGTCGTGTTCGGATCGCCGGCGCACCGAGCGCGCGCCCCCGTCGGAGGAGGTGTCTCGGGCGCCGGGGGTGAGGGCACGGGCGGCGGAGGCGGGCGTTCCGCGATGTTGCCGTCGGAACCACCGGTGACCGAGATCGGTCGTCGCGTCCATGGCGAAACTCCTTCGGTCGGCGAGCGTGCGGTATAGTATCACTTCACGAGAAGCAATCAATGTGAAGTGAGCCGGAAGGGGAGTTGAACATCGTGGGTGTGCAGCATCGAGACAGGGCGATCGAGGTTCCACTGGAGAGCAGGCTCGAAGCCTTGGAGCGGCAGATCATCCCGGAGCTCGAACGGGACCTGGCTCTGAGCGACGACGAGCTCTCGCATGCGTCGTTGCTCGCGGCTCAGCGCGAGGTCGATGACATCCGCGACGCGCTCGAGCGGGCGCGCACCGCGTCGAACGAGCCGTGGGACGAGCAGCAGATCGAGGTGGGCGACGTCGTCGAGGTCCGCGAATCGGGTTCGGACGACGTGCAGGCGTACGTCCTCGTGACGGGTGGCCCCGGTGTACGGGTCGACGACGCGTGGATCTCGGATCGTTCGCCGCTGGGGAAGACCCTCGTCGGGAGCCGACGGGGCGACGTCGTCGAGGTGCAGGCGCCGGCCGGGCCGATCCGCTACGAGATCGTGGACTTCACCCGCGCCGGGTGATGCTCACTCGCCCCAGATCGCCTTGGCTCGATCGGTGAGCACGGGGCCGCGGCCGATCAGCGGGAACATCCATGCCTTGACGAGTGCGATCGTGCCTCCGACGAGCGACGCGGCGGCCCCGACACGGCCCAGTCCGACCCCGGCCCACCCCGCCCCACGGGCGGCGACGAGCACGAGCCCACCGTTCAACAGCGCCACCTGCACCGGGACGAGCAGCTCGAAGGCGGCGAGCGACCGGCGGCGCTCGGCCGGATGGCCCGGCGTCGCCATCGGCAACAGGTAGGACCAGGCGCCGAGCAGCACCTGCACGAGCCAGCCCGCGACGAACGCCGTGAGGAACACGGGACGGTAGCGATCGAACCCGGCGACGCCGTCGAGCATGGCAACGGCGAGCCCGATCGATCCCGCGACGAACCATGCGATCGCGCTCATCATGTGGAACGCCGCCGCCGGGATCGCCCAGTTCCGCTGGGCGCGGAGCACCGAGGCCACCAGCAGGACCATGCCGAGGGCGCCCAGCGCGTAGCTCGCTCCTCCGAGGGCCATGAGCCGTGGCACCGGGCCGATCCGCCCGGCGAGCTGCAGGATCAGCCCGGTGACGAGCAAGGTGAGCACCGCACGGCCCGGCCAGGGCGGCATGCGGAGCCGGAGCACCGTCGGCAGCAGCGTGATCAGCGTGCCCACGACCGTCAGCGATGCCCAGCCGAGCACGTTCGCCGTCATGTGCGCCTGTTTCAGCTCGAGGTAGCCGCTTCCCGACGCCGCGCCGGACCCGAGCCACGCGCCGATCGCCCCGCCGAGCAGCACCGAGGCGATCGCGCAGCCGTACGCGGCGATCGGCATCGAGTGGCGACGGTTCAGCGCGCGACGCCACGCCGTGCGGAGCATCCAGCCGAGGATCGCCATCGCGGTCACGAATGCGATGCCACCCACCGCGGTGACCCACGCCGTCGATGTGGGCATGCCGACCGCGATCAGCCCGGCTCCAGAGGTCACGAGCAGGAACTGGGCCCGCACGCGTCGCTCGGGGGGCGCCGGCGTCGAGGTCAGGGCCAGCATGAAGTTCTGCATCGCCCCCGAGATCGCCGTCGAAATGGCGCCCGCGAGCGCCAGGTGCAGCGGCAGCCACAGCCCGAGCCGCCACGAGGCCGGCAGCGCCAGCGAAAGCAGCGCGCCGGACAGCCAGATCCGGGCGGCGGTCTGGTACAGCGCCGTGACCGAGCGAGGCTTCAGCGTCTCAGTCCCCGTATCGCTCGCGCAGGAACCGGAGGCGCTCCTTCCCGGTCGCCGTCATCCTCGTCTTCGATCCGGGCGCCGGCTCCACGAGCTGCTGGTAGAAGCCGGCCATGCCCCGATGGTTGTAGGCGTTCTCCTCCCCGATCTCGAGGAACCGACGGCGCGTGACCTCCCCGCCTTCACGGTCGAGCTGGTCGAGCACGCCGAACATCATCCTGGCCCAGCGTTCCCCGCCGTCGTTGTCGAGGGCGAGGTCGAGCCGGGCGCTGCGAGCTTCGTCGGCCGCCGCCCGCAACAGCCGCTCGACCCGCTCGAGCCGCCGTTCCACGTCGAGCACCTGCATCTCCGCCACGCGGCACCTCCCTCTCGGGTCCATGGCCCGCCCCGGCGAGTTCGCCGTTCACGAGGCAGGGTCGTCGCCGTCTGGATCCTGAGCCTCCATCGTAGGCTTCGAGGTCGGAACGGGCTCGATCACGTTATCGGCGATGCCGCGAGCCTCGTCGAGCCTCGTCCGGTCCACGAACACGTGAACGTCGCGCTCCCAGATGCGGGTGAAGAACCCCGACGGGACCTTCGCCCAGTACGCGATGCTCGCCTCCTCGAGTCCGTGGGCGATCTCGATCCCGTGCTCGGGCGTGAACCCGCCCAGATGCACGGTGCGGACGTGTTCGGGGATCTCCCAGGCTCGCTTCATGGGCGACGGCTCCGGGTCGCGCTCGCCGGCCTCACGATCGGTACCTCACGAGCGCGAACGTTCCGCCCCCCGCGTTCGCGTTGCCCGCGACGACGATGCCGCCCGCGTGCACGGCGATGCCGCTCGCGCGGGCGCCCCCCGGGAAGAACGTGGCGACCTTCCCGTCGCCGCCGAACGAGTCGTCGAGCGAGCCGTCTGGTTCGTACCGGGCGGCCACGAACCGAGGCTCGATCGGATCGCCGAACTCGTGGGGGCCCGTATACCCGGAGGCGACGATCGCGCCGGAGGGCCGCACGACCACACCGTTCAAGCTCTGCTCGCCGGGGCCGAGCCTCGTGCGCACCACGCCGTCGCCCCCGAACGACCGGTCGAGTCGACCGTCGTGCCGGAACCGCGCCAGCCCCACCCGGAAGATGTCGTGGTCGCCGGTGACGACGATCCTGCCGTCGGGTTGCACGGCAACCGCGAGGGCGAAGATCTGGCTCGCGACCGCTCCGACCGTGCCGTCGCCGGCGAACGAACGGTCGAGGCGCCCGTTCGGGCGGTAGCGCGCGAGCGCGAGCCCGCGCGAGTTGTAACCGGCCACCACGATGCGGCCGTTCCGCTGCAGCGCCACCGCGCGTGCGTTCGCGCCGTGGTACCGCGTCACGACCCTCCCGTCGTTGCCGAACGTCGGATCGAGGGCGCCGTTGCGGCGATAGCGGGCCACCCGGAACCCCTCCTGACCGAAGCCGGCCCCGCCGACGGCGACGATCTTCCCGTCGGTCTGGATCGCCACGTCCCAGGCGACGTCATCGCCTTGCGCGAAGTCGGTCGTGACCTTGCCGTCCCGTCCGAATGCGGGGTCGAGACTGCCGTCGGCCCGGTACCGGACGGTCGCGAACCGTCGCAGGCTGTCGGTACCGGCCACCACGATGCGGCCGTTCTCCTGGATCGCGACCGACCTCGCTTCGTCGCCGTTGCCTCCGGCGATCGGGGTCGTCACCCTGCCGCCGTCTCCGAACGTCGGATCGAGATCGCCCTCGGCGTCGTATCGGGCGAGCGCGATCTCGCCCGTGCTCGATACGCCGGCGGCCGCTCCGGCGACCACGATCCTCCCGATCTGATCGACGGCCACGGCCGCGCCGAAGGCGCCTCCCGGGAACGGGGTCGTGACCTTCCCGCCGGTGCCGAACCCGGGGTCGAGGTCTCCGTCGGCGGCCCAAGCGGCGGGGGAGGCCACCAGCAGCGCGATGAGCGCGATCGACGTGCGGATCGCTTCCGAGATCGCCATGTGCTCCACCCTGCTCTCGGCCGGCGCCGGGCGGTCGTGTCGACCCGCCGACCCCTGAACGCAAGACCGGCCGGTCGCTATCCGGCCTCGTCCTTCGGGGATTCGCCCGCCGAAGGCTCGTCCGGCGTCGTCTCGCCCGTCGGGGGCGCCGTCTTCTCCGTGGCGCTCCCGGATCGAAGGCCGCTGGTCGCCTCGTCGACCGTGGCCGTGATCGCGTTGCCGATCGCGCTCACCGCTTCGCCGAGATCCTTCCTGGATCGTTCGTCGCGCAGCGTGTCGGCGACCGCTGTGAATCCCCGCGAGAGCTCGTCCACGAGGTCCTTCGCCGCGCGTTCGAGCTCGCGCTTCGACTCCTCGACCTCGCCCTGATCGGTTCCCCCCGTTGCCCGGTAGCGTTCGGTCACCTGCCTGCCCCAAGCGGAGAACCGTTCGCCGACGTCACTCCAAGCCTGCTTCGCGCTCTCGGCCATGTGATGCTCCTCTCGTGCCGGCGCCGATGGTGCCGCTGGTGTCACCTCCAACCTACCGCGGCTCGTCGTGGCGATGCCCGTCGACCTCAGCGTAAGGCCAGGAAGAGCGCGACCGAGATCGCATAGCCGGCCGCGACCAGCGCGATGCCTCGGATCTCGACGGTCCGGTCCGAGCCGTCGGTGGGCGAAAGCCAGAGGCGGAAGGCGCGGTTCGCACCCGGCATCAAGACCCACGTGAGCAGGGCGACACTCAACGCGTTGCCGATGAAGATCGCCATCGCTCCCGGCAGGGGATCGAGGCGAGGCGACAGGAAGCGGTCCATCAACGCGACGATCGGATACAGCACCAGCAGCACGATCATGGCCTGCTTCCAGTTGGGTGGAGCGGCCGTCCGGCCGAGACCCTTCGAGCCCGTCGCGAACCACCCGGGGAAGGATCCACTGAACCCTTCGACGCGGGTCTCGTCCCACAGACCCGACGCCTCGTCGACCAGACGGGCGCGGACGTCGGACGAGAGCCAGCCCCGCAGGTGCGCGGGGGAGTCGAACCGGAGCAGCGTCACCCACTCCTCCTGAAGGCCGGCGACGGGCGGGATCACCTCGCTGCCGAGGTAGCCGGGATACCGCGCGGCCTCGGCGTTGATCGAGTCCTGCCACGCTCGGTACTCGCCGTCGAGCCCGGGCTTCACGCGAGTGGACACCACCATCGCCGAGCCTTGCCCCGAGGGTGGCTCGGCCATCACGTACCGGCGGGGTTCCTCGGCGAACAGGTCGCGTCCTCGGGCGAGCAGTGCTTGCCGGGTGTCGGAGCTCAGCCAGGCGTCGAGGTGCACGAACGAGTCGAACCGGAAGATCACGACGTGAGCGTCCTGGATGCCGGCAACGGGCGGGATCACCTCGACCCCTTCGAAACCCGGGAAGTTCCGGCACGCGTCGTCGATCTCGGATTGCCAGCGCCGGTAGTCGTCCTCCCTGCCCGGCTTCGGCCGTTGGGCGAGCACGACGGTCGCGGAAACGGAGGCGGTGCCCTCGGTCTCGTTCATCGCTGTGCTCCCGGACAGAGGACCGTGATACCACAGCGGAACGGCGCCCGATTCCGGCTCGTTCCTCGACGTGCACCGAACAGGGGTCCTACCCTGCCCGTGGTATCGGGGGAGACGGATCCCCGCTCATCGGTCGATGCGCCGGGTGCCTTCGAGCGTGCATGATGAGTCCCTTCCCCGATCCCAGGAGCAAGCCCGCGAGATGCTGGAACACGAAGACCTCTGGACGCGGTTCATGACCGAGCGATGGTCGGCGGGCGATTGCACCGCATGCGAGGCCGAACGCGAGCGTGGCGAGCAGATCTGCTCCGCCTGCGGATCCGCGATCCAGCGACCCAGGCGACGCCGGCGCCGGAGCCGGCGGCAAAGGTGAGCTGACGTACCACGCCGGGAGGGGCCTGGTTCGAACACGAGCGGTGTGGCCGACCAGAGCCGAGTGGCGGCTGGATCCCGGGACGTTCGGGGGCGGTCCATCGATCCCTCCGCTGCCTACTGTGGCACGCACGGAAGGGGAGATGGGTGCCGTGGAGACCGACGAGACCGATCGGCCGATCCGCCTGATCGTCGTCGGGATCGATGGATCCGATGGCTCGGCCCTGGCGGTCCGATGGGCGGCTCGGGTCGCGGGGGCGACCGGCGCCGAGGTCGTGGCGGTGCACGCGTTGGGCAGCCAGCCATTCACGCACGGCTTCCCGTTCGTCGGAGCAACCGCGTACGACGATTGGCAGGTCGCGTGGAAGGAATGGCGGGAACAGATGCTGGAGATCATGGAGACGTCCTGGTGTCGCCCGCTGGCCGAGGAGGGGGTGGCGTTCCGCGTCGAGGCGGTCGACGGTGGACCGGAGGCGTTGATCGAGCGCGCGAACTCGATGCACGCCGACATGCTCGTCGTCGGCCGACGAGGGCGGGGCGGTTTCGCGGAGCTCGTGCTTGGGAGCTTCAGCCACCAGTTGGTGCATCACGCGGAACAACCCGTGGTCGTCGTGCCGAACGATCGATCTGAGGGAGGAGCAGGATGAGGATCGGCGACATATACCGAACGGGGATCTTCACGCTCGACGCCACCGACACCCTCGCGACGTGCGCACGGCGCCTCGAGGGCACCCGACATCGGCGCGTTCGGTGTCGTCGACGGTTCGGAGATCGTGGGCATCGTCACGGAGCGAGACTGTTCCACGTGAAGGCCGTGCTCCAGTTCCCTGCGAGGCCATCACCCACCGCCTCGTGACGGATCGGCCCGGGCGTCCACCCCGCTACCGCACCACCTTGACGTTGAAGATCGGGTCCTGGACCACGCCCCACAGGCGGACCCAGAGCGTGACGTACATCTCGGCTCCGCGAGCCGTGGAGAGATCTCCGAGATCGACGATGTCCCGCCACCCGAACGAGCGGAGGAGCTCGGACACGGCCGCCTTCGCCACTGCGTCGTCCCCCGAGACGAAGACCGTGTGGTCGCCCCCGGCGAGCTGTTCCGGGTTCACCATGACGGACGCGTTCACCGTGTTCAGGGACTTGACGACGCGGGCGCCGGAGAACGCACGCTGGATCTGCTCAGCGAGCGAGTCCGTGTTGGATACGAACAGCGGCGGCGGCATGCCTGCCGTGGCGTCGAGGGGATTCGAGACGTCCAGCAGGACCTTCCCGTCGAGGTTCTCCGCTCCGGCGGCCGTGAGCGCCTGGACCGACGCGGCCCCCTCGGCGGCGTTCACCACGAGTTCGCCGTGCGCAGCCGCCTCGGCGAAGGTGCCGAGGGCGATCTCCGGGCGCTGACCGTGGAACTCCGAGAACGGCGGGCCTCCGTACCGATCCGGCTCGGTCCGCGAGAGGGTCGCCTGCGGATCCCGCGTCCCGATCATCACGTCGTGGCCGAGCTCCGCACACCTGCCTGCGATCGCTCGTCCGACGATCCCGGTCCCCAACACCCCGATGTTCATCATCGCCTCCTCATGGTTGGTGTCGCCTCATCCCGGCTCCGACCGGGACCCGGCGAGGATGCTACGATACAGACCTGTCTCTCTACGATGCGCCCGATGCTAGAGACAGGTCTGTCTCATGTCAAACCGAGCGGCCGTTCGGCCCGGACGGGAAGGGGAGTGATGGAACAGCGGAACCGAGAGGCGGATGCGGCGCCGTCGCCTCGCGACCGCATCCTGCAGACGGCGGAGCGCCTGTTCTACCGCGACGGCTACCGCGCGGTCGGCGTGGACACGATCATCGCCGAATCGGGCGTGGCCAAGATGACGCTGTACCGGCACTTCCCGTCGAAAGACGACCTGATCGCCGCGTACCTCGAACGAGCGAACGAACAGTTGCTTGCGTGGATGGAGGCGCTGATCGCAGGGCACCGGAACCCCCGGAGGAGGCTCGAGGCGGTGTTTGACGGGGTGGCGAAGCTCGCCGCTTCCCCCCAGTGCCTGGGGTGCGCGTTCGTCGGCGCATCGGCGGAGTTCCCCGAGCTCGACCATGCCGGGCACCGAGTGGCGATCGAGCACAAGCGCGCGATCGTCGGCCGGCTCCGTGCCCTCGCCGAGCAGGCCGGCGCCCGAGATCCGAAGGCGCTCGCGGAGGAGCTGCTCCTCGTGATGGACGGCGCGTGGAGCGCGGCGAGGGTGTTCGGTCCGGGAAGCCACGGCAAGCGAGCCGCCGCCGCCGCTCGGGCGCTCATCGAGGCTCAGGTCCCGACGAGGACCGGTTGACGGGTTGCGTCGATCACCCGGACTATCGTTATCACGACTCAAGGTGTGTCACTTCACCACTTCGAATCGGAAGTGGGAGGCGCTCGGCGTCTCGATCGAGTAGCTCGTCCTCCTCAGCTCGATTCGTCTATGGTCGCAATCCTCGAAGAGGTGGATGGCGTCGCCGAGCAGTATGGGCAAGGTGAGCTGCATCTCGGGTTCGAGACCGGCGGGTCACTTCGTCAGCTTCATCGAGCAGGCAGCGGTGCGCTCGGTGGTTCGGCAGCAGATCTTGGACAATCTCACTGAGGCGCCCTCGGGGAGCGGGTGAGCACATGAAGCATCACCAGCAGCCGTCGCATGAGGGCTCGTCCGAATCGCATGAGGCGAGGTCCACGACCGCGGCGGTCGATCTCTATTGGATCCCCCTGGGCGCGGGTGCTCACGTCGTCCGTTTGAGCGGGAAGATCTACGAGGGGATCACGGCGTTCATCGGGAACCGGCCGCGGTACGCCCTCTACCACACAGCCCTCGAGGTAAGGGTCCCCGCTGGCCGGTTCGTCATCGAGTCCGCGCCGATCCGGGGCGGGCCCGGACCTGAGCGCGGCGTGGTCGTCGAGGGTCCAGTCGGGACGAAATGGGCCGGACGGTTCTGGTTGTTTCGCTACGAGATTCGCCGGTGGCACGAAGGCTCCATCCCCGATGCGAGCGAGGCAGTATCGACGATCCGTGTTGCGGACGATCTCGATCGCGCTCAACGGGTCCTCGACTTGGTGCCGTCTGTCCCGACCCTCGTGTGGGGCCGGGACGAGCTACGCACGGGTGACATGTGGAACTCCAACTCGCTGACCTCGTGGTTGCTTGCGCGTGCCGGCGTGGAGACCGACCGGTTCCAGCCGCCCTCTGGCGGACGAGCGCCAGGGTGGGACGCCGGTCTAGTCGTCGCCCAACTCCAGATGGGGTCTGGCACTCGCGGTGACGGGCAGTAACAGGAGCAGCGATTGGGCCACGTACCGCAATAGACATGCGCCGTGCCCTGGGATCGCTTCGGGTGAGGCGTGTGCTCCTCCCACAACCCCTACTCGCACCGACGCCTTGGAGGATCATGATCGCGAGGATCCCGGCTCGCCGGACTCGCGCACATAGGGGCGGTCGCCGCGTCCACGTTTCCCGATTCTCTACGCGTTCGGGTCGCACCAAGCTCGAGACGCCGAGGGGTGGGATGGGGAGGAGCGATCAAGACTCCCGGTTGTCTCGGCGCATCCTCCTGTGCACGGGCTGAGTTCCTGGGCAGCCGGTGTGGCCCGATTACGTCCATACTGTCTCGAAGAGGCGTCACGACGAATGGTCCGCATCGAGGGTGAGATCGTCATCGATCGACGGGTCGAGGAGGTGTTCGACTTCGTCGCCGATGAGCGCAACCGCTACGACCCGAGGGTGCGCCGGGCCGAGAAGCTCACGGCAGGACCGATCGGCGTCGGAACGCGATTCCGGTCGGAGACCACCAGCATGGGTCGGCCGATCGAGATGGTGATCGAGATCACGGCCTACGACCGACCCCATCGGCTGGGGTCCTCCACACACCTGTCGTCCATGGACATCCACAGCACACTGTCCTTCGAGCCCGTTCCCGGTGGGACCCGGATGCGATCGTCGTCGGAGCTGGACCCGCGCGGTCTCCTCAGGCTGGCCAGCCCGCTCGTGGCCTCGATGGGGCGACGACAGGCCCATGGCATCTGGGCTCACCTCAAGCGCGTCCTGGAGGAGTGACGGATGGGCTTGGTGACGATCAGCAGGGCGGACGGCTCGATGGGAGCGTACCTAGCCACGCCCGACGTCGAAGGGCCGTGGCCCGGCGTCATCGTGATCCACGACGCGCTGGGGATGACGACCGATCTCAGGAACCAGGTGGACTGGCTCGCGCGAGAGGGCTATCTCGCACTCGCCCCCGACCTCTTCCACTGGGGGAGCCGGATGCGGTGCCTATTCTCCACGATGCGAGCTGCGGTCGCCGGCGAGGGACGACCGTTCGAGGATCTCGAAGCCGCCCGCACCTGGCTCGCCGGCCGCGAGGACTGCACCGGCGGGGTCGGGGTGATCGGGTTCTGCCTGGGTGGGGGCTTCGCGCTGATGCTGGCGTCGATGGCCGACTACGGAGCCTCGAGCGTCAACTACGGGGGCGTGCCGAAGGACGCGCTGGCGGCGCTGGAGGGGGCATGCCCGGTCGTGGGCAGCTTCGGCAGCAGAGATCGCTCGCTGCGGAACGCCCCCGCGCAGCTGGAGCGGGTCCTGAGCGAGCTCGGGATCGAGCACGACATCAAGGTCTATCCGCAGGCCGGTCATGCCTTCCTCAACGATCCGGCCCCTGGTGAGCTGCCCCTGTGGGCGCGGGTGGCGGGAAGGTTCGCCAATGCCGGCTACCACGAACCGTCCGCGGCCGACGCTCGCAAGCGGATCGTCTCGTTCTTCGACGCGCATCTGATGTCGTAGCTCTCCGACGGCCGCACTCGGCGTGGGATGCCCGATTGGACGCGCGTGGAGCCTTCTGATCCGCGTTCGATCCGGGGGCCCGACCCGCCACCCCGACGACCAGAGACGCGGGCGGGGAAGGCCACCAACGCACACCGCGCACTCCGGCCGAGGCATTCGCCGCGCGACCCAAAGCTGAGCCCTCGAACCAGGCCCTCCCGGTTCCAGGGCGGTTCCGGCTTCGTCGGGACAAGGTCGACATCACCGGTCGTGACCCTTCGACACGACTCGCGCCTGCACCACATCGGGATCGGTCGAGGGCTGATCGGCACGCTGATGCTGGTCCTCGTCGATGGGTTGGGGGTTCGGGTGATCACCGAGGACGGCGAGCTCTTCCGATCGTTCACCCTCGACCCTTCACGCGACGACCAAGCACGGTCGCAGGATGAGCGCAGAGATGGAACGATGTCCTGACACACCTGTGAACGATGTCGCGAGACATCACACAGGTGCCCCCTGTCAAGTTCCGCCTGACGCTTGACGCTTCGTCTCCGGGTGAGGTTGGACGTGGAGCCCATCGGCACGCACCTTGCGGACTGGGCCGGTCCTCACCCGTGCGACCGTCTTGACGAGGTGGTTCTTGCTCCAGACCTGGATCACCGAATCGTCGACGAATACGTCCACCAGTTCGCCCTTGAACGCGCTGCCGGCGGTGAAGACCTAGTTGCCGACCGAGACCACACCATTGGAGCCCACGCGTCGCAGGACCCATTGGCCGCGCTGGTCCTCGTGCTCGTCGACGGGGACCGAGACCTGATCCTTCGTGAGCGCCTCCAAGCGGAAACGGTCGGCCGGGGTCGCCATCTCGAGGGCCTGATGGGGTCGCACGGTGTTGTAGTCATCGACCCAGGCATCGAGCTCCGCCTGCGCGATCTCGATCGAGGCGAAGGGCCGATCGGCCAGGAACTCGCGGCGCACCGTCTGGTGGAACCGCTCGATCTTGCCGGTGGTCGTTGGCGAACGCGGAGCCGTGTGCCGGTGGGAGACGCCGTT
>DASTBT010000130.1:0-16895 GCA_035711865.1 Actinomycetota bacterium
CGCTGCCTCGCGCCGAGCATCACCGAGTCGCCGATCGCGACCTTGCCCTTCGGGATGCCCCCCGCTGACGCCGGCACGACCGAGATGGCGAGGACGGCGATCATCGACGCGGCGACGATCAGGTGACGCAGTTGAGGTGCCGGCCGACGGAGCATCGGAACCATGCTAGAGCCCGCGGCCACGCGAGACACATCGCAGCGCGACACGATTCGGGGTGGTGCCAGGGCTTCGCCCAGCGTCCTCCTACCCTGTCTTGGCAAGGGTCTTGACAGCCGGACTCGCGTGTGCTGAAAGTCAGCCTTGCCCGTGCGAAAAGGAGGGGGAACCCATGAGCTCCTCACACGGGCTCCGGTGGGCCATGGGCGCCGGGAGGCGCCGGCTCGGTGCCGCGAGTGTCACCGTGGCGGTGGTCGTCACCAGCCTCGGCGCACTGGTCCCACAGACCGCCGCGGCTCGCCCGGCTGACGATCCGGTCGTCATCACAGACTGGAACACCGTCGCGATCGACGTGATCGTCGTCGACGCCGGGAAGGCCAACGCCGAGGCGTTCATGTGGCTCGCGTTCACGCAGGCGGCGGTCTACAACGCCGTCGTCGGGATCACCGAGCGATACGAGCCCTACAGGTGGGATCCCGATGCCCCGCACGGAGCCTCCCCGGAGGCGGCAGCCGCGGCGGCCGCATTCCAGGTCCTCAAGTTCTACTTCCCCGCATCGGGACTGAAGCTCCAGGCCGCGTACGACGACTCCCTGCTGGGGGTCCATGACGGTCGGGCCGAGCGGCGCGGGGTCCGGTTCGGTGAGCGAGCAGCACGGCGCCTGATCACGCTGCGCACCGACGACGGCCGCGGAGCAGACGTGCAGTTCACGAAGCCGCCGGCACCGGGCGTGTGGCGCCCGACCCCGCCGGACGAGCTCCCCTTCTTCAACCCGTGGTTCGCGAAGATGCGCCCGCTGCTGCTCAGGTCGTACAACCAGTTCCGTCCAGGCCCCCCCCCGAAGCTCACATCGGACCGGTACACCAAGGAGTTCAACGAAGTGAAGCGGCTCGGCTCGCTCACGGGCTCGGATCGGTCCTCCAGACAGACGGAGACCGCGCTGTTCTTCTCCGACACCACGATCGGGCCGCTCCACGCCGCGTTGCGTGATCTGGTGACTCGGCGTCACATGGACATCAGCGAGAGCGCGCGGCTGTTCGCGGCGGTGGACACGAGCATCTTCGACGGTATCGGCGGGAGCTGGGACAGCAAGCTGCGCTACGGCTTCTGGCGTCCGATCACCGCGATCCAGCTAGCCGACACCGATGGCAACCCCGACACGGACGAGCAGGCCGACTGGGAGCCATTCCTCACGACGCCGCCCTACCCGGACTACACGAGCGGCCTCACGACCGTGGTCGGCGCGGCTTCCCGCGCCCTGACCCGGGTGCTCGGAACGAATCGCATCGACCTCACCATGACCTCGCTCGCGGCGGGCGTCACCCGGCACTACGAGTTCGCCGGCAAGTGGAACCGTGATGCGGTGAACGCCCGCGTCTGGTCGGGCATCCACTTCCGGACGGCGGACGTGCTAGGAAACGCCATGGGCAAGAAGGTCGGCAACTGGGCCCTGGACCACTACTTCGCACCGACAGGGGACGACGACTGACAATCGACGGGCGATGCCAGGGAGGATCCGAGCCTCGAGGAGTTGTCCCTCGAGCGCGCGGCTCGTGCTCCTGCCGCCTCCTGCCGCCGATGTCATATCGGCCTCCTGGCCGGGGTGGCCCGGTCGAGCAAGCTCCAAACCGACGCGGACCACCCAGGTCGGAGGCCCATATGGCGGAGGCGGCGTGATTTGAACACGCGAGGGGCGGTTTAGACCCCTAACCGCTTTCGAGGCGGTCCCGTTCGTCCGCTCCGGCACGCCTCCGTCGCCGAGTCTAGCAACGGCGCGTCCGGCCGTTCCGTGGCATCATCGCGACGCGAGCCGGGGGCGGGCCCCGGGCAGAGGGGACGGGCTGATCGATGGACGCGCACGAGCTCGAGGTCGTGCCCCTGTTCGCAGGGCTCACCAAGAAGGAACGCCAACAGGTCGCACAGCATGCCGACGTCGTCGACCTGCCCCAGGGTTACCACCTCGTGGACGAGGGAGCGTTCGCGCACGAGTTCTTCGTGCTGCTCGCCGGCAACGTCGAGGTGACCCAGGACGGGAAGCACCTCGCCGACCTCGGCCCCGGCGACTTCTTCGGGGAGGTCGCGCTGGTCGAGCACGACCGACGCACCGCGAGCGTGGTCGCGTCGACCCCGATCAGCGCGATCGTGATGCACCAGCGCGACTTCGACATGATGCAGCGGGAGCTGCCCCACGTGGCGGAGAAGATCCACGCGGCCGTGCACGAACGATCGCCCCGTCACCCGGAGGGCTGAGCGCCTTCCCGACGGGAACGGAAGAAGTCCCGGAGCACCGCCCCGCACTCGTCCGCGAGCACCCCCGAGGTCAGCTCGACGCGGTGGTTCAGGCGCGGGTCGCGGAGGAGATCGCCGAGCGACCCGGCGAACCCGGCCTTCGGATCGGCGGCGCCGAACACCACCCGGTCCAGACGGGCGAGCACGATCGCGCCCGCGCACATCGCGCACGGCTCCAGCGTGACGACGAGCGTGCATCCCTCGAGCCGCCACGATCCGGTGCGGCGAGCGGCGCCCCGGAGCACGAGCATCTCGGCGTGCGCGGTGGGATCGCCGAGCCGCTCCCGGGCATTGCCCGCGACGGCGAGCACCTCGTCGCCGCGGGCGATCACGGCACCGACCGGCACGTCCCCGGCATCCATGCTCGACCTCGCCTCGTCGAGCGCCAGTCGCATCTGCGGCTCGTCGCCGACGGGACTAGTCTGACCCATACTAGTAGCGATCGAGCTCGTGCAGCCGATCGTCGTCGATGCCGAAGTGGTGAGCGATCTCGTGCACCACGGTCTCCCCGATCACCTGCTTGAGGGCATCCTCGTTTTCGCCGGCTTCCCCGACGATCGGGATCGCGAACAGCGTGATGCGATCGGGCAGCACCCCGGTGTAGTCGCTGCCGCGCTCGGTGAGCGGGATCCCCTCGTACAGCCCGAGCGTGTCGGGGTCGACCCCCTCGGGCGGATCGCCGTCGACGAGCACCTCGACGTTGTCGAGCGCGCGATGCACCCACTCGGGCAGGGCGTCGAGCGCCTCCACGACGAGCTCGCCGAACCGATCGCGATCGGGCATCGGCGCACTTGGAAGGCGCATGCTGCCGGGGGACATGCAGGTAGCCTACGCCCATGCCCGGGGGGCTCCTGACCGACCTGTACGAGCTCAACATGGCGGCGAGCTACCTGCGCCGCGACATGGACGGTTCGGCGACGTTCAGCCTCTACGTTCGCGGCCTTCCGAAATCACGGGGCTTCCTCGTGGCGACCGGGCTCGAGCCGTGCCTGGATTTCCTGGAGTCCTTCTCGTTCACCGACGACGAGCTCGAGGCGCTCGGCGGGATGGGCTTCGACGACCGAGCGCTGGCCGACTTCTCGTCGTTGCGGTTCACGGGCGACGTCTGGGCCGTGCCCGAGGGGCGCGTCGTCTACTCCGAGGAACCGCTGCTGGAGGTGACGGCGCCCGTGGCCGTCGCGCAGGTGGTCGAGACGATGCTCCTGAACCAGATCACGCTCCACACCACGCTGGCTTCCAAGGCCGCCCGCTACGTGCTCGCGGCCGAGGGTCGGCAGCTCGTGGACTTCGCGTTCCGGCGGACCCACGGCGCGGAAGCCGCGATGGCGGTTGCCCGCGCGAGCGCACTGGTCGGATTCGCTGCCACGTCGAACGTCGAGGCGGCCCGCCGGTACGGCCTCACCGTCGCCGGCACGATGGCGCACTCGTTCGTCGAGGCGTTCTCCACCGAGGCGGAAGCGTTCCGAGCGTTCGCCGAGGATCACCCGCACCGGACGACGTTCCTCGTGGACACCTACGACACGGTAGGCGGCGTGCGGGCCGCGATCGACACGATCCGCGAGCTGGCCCTCGACGGCGCGCTGGGCGTGCGGCTCGACAGCGGCGACCTCGACGCGCTGGCTCGCAGCGCCCGCACGATCCTCGACGAAGCGGGCCTGCAGGAAGCTCGGATCTTCGCGAGCGGCGGTCTCGACGAGCTCGAGGTGCACGAGCTGGTGAGCGCCGGGGCTCCCGTCGACGCGTTCGGCATCGGCACGCAGATGGGCGTGTCGGCCGACGCCCCGTACGTCGACTCCGTCTACAAGCTCGTGGAGTACGACGACCGGCCCGTGATGAAGCTGTCCTCGGCGAAGGTGAGCCCGCCGGGCCGTAAACAGATCTGGCGCCGCAGCGACGGGGAGCATGCCGACGTGCTCACCCTGCGTGACGAGCCCGGCCCGACCGGGTCCGAAGCGCTGTTGGAGCAGGTGATACGCGCCGGAGCTCGGATCACACCTGCGTCGTCGATCGAGGAGTGCCGCCTCCGCTTCGAGGGCGACCTGCCGCACGTGCCGCAGAAGGCTCGGCGGCTCTCGCATCCCGAGCACCTGGTCGTCGCGCACAGCGAAGCGTTGCTCGCGTTGACCGACCGCACCCGTGACGAAGCGATCCGCCGGTCGGGAGCCCGGCGGTGAACGAGATCGCGTGATCGGGTCGGTTGTCCCCGACCGCCGGCCCACGTAGGGTTCCCGCAACACCCGAACCGATCCCCCAGGGGAGGGCGAACCATGAGGAAGGCGTTCCGTCTCGCCGTCGCCGTCGCGCTGCTGGCCGCCACGGCCACGCCCGCGGCGTCCAGGCTGGTCAACCCAGACGTCATCAAGGGCACGACGCTGTTCGAGGGCCACCCGGCCGCGACCCACATCGGGTCACGGCGGCTGTTCGCATGGTCGAACGAGGCGAACGGCAGCCGGATCGCCGCGTTCACCGAGGTCAACGGGGGCACCGTGACTCGCATCAACCCGAGGCGCACGTCCGCCTACGTGGGGGGCTACGACCAGAACACCGACCTGCTGATCTACCAGCAGGTGCGCGGCAACCAGAGCGACCTGTTCCTGTACGACGTGGGCGATCGCAAGCGCATGCCGCTGCGGGCGCTCAACGACGAGAAGTGGCAGTGGAACCCGTCGATCGACACGCAGAAGGGGACGCGCTGGATCCTCTACGGGGTGAACCGATTCGCCAGCCCCGGAGCCCCCTGGCGCCTGTACCTGTACGACGACGAGACGGGCGAGAAGCTCCTGCTCGACGAGACCACGAACCGCTGCGGATGCCTGTTCCCGGGCACGGTCGCCTACCCCTGGGTGACCTGGGCGGTGGGCGAGAACGCGGAGGCGTGGCGGTACAACATCAAGACCCAGGAACGCTTCGCGGTGCTGCCGACCGATCGTGACGAGTATTCGGTGGCCGTGACGCCCGACGGCGTCTCGTACGTGGCGCAGGGCGGCGACAGCTGCGGCTCGAACGCGAAGGTCTACCGCGTGAACGAGGACGGCACGTTCGTCGAGCTGCTGTCGTTCAGGAAGCGGCGCGAGGCCACGAACCTC
Organism: Actinomycetota bacterium; assembly: GCA_035711865.1. Taxonomy (GTDB): domain Bacteria; phylum Actinomycetota; class UBA4738; order UBA4738; family HRBIN12; genus JAOUEA01. Next base: position 5,532 of record DASTBT010000130.1, read on the forward strand.
ACCGTCGACACCACCGGCCCGTTCGACCGTCTCTACTACGAGCGACGGAACTGCCGGACGGGATCGTCGGACATCCTGCGACTGCGACGGGCCAACGTGATCGGCTCGTCGGCGAGCGCCCCGGCACGAACGGAGCTCGTCGGCCGCGCGAACGGCTCTACGCGGTCGGCATCCAGCCCGGACGCGTCGCCTCGAAGCGGCTGATCTTCTCCTCGTTCCGCAGCGACAGGCCGATGTCGTCGAGCCCTTCGGTCAGCCGCCAGTGCGTGAATTCGTCGATGTCGAAGGTCTCGTCGAGGCCGGGGGCTCGAACGGAGCGGTTCGGCAGGTCGACCACGATGCGCGTCGTGGGGTCGTCGAGCACCGCGTCCATCAGCGCACGAACCGACTCGGCGCGCACCTCGACCGGCAACAGCCCGATCTTGAAGCAGTTGTTCCGGAAGATGTCGGCGAAGCTCGGAGCGATCACGGCCTCGAAGCCGTAGTCCTCGAGCGCCCATGGCGCATGTTCGCGGCTCGATCCGCTGCCGAAGTTCGCCCCGGCGATCAGGATGCTCGCCCCCTCGTACCGTGGGTCGTTCAGCACGAAGTCGGGGTCCTTGCGCCACTCGTCGAACAGGAACGGTCCGAACCCCGACCGCTCGATGCGCTTGAGGTGCTGGGCCGGGATGATCTGATCGGTGTCGACGTCGGAACGGTCCAGCGGCACCGCGGTGCCGTCGATGACGGCGATCGGCTCCATCGTCACACCACTCCCGCGGACAGCTCGTCGGGCGTGCCGAACCGGCCGAGCACGGCGGTCGCTGCGGCGACGGCCGGGCTCACGAGGTGGGTGCGCCCGCCCTTGCCCTGTCGGCCCTCGAAGTTCCGATTGCTCGTGCTCGCGCTGCGCTCACCCGGCGAAAGGATGTCGGGGTTCATGCCGAGGCACATCGAGCAGCCGGCGCCACGCCAGTCGAAGCCGGCCTCGGAGAACACCCGGTCGAGGCCCTCCCGCTCGGCCTGGACCTTCACGGCCACGCTTCCCGGCACGACCATGGCCCGGAGGCCGGAGGCTACCTTGCGGCCCTGCACGATGCCGGCGGCCAGCCGGAGATCCTCGATCCGTGAGTTCGTGCACGAACCCAGGAAGATCGTGTCGGGCCGGATGTCACGGATGGGCGTGCCCGGGGTGAGGTCCATGTACGCGAGCGCCCGGGCGGCGGCGTCACGCTTCGACGCCTCGTCGAACGCATCGGGATCGGGGACGGCTTCGTCGATCGTCACCGACTGGGCCGGGTTGGTGCCCCAGCTCACGTACGGTTTCAGTTGCCCCGCATCGATCTCGACCTCGGTGTCGAACACCGCAGCGGGGTCGCTGGGCAACGTGCGCCATGCGTCGAGGGCGGCTTCCCAGTCGGCGCCGGTCGGGGCGTGGGCGCGACCCTCGACGTAGGCGAACGTCGTGTCGTCGGGCGCGACCATGCCTGCGCGGGCACCGCCCTCGATCGACATGTTGCAGATCGTCATGCGGCCTTCCATCGTGAGCGCGCGGATCGCCGAACCTCGGTACTCGATCACGTGGCCGACGCCGCCGCCGGTGCCGATGCGGTTGATGATGCCCAGGATGATGTCCTTGGCGCTGACCCCGTCGGGCAGCTCGCCCTCGACCGCCACGGCCATGGTCTTCGCGGGGTGCTGTGGAAGGGTCTGGGTCGCCAGCACGTGTTCGACCTCGCTGGTGCCGATGCCGAACGCCAACGCCCCGAACGCCCCGTGGGTCGACGTGTGCGAGTCGCCGCAGACGATCGTCATGCCCGGTTGCGTGTACCCCATCTCGGGACCGATCACGTGCACGATGCCCTGGCCGGCGGCGCCCCATGGATACAGGGTGACCCCGAACTCCTCGGCGTTGGCCTGTAACGCCTGCATCTGGCGGGCGCTGATCTCGTCGGTGACCGGACCGTCGGTCGTGGGCACGTTGTGATCCATCGTCGCGACCGTGAGCTCGGGCCGACGCACGGTACGGCCGTGCAGCCGCAGGCTCTCGAACGCCTGGGGGCTGGTGACCTCGTGCACGAGGTGCAGGTCGACGTAGAGCAGGTCGGGTTCGCCGTCGGCGCGATGCACGACGTGGTGTTCCCAAACCTTCTCCGCCAACGTCCGCGGCACCCGTGATCCCTCCTCGGGGTCTCGCCACCCGTCCCGGGTCTGTTACGTTGTTCCAATATCTGGAACTGAGTTCCGATATTTGGACAGATGGGAGGACCATAACACGTGGAAGGATCGACGACCCGAGATCGTGAGGGGGATGGCGGCCTCGGTTCGGCGCCGGCCCGGAGCGCGCCCGCCACGGCGGTCGGCACGCTCGATCGCGTCGTCGACATCCTGAACGCCGTCGAAGCGGGCGCCCGCAGCTACACCGACATCACCCGCGCGACGGGGCTGTCCCGGCCGACAGCCCACCGGCTCATCCGCGCTCTCGAGCAACACGGCTTCCTGGTGCAGGCCGGGGCCGGGTACGCGATCGGTCCCCGACTGCTGGGCCTCGCGTCGTCGGCGATGCGTGAGCTGCCGCTCCGCGACCTCGCGCATCCATCGCTGGAGCGACTCGCGAAGACCACGGGGGAGAGCGCGCAGCTGTTCGTGCGCGACGACGATGTGCGCATCTGCGTCGACGCCGTCGAGTCCGTAAGCGAGCTGCGCACGATCGTGGACGTCGGCGCCATCCTCCCCTTGACGAGGGGGTCGGCGGGGAAGGTGCTCCTGTCCTGGGCCCCCGAACGCGACCGACGACGGATCCTCGGGTCGCTGCCACCCGACGAAGCGAGCAGGCTCACGCGCACGATCGCGACCACCGTCCGGCGCGGTTGGGCGGACAGCATCGGCGAGCGTGAGCCCGGCGTCGCCTCGGTGAGCGCCCCGGTGTTCGATGCCGCGGGAGCTCTGATCGCCGCGATCTCGGTCTCCGGGCCCGCCGACCGCATCGGGGCGCTCCGCGGCCGGCGCTACGCGCCGGCCGTCACCGCCGCCGCGCGTGAGGTCGAGGCCACGCTCGGCGTGGCCTCGACCTAGTCCGTTCCCGTAAGCTCGGACCCCACATGCCCCGCACCCATGCCCTGCAACGCACGCTCGACTCTTGGCTCACGGCTCGTCGAGCGCTCACCGCCTCGATCGGAAGCTTCATCGCGGTCGCGCTCATCGCCGCCACGCGGGGGTCGCCGTACCACCCGGTGCTTCCCGAGACCCAGGGCAATGGCCCGATCGGACTGCTCGCACAGCTGCTGTTCCTCGACGAGCTGCCGCACGGATTCCTGATCGCGATCGGGTTCGTCGCGATGATCGCCGCGGGCCTCGCCTTCCTGCTGGTGTTGTGGGTCGCCGAGCGCGGTGAGATCACGACCCGCACGGTGGTCACGCTCGCGGTCGTCTACCACGCCGTCATCCTGCTGCTGCCGCTGCTGCTGTCGCGCGACGTGTTCAGCTATGCCTTCTACGGGCGCATCCTCAGCCGATACGGCCAGAACCCCTACGTGAGCACGCCCGCCGACTTCCCGGCGAACGACCTCTCACGTTTCGTCTGGGACGGATGGCGCGACACGCCGTCGGTCTACGGGCCCGTCTTCGTCTGGCTCGCGGCGGCGATCACCGCCGTCTTCCGGGGCATGGTCGACGTGATCGAGGCGTTCCGAGCCGTCGCGGTCGCGGCGAGCCTCGGCTCGCTCTGGTTCGTGGTGCGGCTCGTCGGGCGGGTCCGCCCGAGCCGGCAAGCGTACGCCGCGGCGATGATCGGCATGAACCCCGTCGTGCTGTTCCACACGGTGGGGGGCGGGCACGTCGACGTGCTCGTGATGCTCGCGGTCGCGGCGGCGATCTACCTCGTCGCGACCCAGCGCGAGCTCTCGGCGACCGTCGCGCTCACGGTCGGGGCGTTGGTGAAGATCTCGGCGATCGTGCCGCTCGCGCTGCTGATCGCCTTCGTCGTGATGCGGGCACCCGGGCACCGATGGCGGGTCGCTGCGGCCCATGTCGGCACCGTTGCGGGCATCGCGTTCATCGCGGTGGTCCCGTTCCTCCAACGGTCCAACCCCACGCTGGGCATGGTCGAGCTCGTGCAGCACGGCTCGTGGATCGCGCCGCCGGCGCTCGTCGAGCGCGTCTTTGAGGCGATCGGCTCGGCGATCGCCGGTGACCTCGGCGGCACCGCGGGTGTCGTGGTCGCGCGCGTGGGCATGTTCGCCGCGCTCGCGATCGGGTTGCTGACGATCATGCGCCAGGTGCTCCGCCACGGGGGGGAGGGCTCGGTCTCGTTCCTCGCGGCGGCGTGGGGATGGTCGTTCCTGCTCATGATGCTGTTCTCCCCCACGCTCTTCCCGTGGTACTTCGCCTGGATGCTCCCGGTCGCGTGGGCGTTGCCACGGGTGCCGCGCCGCACGCTCGAGCTCTCGTTCATCGCGCTCGTCACGGCGCAGCTCACGACCGAGAACTTCCGGCTGCCGGAATGGATGCACGTTGATCTCGCGATCGGGCATCCGATCCTCGTGATCGTGCTCGCGTGGTTCCTGCGTGATCTCTACCTGCGCCTCAAGCACGACGTGCCGCTCGATGCGGAGACCGAGGACGTGGTGCTCGAGCGCGCGACCCCGACGAGCGTCTACCAGGCGTAGGCTTCCGGAGCAGGCGCGCCCGGCCCGGGGAAGATCTCGTCGAGCTTGGTCAGCACGTCGTCGCTCAGGTCGATGTCCAGCGCGTGCATCGCGTGCAGCAGCTGCCCCGCGGTGCGCGGACCGATGATCGGCGCCGTGACCGCCGGTTGATGCAGCAGCCAGGCCAGGGCGACGTGCGCCGGGTCCTCGCCCATCTCGGCACAGAGGGCCTCCCAGGGCTCGAGCCGCGCTCGGTGCGCCTCGATCTCGCCGCGCATGTACTCCTCGCCCCGTCGACCCGCCTCCACCTTCGAGAGCGCTCCGGCCAGCAATCCACCGGACAGCGGGCTATAGGCGATCAACCCCATCCCGTACTCCCGCACCGCCGGGATCACTTCGAGCTCGAGCGTTCGCGCCGTGAGGTTGTAGAGCGACTGCTCGGTCGCCAGCCCCAGGGAGCGCCGGTAGCCGGCAATCTCGTTCCCCCGCGCGATGTGCCACCCGGCGAAGTTCGACGAGCCCACGTAGAGGATCTTCCCCGTGCGCTTGAGCTGCTCCATCGCCTCCCAGATCTCGTCCCACCACGCGTTCCGGTCGATGTGCTGCATCTGGTACAGGTCGATGCGGTCCGTGCCGAGCCGCCGGAGCGACTGCTCGCACTCGTGCACGATCGCGAGCTTCGACAGGCGCCCCTCGTTCGGCCAGTCGCCCATCGTGCCGTACACCTTCGTCGCGAGCACGACCTTGTCGCGACGCCCCCCGCCCTTGGCGAACCAGCGGCCGATGATCTCCTCGGTCGCGCCGACCCCGAGGTGGCGCCCGTAGACGTTGGCCGTGTCGAACAGGTTGATGCCGTTGGCCACCGCCGCGTCCATGATCGTGTGCGAGTCGGGCTCGGACGTGTGGGGACCGAAGTTCATCGTGCCGAGGCACAGGCGGGAGACGACGAGTCCGAGCCGCCCGACGTGCGTGTACTCCATGGCGAGGATTCTACGCGGGGCCCTCGGGTGGTTCGGCCAGGAACCGCACGAACCAGGCGGTGGCGAGCCGGGCGGCCTCCTCGAGCGTGCCTGGCTCTTCGAACAGGTGGGTCGCCCCGGCGACGACCGCGATCTCGCGTTCGCACGTCATCCTGGCGGCGGCGTCACGGTTCATCTCGAGCACGTCGACATCGCGGCCCCCGACGATCAGCAGGGTCGGTGCATGTACCTGCGGCAACGCATCGCCGGCGAGATCTGGTCGCCCGCCGCGGGAAACGACCGCTCGGACGCGTTTCGCACGCGTGGCGGCCATGAGCGCCGCCGCCGCTCCGGTGCTCGCACCGAACAGGCCCACGGGAAGCCGCGCGATCTCGGGGAGCCGGGACACCGTCTCGTCGGCCGCGATCAACCGCTCGGCGAGCAGGCGGATGTCGAAGCGCAGGCGACGTGTGCGGACGTCGACCGACTCCTCGGCAACGGTGAGGAGGTCGACGAGGAGCGTCGCGAAGCCGGCGTCGTTCAGGACGGAGGCGACCATCCGATTTCGGGGGCTCGTCCGGCTGCTCCCGCTCCCGTGCGCGAAGATGACGATGCCCGTCGGATCGCCCGGCATGCGGAGGTCGCCCTCGATCGCACCCGGGCCGGGCTCGCCGACCGCGGAAACGACGTCGACGCGGAGGTGGCGCTCTTCCACGTTCATCGTCGGGCCTCGGAACTGCTGTAGCGTTCGGGGCACCGCCTCACGAGAGGAAGCGTCCCATGGGTTGTCTGATCGTGCTGATGGCTCTGATCGGGCCACGCGTCGCGTTGCTGTTCACGTGGATCTTCACGAACCTCGTCGACCGCGCGTTCGAAGGCATCCTGCTGCCGCTCCTCGGACTGCTCTTCCTGCCGTGGACGACGTTCCTCTACGTGCTGGTCTACAACCCGGTCGAGGGCGTCTCGTTCCTGGGCTGGGTGGTCGTGGTGCTCGGCGTGCTGGTCGACCTCGGATCGTACGGGGCGAGCGCCAGGAACCGGCGGTCGTGAGAGCGCGCCCCGAGGGATTCGAACCCCCGACCTTCAGATCCGTAGTCAGCATCGTGGCGATGCCGCGACCTGCGGCGATGGCCCGAAGAACACTCTGACCTGCAGTTCTGATGCCGGTCGTTCCCAATGTTTCTCGTCGTTTCCCGACCCCTCGCGGATTCTCTGCCTGGTACTGCGTCAGCGTCAGCCCGAGCCTTCCGGCCATCTGCACCTCGCGGAGCCCCATGCGCTCACGGTCTCGGGAAGGTGCTGCACGATGATCGGGAGCATGCCGGGAGGCTATCCGCCAGCGCCGTCAGCCTTCAGGACACCAGCTTCCCCAGCTCCCGTCGTCTGTGCCTGGAGCGCTGCGACATCCGCGATCTCCCATGCCTCGATGATCCTTCCGTCTCGGAGATGAGCGATCACCGCCTGGTCGATCCGGAAGTCACGGCCCGTGCCCGCAATGCCCCCGAACTCTGAGAGCATCGTTCCGTAGACGACGACACGAGCCATCTCCACGTCCCCTTCGACGACGACCTCCTGCACCTCATGACGGATTCCGGGCATCGCCGCGATGGCATCTCGCCATACCGCCTTTTCTTCCACCACGCTGGACGTGCTGAGACCCAGCGGTGCGTGGACGACGGCATCCGGATGGAACAGTCCGTCGAAGGCTTCGAGATCGCCGGCATCCCCTGCCGCCAGCCAACGGACGACCAATGACTTGCGCTGATCAGCCATGTTGCGAAGCACCCGTCGCCATGAGGTAGCGGAGGAGATCTTCGCGGAGCGCCGGCGCGAGCTTGTCCACGGGTCCAGCCTAGCGAGGTAGACGAAACGCCGTGTGCGGCCAAGGTTTCACAACATCGGTCGGAATCGTGCGCCCTCGATCTGGGTAACGGATGCGCGGAGCCCCCGGTCCCCGGCCTACCCCTCACAGGGGCCTGGGTGCCGGGGGTTCCGCTACCCCCCAATAGAGTGCCCCGGGGCACCCCGGGAACGTGAGTCAGGACGGGGAATCGAGACCCCAAGGAACTCGACCCTACATCCCTAGGGGCACCCCGGGACGGCGGGGCGGGTAAGTGCGCCCCGCCAACGGCCCAGGATGCGCGGGCTGTCACATCCCATCCTCCCAGCATGCGCCGGTTGGGGGAAGTTCCGTCCTGACGCAGCCCTCGCGGTAGGCTGTCATCGTCCCGGGATGACGGAAACTCACGCGAGGACGCAATCAGCCGAAAGCAGCGTCATCTAGAACCGCGCCCGTAGGTCCTCGTCGGCCTCAAGAAACCATCAGTAGCTCGGCGATGCCGGAGTTCTGCGCGACCAGCTCCGAGATGATCCGTGCGCGGTCGGGACTGTCGCAGAGCAGGTACGCGATGAGGTCGTTTCCCAGCCCCGGCGGGATGTCAGGGAGGGTCAACCGGCGGCCACCCTGAAGTAGCCATCCAGGTTCGAGTCATCGAGTGCATCGTGGACAGCCCTGAGGCTCTCTGCCCTGGCTTTCGTCTCGTCGTCGGTCTCACTCACGGTGACATGCACGCTCATCTGCTGCTGATTCCCATGCGCCTTCCCGGCGGAACCGAGGGACCGGTCCATGACCTGGATCCGGCGTGTGACTTCGGCTTCGGTAAGGAGCTCCACTCCGCCGATGACATCGAACTCCCAGATGAACGTGTGCGTTAGCATCCCGACGAGGCTACGCGCTACCGAGGCCAACCGCACAGCTCGACGATGGCCTCATACAACGTTCACCGAGGCCACCCAGAGAGATCGGTGATGCGTAGGTAGAGGTACGTAGTCGTGTCCCAACGCTCCGGCTTGATCTCAGCCATCGACCAGCAACGGAGCCGACTGAGTCGCCAGCTCGACGTACGGGCAAAGGAGAGAGGACCCCGCAGGTTCGAGGAAGTTCACCTCACAGGAGCCGCCGTTCATCCCGCTGTAGCGCATCTGCAGGGAGACCTCGAACACAGCGACGGCACCGGCAGGGACGAGGAATCCGTTGTAGTGAAGGTGGTGGGAACCCACGAGCGTCCGGGCCTCCCCTCCGAGTTTCGCGCCCCAGGAGGTGAGGGTGAACCCGCCCTCGACGCGCAATTCCATCACCTCAATGGTTTGAGCTGGTTGCGGCAGTGGCTTCGTCGCGGGCTGGTTCCACCATTCAAGGAGCGTGAGTTCAGCTTCGATCCACAGCCCCATCTCCCCGAAGGTGCCCGTCCCCCACCAGATGGGCGGTATCAAGCCTGATTCAGCGTAGGCCCAGCACGATCCATTCAGTAAGAGCTGCGACTCGACATCAACAACCGCGTCTCCGGGGGTGTCGTTCTGCCACATGAAGTAGAAGACGACCTCGTCCTCGGGGCCGATGTGAGTGGACTGTTTCCACCTCGTACGGAACGTCGCCCAGCTGTTCAGCGGCTCGATGTGCGTGTCGTCCAGGATGCCGATGGGGCCACCATCGCGGAACGCCCAGATCAGGAAAGGCTTTTCCAGCCTCGTGTAGATGGGGGTGGCGGGCAGCCCAGGGGTGGCGAGCAGGTCGTGGGCCTTGAGTCTGCTCGACACTCCACCGCGGAAGGCCGTCTCCTCGCTAGCGAAGACCTCTGAGAACCCCGTCAGCTGGGACTGCGTCTCTCGCCTGAACTCGGCCAGGCGCCCCCCTCCTGTTCGCCCCTGCTTGATCTTGGCGACTCGGGCCCCTTCCCTCTTCATCGCGGCGAGCGCGTCCCGCATGTCGGAGATCTCGGCGTCACGCATTGATGCCTCCCTCTGTGCCACATCGAACCCTACCCCTCGGCCAGGCGCACAGCTCGACGATGGCCTCGTACAGGTCGTGGTCGACCCACAGCTCGCCGGCTTCCAGCGCCCGGTGCTCCCCGAGTGTCAAGGTCCGGGCCCGGTCTCGAGGAAGCTGTCACAAGGGTGGCGGGAGCACAACCTGGGCCAATCCTGGAGTGGACAGGGGCGCAATCTGGAGCCGCCTCGCTTTCCCTTCGCGTCTGCAGACAGGAATCACCCACATGGCCGACACAGCTTCTACCCTCATCTGTCTACGGTGAGGACCTGCCCGGAGCCGGGAGAATGAGATGGCCGCTCCGTTGATTCAACTCGACGCGGGTGGCACCGCGTCAGTCCTCCGCTACGACATCCCCGAGCCCACCTCGTACGAAGGCAAGAATTTCATCAAGCTCGAGTTCGATGACAACGTCTTCGCTGCCGTAGCGTCCGAGATGCCGTCGAAGACGGTGGCGAAGCTCGCGGACCTTCCAGAAGATGTCGTTAGGTCCGAGGCGGAGCGCTACCTTCGGACCGGCGTCTCTGCTCGACGTGAGCTGCCTAACATGTCGCCTGTCGACCTGAGGGCTGGCCTAGTCGCCGGCGGGACCATAGATGTTGGTCCTGACACACCTCCGCCGGATGATGGCGAGACGCCGCCCAGCCCTCCGACGTGGGACGACATAGTCGGCAACCTCGCAGAGCAGCTCAAGGAGGGGGTCCACCTCGTCAAGAGCACGGATCTCTATGGCGATACCACTGTCACGCCGGAGCCCGAGATCCCAGACGAACCGGATCCGCACCTCTACCTCATCGAGTCATTCCGGCTTACTTCCTACCTCGGTGACTACGGAGCAGGGCGAATCGTTAAGACCTTCAGTCTGCTCCCGGGAGAGATCTCCAAGATCAGCGTCAAGACGTTCCGCCAAACGGAGACGACTAAGAAGGAAGCATCCAGCGTGCTCGACTCGCTCACGAAGGAAAGCGCGACTGAGCTTCAGGACTCCCTGACGACGGAACAGTCGGATCAGAAGTCCTATCAACAGACGAAAGAGTATTACGCAGAAGCCTCGGGAAGTGCGAGTTGGGGGATAGGCAGCGCGAGTGGCAAGGCTGGCGTGAAGGGAAGTTCCAACTCGGCTCGACAGGAGTCCGTCAAGAACGTCACCAACGCGACACAAAAACACTCGGCGCGAGCGTCTGCGAAACGAGAAGTCGATATCGACACCAGCTTCGAGGTGAGTGAGAAGGAGGGCGAGGAAACCTCGATCGAGCGGCAGATCGAGAACATCAACCTCAGTCGCACGCTCAACTTCGTGTTTCGTCAGATGAACCAGGAGTTCATCACATTCTTGCACCTGACGGATGTTCGGGTCGGGTTCTTCAACGGCGACGGGCAGTCGCGGCGAGAGGTGCCCCTCAACGATCTCGGTCGCCTCCTCGACGAGGTCGTGAAATCGACCAAACGGAACCAGGTCGAGCAGATCATCCTCGACCAGCTTTCGGGCGTCCGCGACTATGTTGGGAACGTCTTCAACGTCGTGGACGTGGTCCAGATGGGTCCTGGCGATGAGTACCGTCAGTTCGATCCTGGCCTCGTCACGAACTACGTGGACCCACGCGGGCGATCCTACGACGTCCCCGGCGTCCTGTTGAAGGTCGATCGGCTCGTGATGCGCACGGAAGGCATCATCGTCGAGGCGCTGCTGGGGCAGGGGCCGGCACTCGACTCCTACGCCGAGCAGCTGCAGGAACTCGAGGTCGAACGGCGGAAGGCACTGGTGGCTAAGCACGAACACCTCGCGGACCAGCTGGACCTAGTGAATCAGGTTATCCAGAACGGCGATGAGGCCAAAGCGGCAATCGCGGAACACTTGGTGTGCCGTTGCTGCCTGGAGTGCAAGGATGCTGAGCCGGAAACTGAGCGTCCCGCGCCGCCCCCACCCACGCCTCCGTCATGAGCAACGGGGATA
>DASTBT010000131.1:0-2506 GCA_035711865.1 Actinomycetota bacterium
AGGCCGGGGCCGAGGCCCCGGCCGAGGCCGCCGGCTCGGTCTCGGGAGGAGGCGGGGAGTAGCATCGTCCTCGTGCCCCGCACCCGCCCACCCGCTCCGTCCACGGAGGCGCCGTGGACCTGAAGCTCATGCAGGCCGAGCCGTCGGCAGAGGAACGTGCTGCGGTGGACGAGCTGCTCGGTCCCCCCGAGAGCGCGTGGGACGGCGCGGTCGAGCGCACGTCGTTCGATCATCGGGTGGCCCGGGGCGGCCAGGACGCGCGCGAGGACCGGCACCTGCTGCTGCCGGCGCTGCATGCCTTGCAGGGCGCGGTCGGTTGGATCAGTCCCGGTGGCATGAACTACGTCTGCGAACGCCTCACGGTGCCGCCGGCCGAGGCCTACGGGGTCGCGACGTTCTACGCGATGTTCTCCACCGAGGAACGTCCGCCGACGGTCCTGCACGTCTGCGACGACATCGCCTGTCGACTCGCCGGCGGCGCCGATCTCGCCAGCCGCATGGCGGCGTCACCGACGCACACCGTCGCGAGCCCGTGCCTCGGCCTGTGCGAACACGCCCCCGTGGCGTTGATGCAGACGGCCGGGGGCGAAGGCACCGATGTCGGGTTCGGTCCCGTGAGCGACGAGATGGAGCGGATCTTCCTCGAGGGCGGTCCCGTGTCGATCGGGCTGCGCGGCTCGTCCGTGAGGCAGCGCACCGATGGCCTCCGCCTGCTCCGGCGGATCGGCGTGGTCGATCCTTCCTCGATCGACGACTACCGGGCCCACGGTGGGTACGAGGCGCTCCGGCTCGCGCTCGAGCACGGCCCCGAGTGGACGCTCCGAGAGGTGACCGATTCCAAGCTGATGGGCCGAGGTGGAGCGGCGTTCCCCACGGGCGTGAAGTGGCAGGCCGTCGCCGAGCAGCCGGTGCACCCCCACTACTTCGTGTGCAACGCCGACGAGAGCGAGCCGGGCACGTTCAAGGATCGCGTCGTGATGGAGCAGGACCCGTTCGCGGTGATCGAGGCGCTCACGATCGCCGGCATCACGACGGGGTGCGAGCAGGGGTACGTCTACATCCGCGGCGAGTACCCGCTCGCGACGCGGACGCTGACCCACGCGATCGAGGAGGCGCGCCGACACGGATTCCTCGGCGACGACGTGATGGGGCACGGCGCGCACTTCGACATCGAGCTGCGGCGGGGCGCAGGGGCCTACATCTGCGGTGAGGAGACGGCTCTGTTCAACTCGCTCGAGGGCAAGCGCGGAGAACCCCGGAACAAGCCGCCGTTCCCGGTGCAGCGAGGCCTGTTCGGCAGGCCCACGGGCATCAACAACGTCGAGACGCTGATCAACGTGCTCGAGGTGCTTCGCATCGGCGGCGAGGCCTACGCACGGATCGGCACCGAAGGCTCCACCGGCCCGCGGCTCTTCTGCCTCTCGGGCGACGTCGAGGGGCCGGGCGTCTACGAGCACGATCACGGCGTCACGCTCGGTCAGGTGATCGAGGCCGCCGGGGGCGTGCGGGGCGGGAAGCCGCTCAAGGCGGTCCTCCTCGGAGGCGCCGCGGGCGGCTTCGTGGGTCCCGACGCCCTCGACGCCCGGCTCACGTTCGAGGACGCCCGCTCCGGGGGGTACACGCTCGGCTCGGGCGTCGTGATGCTCTTCGACGAGGAAGCCGACCTCACCGATACCTGCTTGCGCATCGCCCGGTTCTTCCGCGACGAGTCGTGTGGGCAATGCGTGCCGTGCCGGGTCGGCACGGTCCGCCAGGAGGAGGCGCTCCGCCGCATCGTGCAGGGCCGCACGCTCGGCTCGCACGACGGCGAGCTCGCACTGCTCACCGACGTGGCCCAGGTGATGCGCGATGCCTCGATCTGCGGGCTCGGGCAGACGGCCGCGAACGCGGTGCAGTCGGCGATCGAGTCCCTGGGGATCTTCGGCGGCGACGGAGCCGGCGGCGGGAACGGCGACGACGTCCCGACCCCGACCGAGGATCAGGAGTCGTGATGGCCCGATCGTCCGGCGCCGTTCCGCTCGAGCCGCCGCGCCGCCTGCTCGGCGTCACGGTCGACGGTGTCGAGACCCGGGTCCCCGAGGGATCCACGATCCTCGACGCCTGCCGCGTGAACCAGGTCGATACGCCGACCCTCTGCTTCGCCGACAACCTCACCCCGATCAACGCGTGTCGGGTCTGCGTCGTCGAGGTCGAGGGCTCGCGCACCCTCGTGCCCGCCTGCAGTCGACAGGTCGAGGACGGCATGACGGTGTCGACCGACACCGAGCGGGTGCGGCACTCGCGCACGCTCGTGATGGAGCTCCTCGCGTCGAGCGTCGAGATGGATCTCACGAGCCCCGACGTGCACCGCTGGATGCGGGAGTACGAGGTGCACCCCGAGCGGTTCGGTGCGACGATGCCCGATCTGCCGGCCGGCGAGCGCGACGCGCGGGAGCCCGGCCACCACCACGGGCCGGAAGACCCGACGGTCGCCGAGAGCGTCGCGCAGCCGGTGAAGATCGACAAC
>DASTBT010000132.1:0-50903 GCA_035711865.1 Actinomycetota bacterium
GCGATGATCCTGTTCGGCTGGATCCAGGAGCGGATGAACCCGCCTGGGCGCGAACGGACCACCATGCTTCCGTTCTGGTTCGGGACGCTCGTGGGCATCGCTCCATGGGTCTCCATCGTGGTGAACGTCGCCGGCTCCGAGAGCGTGCCCGGGTTCGTCTACGGGATCGTGGTCGTCCAGTTCGTCCTCTTCTTCAGCTTCGGGCTCAACCAGTGGCTCCAGTACCGGGAGGTCGGGCGATGGGCCGACTACGCGTTCGGCGAGAAGACCTACCTGGTGCTCAGCTTGGTGGCGAAGTCACTGCTCGCCTGGCAGATCTTCGGCGGTTCGCTCGCCGACTGACGGGACGTTCCCCTCGCGTGCCGCCGGTTGCGAACCCACGCGAGGACGTCAGGTCGCCACGTCGAGCAGGTCCGCGGCCGCGCGCCGCCATGTCCATTCCCGCCCGACGAAGTCGCTGACGGCACCGGCGAGATCCTCCCGCTCGTCGGGGTCGATCGAGAGCAGTCGGTCGATGCCGGCGGCGATGCGGGGCACCGCTCCATCGCCCGGCTCGAACGAGAACAACCCGGGGCGTCCGACCTCCGACTCGAGCGCGCCCGCCACCTCGGCGAGCCCCGAGTGCCGAGCGACGAGCGGGAGCGCGCCGGCCGCCGCGCCCTCGGCCACGACCATGCCGAAGGCCTCCTCGAGGATCGAGGGCACGACGAGCACGTCCATCGCCGCGAGCGCGTCGGGCGCGTAGCGGTGATCGAGACGGCCGGTGAACGTGACCCGCCGGGGCTCACCTGACCGGCCCGGGTCGGATCCGTCGATGCCCATCGACCCCGCGTCGACGACCCATGCGAGGGCCTCGGCATCGCCTCGCCGGTACGCGAGGTCGAGGGCGACGAGCCATTCCCGGTGCGAGCCGAAGCCCACGATCAGGGCCTCGGTGTCGCGGACGAGCGAGCGCTGCGCTGCCAACACGCGCGCGGGCCCTTTCTGCGGGATCAGCTTGCCGAGGAAGCCGACGATCGGGGCGCGGCTCGCGGCGAGCAAGCGCAGCCGTTGGGCGGCGCCGGGGTCGGCCACATCCTGGTCGTAGCGGGTCGCGAGGGTGTCGAGCGCCTTCGCGTCTCGCGCCGCGAGGGCCCGTTCCACCTCGGCGTCGAGCGCGTCGGGCCGCCCGCGGCCGGTGTCCGGATCGGTCTCGAGCCGCTCGGCGGCCGATCTCAGCGCCTGCCCACGCGGGCGAGGCCGGAACGCGTCGACGTCCACGCCGGGCGGCACGACGCGTCCGAGCCGCCGCACCTCCGGCACGAAGGATGCGCAGCGCTCGAGCACCTCGGCGCTCGGGCCCACCACGGCCCGTGCGCCGCCGAGCCCTTCCCGCGCCAGATCCTGGAACCGGGCCTGCAGGCGCACGGCGTACTCGAGGTCGCTGCCGTGGATCTTCGCGACGTAGGCGCCGGCGCCGAGGGCCCGGCGACCGATCGCTGCGCCCGGGATCGCGTGCCCCGTGACGGCGGCCTCGCTCCCGTGCCAGGCGGCGGCGGCCCGCAGCGCCTCGACGTTGGCCCGCAGGTATGACCGGAGCTCATCGTCCGCGAGGTCGGGGAACCGGCGGACGTCGTCGAATCCCTCGTAGCGGTCGACGACGAACACGGGGAGCGTGTCTCCGATCTGCGGACGCAGCAGCACGCATCGACCGCCTCCGGGTGCCGGCGCGCGCAGCGTCGTCAGGGTGCTCGGACCACCCGCGTCGACGAGACCGTGCGCGTCGATCCAGCCGTACCGCTCGGGATGCCGTTCCTGGCAGAGCAAGACCACGTCGTGACCCGCGGCGCGCCATGCCTCCGCGAGCCTCGCGGTGCCGACGTTCGAGCCCGAGCCTTCGAGGAGCCAGCCGTGCCAGATCACGATCCGCACGGCCGGATGCTACGCGGCCTTCAGTCGTCGACGGGGCCCTCGAAGATCGAGAACACGGCACCCTGCGGATCGCGGATCGCCGCGAACCTTCCCGCCGGGATCTCCGTCGCGCCCACCAGCGTGGCACCATCGAGCTCGCCCGCGCGCACCAGCGTGTCGTCGATCGAGTGGACGGTGAAGTACGGCACCCAGGCGGGCGGCACGCCGGACTCGGACGGTCCGAGCTCGCGGATCCCGCCGTTGCGGCCCTCGGCGGCGCCGTCGTGGCGGATCAGCCAGTACCGTGGGCCGTCGGCGGCACCGACCTGCGAGATCGACCACCCGAGCAGCCCCTCGTAGAACCTCGATGCGGCATCGACGTCGTTCGTGGCCAGCTCGTTCGACGTGAGGCATCCGGGGTCGTTGACGATCTCCGCACCGATCGAGCTTCGGGCCTCCCACAGCCCGAGCATCGCGCCGGTGGGGTCGGCCACGATGGCCACGCGCCCCGCGTCGCCCACCTCGAAGGGACCGGCGTGCACGGTTCCGCCGAGATCGGCGGCACGCGCAGCCGATCCCTCGGCGCTCGCCACGGTCACGTAGCTCAGCCAGTGGGGTGGAACCGCCGCCGATCGCTGAGGGGTCGGCTGCTCGCTGATCGCGGCGACGGCTTTGCCGGCGAGCGTCACCGTCGACGACGTGCCGTCGGTCTGCCAGCCGAACAGCTCGTGGTAGAAACGCTTCGCGCCCTCGGTGTCGGTGGTGAACAACTCCACCCAGGAGAACATCCCCGGCTCATACCTGGTCCTCGCTCCCATCGTCGCTCCTCCGGCTCGATGTGCTCAGCCCGACATACCCGAGCCGGCTCCGGCTCATGCCGAGGTCGGGACGCGACCCGCGACCGTCGTGCCGTGACCCGGGAGGGAGGTGATCTCCACCTCGCCGCCCAGCGCCGACACGCGATCGACGATGCCCTGCAGGCCGGTTCCGAGCCTCGTGTCGGCCGGGTCGAACCCGCGACCGTCGTCGGAGACCTCGAAGCGCACCTCGCCGTTCGCGCCGCCGAGGCGCACGCGTGCCGAGCTCGCCCCCGCGTACTTCGCGACGTTCTGGAGCGCCTCGAGGACGCTGAAGTACACCCCGGCCTCCACCTCGGGACCGTAGCGATCCAGACCGTCGGGCTCGATCGTGACCGGTACGGGCGATCTCCGGGCCTGGGCCCCGAGCGCCTCGACGAGCCCCCGGTCGGCCAACAGGGGCGGATAGATCCCGCGTGCGAGATCGCGCAGGTCCTCGAGGGCGGACTGGGTTTCGGTCTCGATCTCGGCGAGCAGCTCGCCGCCCTTCGCCGGGTCACGCTCGACGAGACCCCGTGCCAGACGCGCCTTGACGGTGAGCGCCACGAGCTGCTGCTGCGCGCCGTCGTGGATGTTGCGTTCGAGCCGCTTCGCCCGATCGTCCTGAGCCGAGACGATGCGCCGGCGCGACTCCCGGAGCTCCTCGATCAGGCGCACGTTGCGGAGCAGCAAGCCGGCCTGCGCCGCCAGGTCGCGCACGATGCGCTGCTTCGCGGGCGACATCGGGTCGCTGGCCGGCATCTCGACCGAGAGGGCACCGAGCACCTCGCCCTGGTCGCGCACCGTGGCCCTGCCGGACGCGCGGTCGGGATCGGCGTCGATCGCATCGGGGTCGGGGAGCGCGGCGGCCGAGGGATCGGCCGGCCAGCTCGCGACGCGGCGGAAGCCACCGCCCACCACGATCCACACGTGCGCCGACGCCGCGCCGGTCGCCTGTCCGAGGAGCTCGGCCATGCGGGGGAGCACGTCGTCGGCCGAGTACGTCTCCCCGACCCGTTGCCCGAACTCGGTCAGCACCTCGTACGGCGTCGCCCGGCCGCCGTAGACGATGCGGTCCGCGATCCGCCTGGCGAACCGCCACAGCGGCCACACCGAGAGGCCGACGAGGAACATCGCGAGCCCGACGGTCTGGATCTCCTCGCGCGTGAGGTCGGTCACGAGCGAGCCGACGAGCAGGAGCGCCCCCAGCGACAGCCCCATCACGAGCACGACGAGCACCGCGAACACGATCGTCTTGCGCACGACCAGGTCGAGGTCGTAGAGGCGGTACCGCAGCACCGCGACCGCCATCGAGGCCGGCACGCCGATGCCGATCAGGGCGAACGTGAGGATGAAGAGCAGCTGGTTGAGGAACGTGCCCTCCGCGAAGCGGTCGCCGAGCACGATCGACAACACGATCTGGACGGCCACGAGGGCGAGCACGCCGATCGCGACCGCGGCGAGCCATCGCACCTGCTGCCGTTCCTCGCCGCGGGCACGCACGAAGCGCACCACGAGCGACAGGAAGCAGGGCAGCACGCCGAGGAGCACGACGACGCTGGAGCCGGCGATCGCGATCTCGGTGATCCCTTCGAGCCCCGGGACGCCGAGCGGGTTGCGGACCACGATGCCCTCGAGCCCGGTGTCCTCGAGCGGTCCGGGATGCAGGATGCTCGCGAGCAGGAACAGCGCGACCGCCGAGCCGATCACCCACGGGAGGAAGCGCCATCGAGGTCCGGGCACCCTGCCCGTCGGGAAGAGCAGGAACAGGAGCGAGGCGGTCGCGATCATCGGCAGCCAGAGCACGTTGCTGATCAGCCCGAACACCTGCCCGAGCGGGTTCGTCGTTGGGCCGTCGCGATACAGCCACTGCATGAACTCGTCGCTGAAGCCGGTCAGCAGGAACCACAGCCCGATCGTCAGCAGCAGCCATCCGACCGCGTTGCGTGGGTGGCGTGACGCGAGGACGGCGCCGGTCACCGAGTAGCCGGCGATCATCATCATCGCGACGGGGATGAACAGCGGGTCCTCGTCGATGCTGCCGTTCACCATCGTGAGGATCGCGGTCGGCACGAGGCCGACGAGCGCCAGGCCCGCGAACACCCACGGGACCCTGGTGGATCGTCGGCGCTCCTCCGTCGTCGTCACCGGGGCGATTGTGCCCCGCCGAACGCCTCCGCGGAAGGGACGATCCGTCGGGCCGGCATATCCTGTGGTCCGCGATGCGCTTCGGCCTGGACATCTCGCAGCACCAGCTCACGTGGGACGAGCTCGCCGCCAGGGCGAGGCTCGCCGAGGAGGCGGGGCTCGACGGCGTCTGGGTCTTCGACCACTTCAAGGCGCTCTACGCGGATCCTCGAGGTCCGTCGCTCGAGGCCTGGACCCTGCTGGCCGGCCTCGCGCGCGAGACCTCGCGGGTGCGGCTCGGCACCCTCGTGACCGGCATGACGCATCGGCATCCGTCGGTGCTCGCGGCCGAGGTCGTCACGGTCGACCACCTGTCCGGGGGGCGGGTGGAGTGCGCGGTGGGCGCGGCGTGGAACGAGCAGGAGCACCGCGAGCTCGGTCTTCCCTTCCCGCCCATCGCCGAGCGCATGGACCGTCTGGAGGAGGGGGTCCGGGTGCTGCGCACGCTCTTCACCGAGGACGACGCCACGTTCGACGGCCGCCACTACCGGCTGGACGGGGCGACCTACCGACCGAGGCCGGTCCAGCGGCCGCACCCCCCGATCTGGATCGGTGGGGAGGGCCGCCGCCGCACCTTGCCGATCGTCGGGCGGTACGCCGACGCGTGGCACGGCTGGGCCGACGACGCCGCCGAGCTCGCGGAGATCACCGCGATCATCGACCGTTCCGCCGAGGAAGCCGGTCGCGACCCGGCATCGATCCTGCGCGCCTCCAGCCTGTCGATCTCCGAGCCGTGGGACGAGGTGCGGTCGACCTACCGGTGGATGGCGGAAGGCGGCATCTCCTACCTCGTGATCGGCTGGCCGACGGAGGGACAGGGGAGGCTGGAGGAGTTCCTCGAGCAGGTCCTCCCCAGCCTCTAGCGGGGTCTCAGCCCTCCTCGGGTGGAGCCTTCCCCATCAGGGCGGTGCCGAACAGCACCAGCCACAGCAGCACCGGGTAGGCGATCCAGCGCTCCACGCCGCCGATGCCGATCGCGGTCTGAGGCCACGTCTCCGCGAAGGCGTCGAGGCCCAGCGCCGTGGCGACCAGGGCGAACACGCCGAGCGCGACCGCGAGGTAGCTCGCGGGCGGGTCGAGCTCCTTCCGCGACATGATCGTGGCCACGGAACCGCCGACGAACGCGACCAGCGAGAAGAGCGGATGCCAGCCGGCGACGTTGCCGGGGAAGATCGCGATGCCCACCAGGCCGACGCCCAAGGCGCCGAGCGCCACGAGCATGCGGCGGCGTCGGATCGTCGCGCGGAGCAGGTACGTCGAGGCGAGCACCAGCGCGCCGGCGACCGCCATCGTCACGATGAAGATCGCGCGGTTCGGCTGCACCATGTAGCTGTTGGGCGGAAGGGTGCCGCCGAGGTCGCTGATCGTGTTCGCGTACGTGGAGTACGCGCGCTCAGCGGGGTAGAGGGCCTCGTTCGTGATCGTCGACAGCACGATGCCGATGCCGGCGACCGCCAGGAGCAGGCCGGCGAACGTGCGCCGTCGATCGGGTGCCTCGGTGGAGGTCGACGGCTCGACGGCGAGCGGGATCGGGGTACGCGTCAGTGTGTCCATGGTTCCCTCCCGTGGTCTGAGGTCACTCGTGCTCGAGACGTTCCATCTCGCGCCGGATGCGCGATTCCTTCGGGCCGCCGCGGAACGTGTCCCATCCGTGGAAGAACAGCCCGATCCCCCAGCCGATGATCGGGAACACCGGCCAGAAGAAGCCGGCGCCGGTCATCGCCCAGATCACGACGAGCCCCCCGTTCACGAGGACATATGCGGCCAGATGCGCCCAGAACTCCCGCTTGTGCTCGAGTCGGGCGATCGCCCGTGCTCGCAGATCGTCGTCCGCACGCATCGTGGGGTCGGTGATCGTGTCCATCGGTCGCTCCTTCCTCTCATCTCCCATGCTGGCCCGGGTCGATCCGCCGCGTGAGGGATGGGAGACCCATGTCCTTCGGGACGTATGGCGGCTCTGCCGACGAGGTCGAAGCGGGGTCAGGAGCGACGGTGGGAAGGGCGAACGGCCTCGGCTTCCGACGGGTCACCCGGGACCGACGGGGCGACCACGGGGGGGTCGGCGGCGGGGACCAACGGCACGCCCATCAGCAGGTGCAGGCTCGAGGCGACCACCACACCGATCGCCGCGCCGCTCACGACGTCGAGGGGAAGGTGCGCGCCGGTGTACACGCGCGCGAACGCCATGAACAACGGGAAGAGCAGCGCGGGCCAGCGCCAGCGTCGCGGCAGGTACGGGAGGGCGGCCACGACGATCGCCGCCGAGACCGCGGCATGGCCCGAGGGGAAGCCGAGCCCGGTCGCGTCCACGTCGCGCAGGTGCAGGTCGTCGAAGACCTCGCCCGGGCGCCCACGTCCGATGAGGTGCTTGCCGAGGCGCGCGATCAGGTAGGCCGCGAGCCCGGCGATGCCGAGCACGAACCCCATGCGGAACTTCCGGAACAACCCGCAGACGGCCATGAAGAACGGGACCGACGCGAGCGTGCCGAGGAACATCGGCGGCGCCACCATCACGTTCCACGAGGAGGGCAGGCCGTTGATCGCGCGGAACACGTCTCGCTCGAACTCGGGTACGCGATCGAGCCGGCCGAGCAATCCGACCGAGATCGCGAGCACGACGAGACCGCACGTCACGGCGACGGCATCGGCCCGGCGGCGTCGCACCTTCGACGCGGTCGGCCGCGGGAAGCCCTCGCGGGCCCGGATCTCCATACGCGACACCATCCCCGTCGAGCCGCTCGGGGAAACCGGGCCCACGGTCGGATGCATGAGGTTTCGGCCTGCTGGGTAGAGAGCGCCGGGGTGATATGCGGAAGGCCGATGGAAGCGCGACGGCGTCGGGATCCATGACGGCGCGACCCGAGGACGACGCCGTCGTCCACGACGACGTCGGCGAAGAGCCACCCCTCGCATCGCTGCCCCTGATCAAACGGCGCCGTCCGGCGGGCGGTCCCGAACGACTTCCGATCGAGATGGGGTGGAGCGGCTGGGCCTGGACCCTCGTCGTGGTCGTCCTGTCGCTGACGTGGGTCGCCGTGTTCGCCGAGGGGCGACCGGGCGGGGTGCTGCAGCGCGCCGACGTCGCGGTGCTCGATGCGCTGGTCGCCGTTCGGTCCGACGCGCTGACGTCGGCGGCTCGAGCCATCGCGCTGCTCGGATCGGTCGGCGCGGTCCTGTTCCTGCGGTGGGCCCCGGTCGTCGTTCTCGCGGTGTTCCAGCGGGGGAGGACGCTCGTGGTCTTCATCGGCGCGCTGCTGTTCGCGCGGGTCGCGGCCTCGACCCTCACCTGGGTGATCGGGCGGCCGCGACCGTGGGACGTGACCTATCTCTACGGATGGGAAGGGTACGCCCACCCGTCGACCCCCGTGGCGGCGCTGGCCGTGGCCGCGGTGGGCGCCGGCTACGCGCTCGTTCCAGCGGGGCGATGGCGGACGCGCTCCATGTGGGTCGCCGGGATCCTCGTGGCCCTGCTTGGGACCGCGCGCGTCTACCTCGGCGTGGACCATCCCAGCGACGCGCTCTTCGGCGCGATCGGGGCGGCCGCGATCGCGACGCTCGCGTTCCGGCTGTTCGTGCCCGACGAGATCTTCCCCGTGCGCTACGACCGCGGCCGGGCCGCGCATCTCGCGATCGACGAGCGCCGGCAGCAGGCGATCCGCGAGGCGCTCGACGAGCAGGCCGGGCTCGAGCTCGTCACGGTCGAGCCGTTCGGCGAGGAAGGATCCGGCGGATCGACCCCGCTTCGGCTCGAGGTCCGTCGCGGCGACGACGGCCATCCGGAGACCGTGTTCGGCAAGCTCTACTCGGCCGGGCACCTGAGGGCCGACCGCTGGTACAAGCTGATGCGGACGATCCTCTACGGCGAGTTGGAGGACGAGGTTGCCTTCGAGTCCGTCCGACGGCTGGTCGAATACGAGGACTACATGCTGCGCGTGATGCGCGAGGCGGGGGTCCGCAGCGTGGAGCCTCGGGGGTTCGTCGAGCTCGAGGCCGAGCGCGAGTACCTGTTGCTGATGACGTTCCTCGAGCGAGCGACCGAGGCGGACCAGGACGCCGAGCTGTCCGACGGCGCGATCGACGACGGGCTCCGCAACATCCGCACGATGTGGGACCACGGGCTCGCACATCGCGACATCAAGCCGGGCAACGTGCTGGTGCGCGGCGATCAGGTCTTCCTGATCGACGTCGCCTTCGGCCAGCTGCGTCCGACGCCGTGGCGGCAAGTGGTCGACCTCGCGAACATGATGCTCGTGCTCGGGCTCGCCGCCAGCCCGGAACGCGTCTACGAGCGAGCCGCGGAGATGTTCGACCCCGATGAGATCGGCGAGGCCTTCGGCGCCGCTCGAGGGCCCGCGATCCCGCGGCAGCTCCGCGAGCATCTGAAGGAACACGCACCCGACCTCATCGAGAGCTTCCAGGCCCTCGCGCCCGAACACGATCCGATCGCGATCCAGCGATGGAGCATGCGTCGGATCGTGATGACCGCACGAACCGCGGTCGTCGGGGCCGCGTTCTTCGCGCTGATCGCCGTCAACCTGGCGGATCCGAGGGCGTTGTGAGCCGATCGCGCACGTATCGACGCGCCTGGCTGCTCGTGATCGGGGTGGCGCTCGCCCAGCCGGCCGCATGCAGCCGACCGAATGCGGAGCCTCGGTGTCGTGCCGTCCCGGCGACGGTCCTGATGGCCGAGTCGGTGCCCTCCGCCGGAATGGTGCCTTGCGTCGCGAGCCTCCCGGATGGGTGGGCCGTCGAGGCGTTCTCGGCCGACGACGGTGCCGGGACCTTCACCCTCGTCCACGAAGACGGGGCGCAGCTTCGGGTCGTCCTGCGGGACACGTGCGTCCCTGCCGAGGATCCGTTCGACGCCGAGACGCAGTACGAGGGTGTCGAGCAGCGGGTGGACGGGGGCGAGGACCGCGAGGTCCGCTGGACGTCGACGTTCACCGGCGGTTGCGTTGTGGAGACGCTGACCGTTCCCCACGCCCCCGCCGAGGGCGACGCCCTCGAGATCCACGAGGCGATCGGTTTCCTTCCGCGAGGCGAGCTCGGGCCCGTCTGACGGATCGGCTGCGGCGATCCGGTGCGCCATCGAACCCGCCGGCGACGTCGCCGGTATACCCTGCGTCAGTTCGCAGGACCGAGGCGGTGGCCGAGAGGTGACCGCCCGATCGGAGGGATGATCATGCTCGGTGTGTCTGTCAGGCGTTCGGCGCTCGTCGGAGCGATCCTGATCCTCGCTCTCGTCGCCGCGAGCTGTGGTGGCGACGAAGGGAACGGGGGCGATGGAGGTGCCGACACGGGTGGGGGCGGCGCGACCTCGATCACGATCGCGGGCTTCGCCTACGACCCCTCGACCGTGACGGTGTCCTCGGGGGCGACCGACATCGAGATCACGAACGAGGACGACACCGATCACACGTTCACCCTCGACGACGACAGCGTCGATCAGGAGATCGCCGCGGGCGAGAGCGCGACGGTGACCGTCGACGTCTCGTCCACGACCGGGTTCCACTGCACGATCCACCCGGACATGACCGGTACCCTCGAGGTCGGCTGAGCGCCCGGACGACCGCTCGGAAGGGCGTGGAACCGGTCGGCACGGGGAACACCCGTGTCATGGCCCGATACCTCGTCAACGACGCGGCCGTGAAGAAGGCGCGCGAGCTGATCGACGCACGACGGTACCGCCTGCGTACGCGCTGGGCCGACGTGCAGCCTCGGGCGGCCGACGAGAACGCGTTCCTCAAGGCGCACGGCTGGGAGGAGTACGCGAGCTGGCACCTTGGGCTCACCGACGGCGCCGCCGACGAGACGAAGGCCCGATACGCGTTCGTGTTCGGGGACTTCCAGCGGCTCCACCGCATGGGACTGATCGCCTGCTACTACCGCGCG
This sequence comes from Actinomycetota bacterium, assembly GCA_035711865.1. Lineage (GTDB taxonomy): Bacteria > Actinomycetota > UBA4738 > UBA4738 > HRBIN12 > JAOUEA01. The sequence continues at coordinate 10,806 of DASTBT010000132.1, forward strand.
GCCGAGTGGGAGCACCACGAGATCATGCTGGCCGCCCACGGGCTGCTCGTGTACCTGCACGACTCGAGGGCCGGGTAGCCGCTACTCCGGCACGCCGATCGGGCGAGAGCGCGAGGAGGATCGGCGACGACGTGCAGATCGGTCCGAAGGTGCGCTGCTCACCGCGGCTCGGCCTCCGGCGTGCCGAGCTCGAAGGTGTCGTACATGCGGAGGGGGGTCATGCCGACGCGCTCGTACAACGCCACGGCGCCGGTCGGGTTCTGCGCGTCCACGCCCAGGCGCACCTCGCGAAACCCCCTCGTCGCCAACTCGAAGAACGCGCGACGCAGCAGCGACTTCGCGATGCCGCGACCGCGATGGGTCGGCACCACACCGAGGACCGCGATGTACCCGTGTCCCTCGAACGACAGGGCCACGACGTGGCCGACGGCCTGCCCGTCGACGTCCGCGAGGAAGGCCAGGGCGGGGTCCCAATCGCCCGGCTCGTACATCTGGGCCGCGAACGTCTCGTAGGGGACCGGTCGGAACCCCCAGTGATCGGCGAAGGACGCCTCGTTCACCTCGTGCAGCGTGCGCTCGTCTCGGCCGGTCTCGAATACCCGGATCGCGACACCGGCGGGCGTCGTCCCGGCGTCCTCTCCCGGGTCGAGCTGCTTGCCCATCGTCCAGAACGACCGCACGTGCGCGTATCCGCGCGACGAGAGCAGCGCGTGCGCGGGACCGTCGAGGTCCGGCGCCATCATCCGGACGCCTGCGGACCCGCGCTCGGCGGCCAGGGCCTCGGCCCACGATAGGAACCGTGATCCCAACCCCCGTCCCACGTGATCGGGGTGCACCCGGATCAGGGCGTCGAGCGGGCCGCCTTCGTCGGGGTTCCACATCCCCTGGGCGAAGCAGGCGACGTCGGTGCCGCTCACGACCAGCCTGGTGTCGCGCCCGAGGTCGGTATACGGCAGGTGCCAGATCCAGGTCAGGAAGTCTCGGATCGGATCGGGATCGAGCCCGAGCGCCCGATCAGCGTCGTCGACCAGTCGCTCGACCGCGTCGAGATCGGCGTCGGTCACCGGACGCTCGCGGTAGCCATCGGGCAGGGTCGGCAGCGACATGTCGCTCAGCGTAGGGGGAACCGTGTCTGACCGGCTTGCCTCGACCGCCCGATCCTAGGCCGAGATCGACTCTCGCCGGCGCCAAGGTGGGTTCCGGAACTTGGCCTCGACGTATGGCTTGGGGTCGACGATGCGGTGCTCACCCTGCTGCACCTGCAGCACCAGGTGCGCCTGGCCGAGCGACGGGTCGTTCGTCGCGTCCGGGTAGGCCAGCGCGATCTGGTGCTCGTTGTCCATGGCGTAGGTGCCGTTCACACATCGGTAGCGGAGGGCGCGCAATCGGTCGGCGACCGACCGGAAGTCGCGCGGGTTGTCGACGGCCGCCCAGGCCTGCGCAAGTAGGTGCACCTCGTCGTATGCGATGCCGGCGTGCGAACGTCCCGGTCGCCGACCGTTCACCCGGGCGTAGCGGTGCCCGAACTCCTGCCCGACCGGGTCGCCGTACGTGCCCGTGACCGTCGACCACAGCATGCCCTCGGCGGCCTCGCCCGCCAGCTCGAGGAACTCCGGCACCGAGGGTGAGTACACGGCGTACACGAGCGCCTCGGTCGGATCTGCCGCGAACGCACGCTGGAACCCCGCGAGCTCGTCGGGGATGAAGTCGGTCACGAGGATCGCGTCGGGGTCGGTGCGGTGGACGACGTCGACGACGTCGTCCCAGCGGGCGGCCTGGGCAGCTACGTGGTGGACGCCGGCAACGCGCCATCCGGAGCGTTCGGCCCGCTCGAGCGTATCGGACGTGGCCATCTGGCTGCTCTCGAGCAGCGTCTCGATGAACAGCACGCTGCGATGCCGAGGGCGCCATGCTCCGCTCGCACTGAGATCGTCGAGGAAGCGCACGAACCCGCGACCGTAGTGCACCTCCGAGGGGCACACCTGGAACATGCGAGAGAAGCGGCCGGGATCCTCCCTCGTGTGCTGCGCCATGTGCTCCGAGGCCATCGCGTGGAGGAACGGCGCGCCGTAGTCCGAGGCGCTGTCGATGGCCGTGTCCTCGCAGAAGACGTACAGGCTGGTGATCGCGTCGACCTCGGCGTCGGTGAGCGCCTGGAAGGCCGCCCGCACGCTCACAGGGTCGAAGATGTCGGTCGGCACGACCACATGCTCGATGCGGCGTCCCGCGACCCCTCCCCTCGCATTGATCTCGCCGATCGCGAGGGCTGTGCCGGTGCGCATCTCGAGGCCGTCGCTGCGCGCCGGACCCGTGAGGGGGAGCACCGAGCCGATCAACAGGGGCCGGCGCGCGGTCGCGGGCGGGGTCGCGATGGGTGTCGGCGGTTCGCCCGATGGCCTGTCGAGGAGCCCCACGGTGAGGCCCGAGAGGTCGTTGCCGCGACCCGGCGTCGGCAGGCGAAGCAGCCCCTGGTCGGCCGCCATCGCGCTCGCTCCCGCGCGGGTGCGTTGCCCGAGCTTCATCAGCAGATGCTCGACGTGGGTCGCGACGGTTCGCAGGCCCAATCCGAGGCGGTCGCCGATCTCGGGGTTGTTGAGCCCGCCGGCGATCAGCGTCAGCACGTCGAGCTCGCGGGGGGTGACCCCGTGAGGCAGGGACTCCTGAGAGAGGAAGACGGCCGCGGTGGTGCCCTCGTCGGCCCGGCTGATCCGTTCGATCGTCACTCGGAACCAGGGGCCTCGCTCGTTCCAGAAGAAGGCGACGCGGCTGCGACCCGAACGCAGCAGCGCGATCGCGTACCCGATCAGGTCCGGGCTCTCGCGGACGAGTCGGCCGGCGGCCGCGCCGTCGACCTCGTCGACCCGCCCGTTCGCGTGCACCACGGCCGACGACGGGAACGGTTCGGGTCCTATCGTGCCTCCTTACCTTGGGAAGCTCGGAAGGCGATGGTCTCATCGTGGTCGGGTCGCGTCCAGGCGTAACCGGGGTGTGTTGGCGCGCATCGGCAGACCGACCGATGCCTCCGCCTGGCCGGCGACCTACGGTCGCGGCAGCGCCGTCCGGCGGGGCGATGCTACGCGCAAGACGACGAGGGGGCGATCATGTCGGACGGAGGTGGAACGGCCAGGACCGGCGGCGGGCGCGTCACGCGTCGGCAGCTGCTGACTGGTGCCGGGGCTGCCGCGGTCGGGGGCCTCGCGATCGGTGGCCTGGGCGGCTACGCGCTGGGCTCCTCGGGGGACGACGACGGGTCGGGCGGGACCGGCGCGACCGGCGGTGACGGGGGCTCCACCGAAACGATCAAGCTCGGATCGGCCAGCCCCACGAGCGGCCCATACTCCGGGGACGGACAGGAGATGGTGCGCGGGCATGAGCTCGCGATCGCGGAGATCAATGCCAACGGCGGCGTGTTGGGGCGTCAACTCGAGCTCGTCGTCGTCGACGTCGAGGACCCCTTCGCTCCCGAGAAGATGGTCAACGCCGCCCGCCGGCTCACGAACGAGGGGGTCGCGGCGACGTTCTCCGGATACACCACGACGACGTCGGCCGAGTTCGACGTGTATGCGGAGTACGGCGGCCCGATGTTCCACCTGAACACGTTCCAGCCCAACGCCGACTACGTCGCCGACAATGGCATCACGAACATCTATCACTCGTGTCCCACCGAGGTCTGGTACGGCCCCGGGTTCATCCAGTTCATGCAGCGGTTGATCGACGCCGGAGCGTGGGAGCCCAGTTCGGAGACCGCGGCTGTCGTCACGAGCAACGATCCGTACAGCATCTCGATCGCCAGGACCGTGCGGGCCGGTCTCGAGGAGCTCGGGTGGGGGGTGCCGGTGTACGAGCAGGTGACGGCGCCGCTCACCGAGTGGGGGCCGGTGCTGGCGAAGATCCGGCAGGACCCCCCTGGCCTGATCTTCCACGCCGACTACATCCCGGGCGACCTGGCCTCGTTCCAACAGCAGTTCCGGTCCGACCCGACGCCCTCGCTGATGTATCAGCAGTACGGCCCGTCGATCCCCGAGTACCTGGAGCTCGCAGGGGCAGACGCCGACGGGGTGATCTGGTCGACCGTGATCGGCACGCTGCCGGACGCGACGGGCGAAGCGTTCAGAGAGCGCTACCGCGAGGAGTACGACGCGGAAGCGGGGCTCAGCCAGGCCGGAGGGCAGTACGACCTCGTGCACGTCTGGGCCCAGGCGGCCGGCATGGCCGGCGACCCGGCGGACTTCGAGCAGGTGAACGCGAACCTCGCGCGCATGTTGTACCGGGGTGTCAGCGGCACGTACAACTACAAACCCGGGGAGCTCACGGCGATCCCGTTCCCCGACGAGGTGAACGACCCGAGCCTCGGCATGGCCCACCTGACGTTCCAGATCCAGGACCAGTCGCAGGTGTTGGTCGACCCCGAGCCGTACATCGAGGGCGAGTTCCAGCTGCCCGCATGGCTCTAGACGCGATCGTCGGGCGAGGGCGGGCCGTCGGGCGAGGGCGGGCCGTCGGGCGATGACCGGCACGACGATGCTCGAGGTCGAGGGGCTCTCGAAGCGCTTCGGAGGCCTCGCGGCCGTCGACGATCTGTCGTTCTCGGTCGCCGAGGGCGAGACCTTCGGCATCGCGGGTCCCAACGGGGCGGGCAAGACCACCCTGTTCGATGCGATCACCGGACTGACACGCGCGTCTGCGGGCCGGATCGTCTTCGCCGGGGATGAGATCCAGGCCCGGTCATCACATGCGATCTGCCATCGGGGCGTCGCCCGTACGTTCCAGATCCCGGCGGTCTTCCCCGAGCACACCGTGCTCGGAAACGTGATGGTCGGCGCCTACTTCGGAACCCGTTCCCGCGGCGCCCCGGGGCTGGGCTTCGACGACGAGACCGTCGAACGCGCCCGCGACGCCGCCGCGTTCGTGGGGCTCGCCGAGAGGATGGAGGCGGTCGCAGGACCGATGTCGCTGTTCGACAAGAAGCGCCTGATGATCGCCTCGGCGATCGCCACGACCCCGCGGCTCCTGATGCTCGACGAGCCGGTGGGGGGGCTGAACCCCGGCGAGGTCGACGCGGTCCTCGGCTTGGTGGCCAAGGTGCGCGATTCAGGCGTCACGGTGATCCTGATCGAACACGTGATGCGCGCGCTGATGGCGATCTCCGATCGGGTCATGGTCATGAACCACGGACGGCTCCTGTTCCAGGGCACCCCGGCCGACGTCCAGCGCCACGAGGAGGTGATCCGCGTCTACCTCGGCACGGAGTCGGCGTCGGACGCGGTCGGCCCCGGAGGTGGCGATGCTTGAGACGAGGGATCTGCACGCGGCGTACGGCCAGACGCGCGTGCTCGAGGGCATCGACCTCACGGTGGGCGACGGCGAGGTCGTGATCGTGATCGGCCCGAACGGGCACGGCAAGACGACGCTCCTGCGCACGATCAGCGGCCTGATGGCCCCGACGAGTGGCGAGGTCTGGTTCGCCGGTGCTCGTGTCGACGGCAGGAGCCCCGACCTCATCGCGACCGATGGCCTCGTGCACATCCCGCAGGGGGATCTGCCGTTCGGGGATATGACCGTCGAGGAGAACCTCGTGCTCGGCGCCTTTCCGGCTTCGGACTGGCGCGGCCGCGGGCAGCGTCTGGAACACGTCTACGGCATCTTCCCCGTCCTCGGGGAGCGGCGGGGCCAGCGCGCGAGGACCCTCTCCGGGGGTGAACGGCGCATGCTGGCGCTCGGCAGGGGTCTGATGCGTGAGGCGCGGATGCTGATGATCGACGAGCCCTCGCTCGGGCTCGCCCCGGTGATCGTGAACGAGGTCTACCGGCACATCGGCACGATCATGCGGTCGGGGGTCACGATGCTGCTCGTCGAGGAGAACTTCAGCCATGTGCACGATCTCGACGCCAGGATCCTGCTGCTCGAGTCGGGGCGAATCGTGCGGGAGGGCACGGTCGCCGAGCTCGAGGCCGACGAGGCCGTGATGGCCACCTACCTGGGGACCTGAGGGGGAAGCGATGCGGTCGTTCTTCCAGGCGGTCGTGAGCGGGCTCGTCACGGGGTCGCTCTACGCGCTGATGACGGTCGGCATGACGCTGATCTACGGCACCCTCCGCACCTTGAACATGGCCCTCGGCGCGATGGTGCTCGTGGGCGGGTACGTCTCGTGGATGCTGTTCAGCGGCCTCGGATGGGGGCCGCTGGCCGGTCTCGCCGGCGCGGCCGCGGTCACGTTCGCCTTCGGCGTCGTGATCCAGCAGGTCGCGGTCCGGCCGCTGATCGGGAAGACAGGCGTCGATTTCGAGATGACCGCGTTCATCTCGACCTTCGCGGTGGCGATCGTGTTCGCCAACGTCGCACTCGAGATCTACGGCGCCCGCAACAAGGCGGTGCCGCCGGTGGTCGAAGGCCGGCTCCATCTGATCGAGGGCGTCAGCGTCAGCTGGCACCAGGTCGTGATGGCCGGCGTTGCGATCGTGATGCTCGTCGCACTCGGGATCTTCCTGTCGAAGACCCGGTACGGCCTGGGCATCAGCGCCGTGGCCCAGCAGCTCGATGCCGCCCGGCTGATGGGCATCCCGGTGCAGCGTGTCTACAACCTCACGATGGGCGTCTCCTCGGCGCTGGCGGGCATCGCAGGGGTGCTCCTCGCGTCGGTCTTCTTCGTCTCGCCGAACGCCGGCGACCTGCCGTTGCTGAAGGCCCTGATCGTGGCGATCTTCGGCGGCCTCGGCAGCGTGCGGGGCACGATCGTCGCCGCCTACATCATCGGTCTGCTCGAGGCCATGATCTCCCTCTACTTCGGCGTGAAGTGGTCGCTGCCGGTGCTGTTCGTCGTGATCATGATCGTGCTGCTGATCCGGCCGACCGGCCTCTTCGGCAAGCCCGAGGAAGCGAGGCTCTGATGGCGAGCGTCGCGCACGAGACTCGGGCGAGCGTCGGCCGGCTGATGGGGTGGCGGAGCCCCAACGCCTTCGCCGTCGGGGCGCTGCTGATCGCGGCGGCGGCGCTGCCGCTGATCTGGCGAAACGACTACGTGATCGACGTCGCGCTCACCGCGCTCATCTGGATGGTGCTGAACCAGTCGTGGAACCTCCAGCTCGGCATCGGCGGCATCTGGAACTTCGGCCAGCTCGCGATCTTCGCGATCGGTGGGTACGTCGCAGGGCTCGTCAGCCTGCGTTGGGGCATCGACCCGTGGCTCGCGTTGGTGATGGGGGGATCGGCATCGGCCCTCGTCAGTGCGGTGATCGCCATCCCGGTGCTCCGGTTGCGTGGCATCTACGCGTCGCTGCTGACGTTCTCGTTCGCCGAGGTCGTGCGGCTGCTCGTGATCTCCGACGAGAGCGGTCTGACCGGCGGCTCCTTCGGCCTCTCCGGTATCCCGGGGCTGGCGTTCGAGGGACTGGCCCCCGACGCGAAGCAACGTGCGTACTACTGGATCGCGCTCGGGCTCGTCGTCGTGACCGCAGTCTTCATCTACGTCTTCATCCACTCGCCGCTGGGCACCGCGCTCAAGGCGCTGCGGGACTCCCCCGCGTACGCCGCCTCGCGGGGGGTCAGCCCGATGAAGATGCAGGTGATCACGTTCGCCACCTCGGCGTTCATCGCGGGAGTCGCGGGCGCCTTCTACGCGCAGTACTACGGCACGATCTCCCCGAGCGTCATGGGGCTCGGCCCGTTGTCGCTGTTCGTCGCGATGCTCGTCGTCGGCGGCCTGGGCACGTTCTGGGGTCCCATGCTCGGGACGGCCCTGATCATGGTCGTCTCCGAGGCCCTGCGCGATCTCGAGGAAGCACGCCTGATCGTCGTGGGCCTGATCCTGCTCCTCACGATCGTGCTCGCTCCCCGGGGTCTCGTGCCGCTGCTTCAGCAGGGTTGGGCCCGGCTCCAGCTGTGGATGGCCGAGGACTCCGTACCCGAGGACGGACCGGGGGAGGACGTGCCCGAGGACCAGCCGGCGCCGCAGCAGGAAGGGTCGCGATGACCTCCTGGCCCGACGGTACGGTTGCCGCGGTGTCGTTCACGTTCGACTTCGACGCCGAGGAGGTTTGGATCGGGGAGGATCCAGCGAACGCCGACAAGCCCGGCATCCTGTCCCAGGGCACCTACGGCGCCAAGGTGGCGGTGCCCCTGGTGCTCGACGTGCTCGAGCGACGGGGGGTGCGAGCGTCGTTCTTCATCCCCGGCAGGGTCGCCGAGCGGCATCCCCAGCGTGTCGAGGAGATCGTCGGACGCGGTCACGAGATCGGCCACCATGGATACACCCACACGTCGCCGACGCGGTTGTCACCGGACGAGGAGGAACGCGAGCTCGTCCGGGGTCTCGAGGTGCTCGGGTCCTTCGGAGCGGAGGTTCGAGCCTACCGCTCTCCCTCGTGGGACTTCAGTGGGGCGACGTTGGAGCTCCTGGAGCGCCACGGGTTCGCCTACTCGTCGAACCTGATGGACGACATCCGCCCCTACCGGCACGAGGGCTCGCCGGTCGTCGAGGTCCCGATCCAATGGATCCTCGACGATGCCCCCCACTTCTGGTTCGACCCGGCCAGCTGGACGAAGAAGATCTCGACGGTCGAGGAGGTGCGGTCGATCTGGCAACGGGAGGTGCTGGGCATCCGAGACCTCGGGGGGGCGGCGATCGTGACCTGTCATCCGCAGATCATCGGCCGGCCGGGGCGCATCGGATTCCTCGAGGAGTTCATCGCGTGGGTGCAGGAGCTCGAGGACGTCTGGATCGCGACCGCGGGCGAGATCGCGGAGCAGGTGGAATGAGATCGATCGTGACGGGCGGCGCGCGGGGGCTCGGGGAACGGATCGCCGCGCGGCTGGCGGCCGAGGGTGGCGACGTCGCGGTGGTCGACATCGACGATGACATCGAGCGGACGGTCGACCGTCTGCGGAGCACAGCACCGGGATCGCGGGTCCTCGCCGCGCGATGCGACGTGTCCGCCGAGGCGGCGGTCGGATCGACCGTGGCGCAGGTGTGCGAGTGGTTCGGTGGGATCGATCTGCTCGTCAACGACGCGGGGATCGGGGGTCCTTCGATGCCGGTCGTGCGGACGGAGCTCGACGCGTTCCGTCGCGTGATCGAGGTGAACCTGATCGGTTCGTTCCTGATGGCACGGGCCTGCGCTCGCGCCATGGTCGAGGCCGGGGAGGGTGGGTCGATCGTCAATGTCGGGTCGATCTTCGGCCAGCAGGGAGTGGCGAACGGCTCGAGCTATTGCGCGTCGAAGGGCGGCGTGACTCTCCTGACACACTCGCTCGCTCTCGAGCTCGCCGCGCACGGTATCCGTGTGAACACGGTGGCCCCGGGCAACATGATGACCGAGATGCACCTCGACGACCTTCGCCTCGCGGCCGCCGAGCGCAGCGTGCCACTCGAGGTCGAGGTCGAGCGCGTGCGGGCCACGATCCCGCTCGCCAGGCACGGCACCGGCGACGACGTTGCCGGTGCCGTCGTGTGGCTCGCCTCCCCCGACGCCTCCTACGTCACCGGGCAGACGATCGGCGTCAACGGCGGGGTGGTGCTCACGTGACGGCGGCCGTCAGCGATCGGTTCGATGGTCGGCGGGCGCTCGTGACCGGGGGGGCATCGGGCATCGGGCGCGCCTCGGCCGAGCTGCTGCTCGAGCGGGGCGCCCACGTCGCGGTGCTCGATCGCGACGCCGATGCCGTCGCCGAGGCGAAGGACGAGCTCGGTGCGGCGGTGGGGGTCGCCGCCGACGTCAGTGACGGAGCGGCGGTCGGGGACGCGCTCGGGCAGGTGGTCGAGGCGCTCGGCGGGCCTCCCGAGGTACTCGTGAACGCCGCCGGCGTCTACCGGATCGCTGCGGCGGCTGACATCGATGAGTCGGGGTGGGACGAGGTGCTCGATATCAACCTTCGGGGGTCCTTCCTCGTGGCGCGGGAGTTCGTGGGAGCGTTGCGCGCCGGGCGCTCGGCCCGAGACGGCGGGAGGGCATCGGTCGTCAATCTGGCCTCGACAGCCGCGCTGGTGGCCGACGGCGGGGAGCCGGCCGCGCACTACAACGCGAGCAAGGCAGGGGTCGTAGCCCTGACGAAGCAGCTCGCGGTCGAGTGGGCCGGTGACGGCGTGCGGGTGAACGCTGTGGCGCCCGGGGTGATCGACACGCCGATGTTGCGCCTGATGGATGACCCGGCGAACGGCCGCTCCTTCCTCGACGCGCGCGTGCCCCTGCGGCGACTGGGCCGCGCGCCGGAGGTGGCCGAGGTCGCGCTCTTCCTGCTGTCCGAGCGCGCCTCGTACGTGACCGGCGCGACGGTCGTCGTCGACGGCGGAGCCACAGCGACATGACGGTGGCCGACGGCGTGGGCAGGTTCCCGCACGTGAAGGTGTCGGGCAGTCCTCGGGAACGCGGTCGCGCCTACGGGGAACAGGCCCGGGATCGCATCGCCGTCTCGATCGGCGCCTACGAGGACGTGTTCGAAGCCTACGCAGGCTGGTCGTGGCCGCAGGTGCGTCGTGAGGCCGCCCGGTACGAGGCGCCGATCGCAGCGTTCGACGATCGCTACGTCGAGGAGATGCGGGGCATCGCCGACGGCGCCGGCGTGGACCTCGAGGACGTCCTGTCGATCAACGTGCGGACCGAGGTGATGTTCGCGGCGAAGGCGAGGGCGGCCGACTCCGCGACCGACTCCTCGGGCCCGCGTCAGGGCGAGTGCACCGCATTCGCCGTGGTTCCCGAGTCGAGCGCTGCGGGACACACGCTGATCGGGCAGAACTGGGATTGGTTGTTGCATTGCTTCGATACCGTCGTGGTGCTCGAGGCCGAGCAGGACGAGGGACCGAACTTCGTCTCGGTCGTCGAGGCGGGGCTGCTCGCGAAGACCGGCATGAATTCCTCCGGCCTCGGTGTGGTGACCAACGCGCTCGTGACCGAGGATGACCGCGGCGAGCCAGCCGTGCCGTACCACGTGCTCCTGCGAGCCTTCATGGACGGCGAGACGATCTCCGACGCTCTGGCTGCCGCGCAGCGGGCCCCGCGTTCGTCGTCGGCCAACTACCTCCTGGCCCACCGGGACGGTATCGCGGTCGACCTCGAGGCGGCGCCCGGCGATTTCTCCCGGTTGTTCCTGCTCTTCCCCGAGGACGGGGTGGTGATGCACACCAACCACTTCCGTTCGTCCGCCTTCGATCGCCGAGACGTCTCGCTGTGGGTGATGCCCGACAGCCCGTTCCGCCTGGAGCGCCTGCGGACGATCGTCGAGCAGGGCTCGCCCGAGCTCACGCTCGACACGTTCCGTGCGGCCCTGGCCGACCACGCGAACTACCCCTCGGGCGTCTGCTGCCACCCCGACGGACGGATGGAGCCGCACGATCAGGGCTCGACCGTCGCCTCGGTGCTGATGGATCTCGACGACGCGCGCATCTGGGTCGCCGACGGACGTCCGTGCGCCGCGCCGTTCCGGGAGCTCGACGTTGCGAGGCTGCTCGACAAGCCCAGCCCCGTGCGGCGGGGGATGCCGGCGTGACCGTCGGCCTCGGATTCGGACTGATCACATGCCAGCGGTACCCAGGCGATGCACGGACCGACCGCGAGCTCTACGCCGAGGCGCTCTCGCTCGCCGAGGAGGCCGAACGGCTCGGCTTCGACTCGGTGTGGACCTCGGAACATCACTTCGTCGACGACGCGTACCTGCCCTCGGTCCTGCCGCTCTCTGCGGCGATCGCGGCGCGCACGAGCCGAGTGCTGATCGGGACCGGGCTGATGCTGGCGCCACTGCACGAGCCGCTCCGGGTCGCCGAGGACGCGGCCGTCGTCGACCTGATCTCGGGCGGGCGCCTCGTGCTGGGCATCGGGCTCGGGTGGCGCGCCGAGGAGTTCGACGCCCTCGGCGTGCGCATGCGGGACCGCGTACGGCGCCTCGAGGACTCGGTCGCGGTGTACCGGCAGGCCTGGAGCGGGGAGCTCGTGACCGGCGGCGACCACCTCCGCTACCCGCACGTGCCCGTCCGGCCGTTGCCCGCGAGGCCGGGCGGCCCCCCGATCTGGATCGGCGGTCTGTCCGAGTCGGCGATCCGCCGGGCGGGCAGGATCGCCGATGGCTTCATGGCGACGGAGGTCACGCCCGCCGCGCTCGCGGAGCAGGTCGCGATCGCGCGCGCCGCTCACGCGGGTGGCGGGCCGTTCGAGATCGCGGTGCATCTGCCGACGTTCGCGTGGCTCGGCGACGACGCGTGGGAGATCGTGCGTCCCCACCACTGGTACGTCTCCTGGAAGTACGACGACATGGACGAGGCGCGTCATCGCGTGCATGAGGGCCTTGCTCCGCCCGAGATCGACGAGGCCATCGACGCATCGCTCCGCGAGCAGATCGTGCTGGGCACACCCGAACAGGTGGCCGAGCGGATCCGCGACCTCGTCGATGCGGCGGGGGGAAGCCTCCACTACATCGCCCGCCTGTACTTCCCGGGCCTCGCACCCGAGGTGCAGCGTGAGGCCGTGCGCCTGTTCGCCGAGGAGGTGGCCCCCGCGCTCCGCTGAGGGCCGGGCGACATCATGCGCGCGGGATGGTTCGTGGGGATCGACGTCGGTGGAACGTTCACCGACGGCATCGCGATGCACGGCGACGGTCGCTTGCGGGTGGCGAAGGTGGCCTCGACGCCCGACGACCCCTCGGTGGCGCTCATCGAGGCGCTCGAGGAGCTCGTGGGCTCGGGGGTCGAGCCGTCGGAGATCGCGCTCGTCTTTCACGGGACGACCGTAGCCACGAACGCCTTGATCGCCGGCCGGACCGGGCGCGTCGTGCTGCTCGCGACCGAAGGGTTCCGTGACCTGATGGCCTTCCGGAACGGCACTCGGCCAGCGCTCTACGATCTGCGGCAACCCCGACCGAACGAGCTCGTCCCGCGGGAGGACCGACTCGACGTTGCCGAGCGACTCTCCGGTCTCGGAGAGGTCGTGCGGCCGCTCTCTGAGGCCGAGGTCGAGCGGGTCGTCGACGAGGTGGTGCGCCGCGATCCGGAGGCGGTCGCCGTGGCCTTCCTCTTCAGCTACCTGCGCGACGACCACGAACGACGCCTGGCCGAGGCCGTGCGGGCGGCGCTGCCGGGCGTGCCCGTCACCGCGTCGTCCGAGGTGGCCCGAGAGTTCCGCGAGTACCCGCGTACGGCCACCGCCGTGGTGAACGCCGGGCTGCGCCCGCTCGTCGGTCGCTACGTGGAGCGGGCCGCAGACGGCGTCCGGCGGCTGGGCGTGACGGCACCGTTCTTGGTGATGCAGTCGAACGGAGGGTGCGTGCCGGCCGCTCGTGCCTCGCGTGAGGCGCATCGCCTCGTGCTGAGCGGCCCCACCGCGGGGGTGACCGGCACGATCGCACTGGCGGAGCGGCACGGGCTCGACCGCGTGATCTCCTTCGATATGGGAGGCACGTCGCTCGACGTCTGCCTCGTGCACGGGGGCGTCCCGCCGACGACGTCGATCCAGGTCGTCGAGGACCATCCGATCCTCGTGCCATCGGTCGACATCGTCACGGCCGGCGCCGGCGGCGGCAGCATCGCGAGCATCGATCGGGCCGGCCGGCTGCGGGTCGGCCCGGAGAGCGCCGGGGCCGTCCCTGGCCCCGCCGCGTACGCGCGGGGCGGCGTCGACGCCACGCTCACGGACGCGCACGTCGTGTGCGGGATCCTGGGCGACGAGCTCGCCGGCGGGCTTCGCCTCGACGCGACCGCGGCCGAGCGAGCGGTGATGGCCGTGGCGGAACCGCTCGGGCTCGATCCGCTCGCCGCCGCCGAGGGCATCATCGCGGTTGCCACCGCGCACGGCGTACGGGCGCTGCGTCGGGTCTCGGTGGAACGTGGTGTGGATCCGCGAGCGTTCACCCTGGTCGCGTTCGGCGGCGCCGGCCCGCTGCTCGCCGGGCGGGTGATGGAGGAGCTGGGCGTCGGTGCGGTCGTCGTCCCACCGCATCCGGGCCTGTTCTCGGCTTCGGGGCTGATGGCGGCGAGCGTTCGGATCGACGACGCCCAGACGGTGCTGCGGACCCTCGAGGAGGACCTCGTGCCAGGCCTCCTCGGCTGGTACCGCGACGCATCCACGCGCCTCGTCTGCCAGCTGCGGGGAGACGGCATCCCGCGCGCGCGCGTCCACACCGTCGCCTCGGCCGAGTGCCGATACGAGGGGCAAGGCTACGAGCTCGAGCTGCCGCTGCGGACCGTCTCGACGGGAGCGATCCGCCGGCTTCGATCCGCGTTCGACGATCGGCACGCGGCGATGTACGGCCATGCCGATCCGGGCGCGAGGCTGGAGGTCGTGACGGTGCGCCTCTCGGCCTTCGGGGAGCTGGAGCGACATGCCGCCGCCGAGGTGCCCGGGGGGAAGCGCTCCCCACGGAGCGAGGCCTTGATCGCGCAGCGGCGCGCGCTGCTCGATGGATCGAGCGTCCGTCGCGTTCCGGTGTACGCCCGAGACCGGCTGCGAGCGCGGAACGTGATCGCCGGGCCGGCGATCGTCGCCGAGATGGACTCGACCACCGTGGTGCGCCGAGGACACGCCGCGACCGTCGCATCGGACGGGAGCTTGTGGCTGCGAGGTGGCGCCCCGTGAGCCGTCGCCGCGCGGATGCGGCGCTCGATCCGATCACGTTCGAGCTCGTGCACGCGGCGCTCGTGTCGACCGCCGAGGAGATGGGGAGCGCACTGAAGCGCTCGAGCCACAGCCCGATCATCCGGGAGATGGACGACTTCAGCTGCGCGCTGTTCGCCGTCGACGGAGCACTCGTCGCCCAAGCCGACTTCATCCCCGCCCAGCTCGGCGCGATGTCGCTCGTCGTGCGCTCCGTCCTCGATCGGTGGGGCGACGACATCCGGCAGGGAGACGTGTTCGTCGCGAACCACCCCTACCTCGGCGCAATGCACACGCCCGACATCAACATCTTGCTGCCCGTCTTCCTCGAGGGCCGGTTGTTCGCGTGGACCGGGTCGACGGCCCATCACCTCGACGTGGGCGGCGTGAATCCCGGCACCGAGGGGCCGGACCTGCGGGAGCTCTACGCCGAGGGCGTCGTCCTGCCGCCGGTGCGCCTCTACCGCGAGGGTGAGGAGAACCGGGACCTGTTCGACCTGCTGACCGAGAACGTCCGCGACCCGGCGTCGACGATCTCGGATCTGCGGGCGCAGCGAGCCGCGTGCCTACTGGGCGAGCGCCGGTTGCTCGAACTGGTCGACCGCCACGGCCGGCGGACGATCGCCGCAGGCTTCGCCCAGGCATTGGACGCTGTCGAGCGGGCGACCCGGGCGGCGCTGCATGAGCTTCCCGACGGCGAGGCGGAAGCCGAGGGGTTCCTCGACGACGACGGCCGCGGCGGACCGCCGACGAGGATCCACGCTCGGCTCGACAAGCGCCGAGACCGGCTCATCGTGGACCTGGCGGGATGCGCTTCCCAGGTCGACGGGGCGTTCAACGTGCCGTGGGCGAGCACGAGGGCCGGGGTCGTGTACGCCCTCCGTGCGATGACCGATCCGTCGATGACGACGAACGACGGGATCCTGCGGCCACTCGAGATCGTGTGTCCGCGGGGGAACGTCCTCAACCCCCACCCTCCGGCCGCGGTCTCTGTGCGCCACAACACCTGCCAGCGGCTCGCCGACGTGCTCGTGCGCGCGTTCTCCGAACTGTGGCCCGAACGTGCCGTCGCGAGCAGCACGGTCACGTTCGTCGGCATGAACCTGAGCAGCAGCTCACCGCGTACGGGACATCGATCGGTTCTGTCCGACGTGATCGGCGGGGGCACGGGCGCGCACGCGACCGGACCGGGTCTCGACGGCGTCGACACCTACATGGCCAACGTCGGTCTGATGCCGGTCGAGGTCGCCGAGGGGTCCTACGCAGTGCGGGTTCTCAGGACCGAGCTCCTCGAGGGGTCGGAGGGAGTCGGGGAGCATGATGGCGGCCGCGGCATCCGTCGTGAGTACCTCGTACTCGACGCTTCCGAGATCGTGACCTTCTACGCCGAGCAGACCGACCCGCGGTTCCGGCCCACCGGCGTTTCGGGGGGCGGTGACGCGGCACCCTCGCGGATCACCGTGCTGGACCCCGACGGGAAGGAGCTCGACGTGGGTCAGAAGGCCACGATCGAGGTCGCCCCGGGATCGATCGTCCGGGTGGAGACGAGCGGCGGCGGCGGGTACGGGCGCGCGCGTTCTCGAGTCAGAGGTCGAGGCCGGGGAGGCCGTGGCTCCCGAGGATGAGCGAGATCTCCCCGGCGTGGTGCACGTCGTGCTCGATCAGATGCCAGACGACCCACCCTCGCGTCATCGTCTGGGTCGTTGCGCCCCGCTGCCGCGAGAACTCGACGGCCAGGTCCTCCGCCGACCAGCGGCGGAGACACTCGTCGAGCATCGACCACGTTCGCGTGAGTCCGTCCACGAGCTCGGCCGTGCCTCGAGGATGATCCTCGTCGTCCTCCCATCCCGCATCCTCGAGCGGCAGACCGGGCACGGTCGTTGTGGTGACGCGGAACAGGTCCCGCACGGCGTCTGCCCCCTCGCCGAGCACGTCGTGGAACCAGTACGCGCGAGACCCGGCGATGTGGCCGGCGAGCTGCCACACGCTCCACGCGCCGGGCGCCGGACGCAGAGCAAGCTGCTCGGGTCTCAGGTCGCGCACCATGCCGACGAGGAGTCCCTGGTGGTGCTCCCACCCGTCGTAGAACTCGCGCAACGCCTGATCCGCGGATGTCACGGAGGCATCGTATCCGCGACGTGTCGCGACGAGGGGTCCCTCTCGTACGATCGAGGCCGATCGATGAGATCCCTCAGATTCCAGACCTCGGTCACCGTCACGTCTTCGGCGCCGCCCAGCGTCGTCTTCGAGACCGTCGCCGACCTCGACGCCCACCTCGTCTGGTCGGGGGACCGCGCCAAGGATGATGGATTCAAGCTGCTGACCCTCGACGCACCCGACGGAGCGGCCCGGGTCGGCACCGCCTTCACCTCGACCGGGGCGAACTTCAACGGCACGTTCCACGATCGCTCCGTCGTCACGCAGGTGTCCCCGCCGAATGCCTTCGTCATCCAGACGGAGTCACGGCTCGATCGCAAGCGAGGGGAGCCGTGGCAGGTCCAGTTCATCCATCGATACGACATCGAAGCGAACGGAGACGGGTCGCGGATCACCTACACCGACATCGCTCATCGCATGAACTACGTTCCCTACTGGCTCCGATCCTGGTTGCGTCCACTCACCCGCATGGCGATCCGCAAGGGTGACACGCAGCAGCTCACCAACCTCGCTCGCCTCGCCGAGGAGCGTGCGAGGTGACCGATCCGACGAGAGCCGATCTCATCATGCTCGAGCGTCGCGCCAATCGATGCGGACGAGTGCGACCGGTCGCGTGAACCCCTTGAGCGATGCATCCCCGGACGCGGAGTACGGGACCTCGGATCCGACGTCGTCGACCGTCGAACGACTCGCGAGGATCTCGCCCCCGTCCGCCAGCCCCGCGATCCTCGCCGCCCGGTGGACCTCGGCCCCGCCGTAGTCCTCTCCCCGCCGGGTCGCCTCGCCGGCGTGGATGCCGATCCGCACCTCGAGTGAGAAGCCCTCGCTGCGCCGGTGCTCGGCGAGCGCCCGCTGGACCGCGACGGCACAGCGCAGGGCCGATCGAGCGTCGGGGAACGCGACGAAGAACCCGTCGCCCGTCGGATGTCCGATGTCGCCGCCGTGGGCATCGAAGAGCGAGCGAAGCGTGCGATCGTGCCAGGTGAGCAGGTCCTCCCAGGCGTCGTCGCCGATCACGCCGATCAGGTCGGTCGATCGAACGATGTCGGTGAACAGGAACGCTCGGGTGACCCGTTCCGGGGGCTCGTGGTCGAGTGCGAGCCGATCGAGCATGCGCCGTGCCCGCTCCGCAGCCGGTCGGGCGCCGACGCGCTCGAACGTCTCTCGTGCCGAGCGCGCCTCGCCGCGTGCCGCGACCTCGTCTCCGCTGGCGGCATACGCCTCGGCCAGCAGCAAGCCGACCTCGGCGACCTCGAGCGGTGCGTCGAGCCCCCGCCAGCCGGCTCGGGCCCGGCGCAGGATCTGAAGCGAGCCGGCCGCGTCGCCTCTCGACAGCAGGAGCTCGCCGCGCGCGGCGGCCGACATCGCGCCGAGCGAGGGGGTCTCGAAGACCGTGACGAGCTCGTCGAGCTCGTCGGCGGCGGATGTCGCCGTCTCGGGATCGTCGCTCGCGAGCGCGATCGTGACCTGCGCCGCCAGCAACCGGACCCGAGAGCAGTGATCGCCGCCTCGTTCGTCGAGCGCCTGACGGATCGACGCCGCGGCGGCATCCACCCTGCCCTCGGCCAACCGCAGCAACGATCGTCCCGGGTCCGGTGGACGGCCGAAGGCCTCCGCCTGCGCGTAGGCCTTCTCGGCGGCGAGGAAGTCTCCGAGCCGGCGTCGCACCTCGCCGATCTGGTAGAAGGCCGGGCCCTGCCCGGAGACGAAGTTGTAGCGGGGAAGCTCCTCACATGCGGCGAGGGCGTCCGCCTCCGCCTCGAGCAGATCGCCGTGGAGCAGCTTCAGCTCCGCGCGATGGATCCGGCACACCCCGGGGAACGCAGGCACGGACCGGCGTTCGCACCACCGGAGGGTCGCATCGGTCCATTCGCTCGCACGCCCGTAGTCGCCGAGTTTGGAACAGACCCCGATCATCCCGCAATACACGTAGCCGGCCGCGGCGGGGTCGAGCTCGCCGCCGACGACCGTGGCCATGCACTCGTCCAGGAGCGGCATGCCCCTCGCGACGTCCCCGAGCAGACAGAGCGCGTGTCCCTTGTCGTGCAGGCTCATCGCCGCGAGATCGCGGTCGCCGCTGCGTGCGGCGAACTCGAGCGCCGCCTCGTACCGCTCGATCGCGCCGACGTAGTCCTGCTCCATGATCCACAGCAGCAGCCCCTGGACCCAGAGCAACCACCCGTGCACCGGCCACGTCGGGTCCTCCTCGGCCAGGCGCGCCGCCTTCTGACCCCAGCCCTGCGCGAGCGGCATCGACATGCGCATGCCGTGCTGTTCTGCGATTCGGAAGGCCGCCATGGCCGCCCGGGCGCGGTCTCCTTCGTCGAGGTACGCGGCGTAGGCTCGTTCGAGCGCCTCGATCGTCGCGTCGGGTCGGCCCGTCCAATAGTTCGCCCACGCCAGCATCTCGAGCGCCGTCCCCGGAAGGGCGCCGGTCCGGTCGGCCCCAGCCAACGCCTCGTAGGCGTCCTTCCAGGCGTGCCGCTCGAGCGCATCTCGCGCGATCTCGATTGGATCGTCGCTCATGCTCACGGCCGGTCAGGAGGGCCAGCCCGGCTTCGGCTTCTTCTCCGAGAGCAGGTCGTCCAGTGAAGGCTTCCCGGCCTGCGCCGATCGCGCCTTCTCGATCTCCTCGTCGAGGCGGTCGTCCGGGCCGATGTCGCCGGCGGCCTCGAGCAGCTCTTCGAGCGATTCCCCGGCGCTGCCCTTGAGTCGGATGCGCAGCGCGGCCAGCACCGAGGCGTGCCGGTCAGAAAGACCTTGAGCCATCTTGATCTCGGTCAGCGCCGCCTCGGCCTCGGCCAGGAGCTCTTCGTCGTCCACGCGGACAGTCTGCCACGGACGCCGACCACCGATCGATGTCACGTCGTGCGAGACTCGTGCGCATGACCGACCCGTTCGTGCCCGGCGATCTCGACCCGCCCGCCGGGCTCGAGTTGCCCGGGATGCGCTTGGAGCCTCTCGGGCCGGAGCACAACGAACGCGACTTCCAGGCGTGGACCACGAGCATCGAGCACATTCGAGCGACGCCGGGCTTCGAGGGCGGCGAGGGTGACGATGCGTGGCCACGGCCGATGACGCTCGAGGAGAACCTCTCCGATCTCGTGGGCCACGCTGCGGACTTCGAGGCGCGCCGGGGATTCACCTACACCGTGCTCGATGCTTCCAGCGACGAAGTGATCGGGTGCCTCTACATCTACCCGGCGACCGACGACGAGCACGATGCTCGGGTCAAGTCCTGGGTGCGCGCCTCCCGCGACGACCTGGACGCACCGTTGCGCCGGGGCGTCTCCGAGTGGCTCGCGCGGGCCTGGCCGTTCGCGAACGTCGACTACGACGCTCGGCCGTGAGCATCTCCGCCCGGCGTGTGCCAGGCTGAGGGCATGTCCGAGGAAACACGAACGGAGCTGGACCTCGTGATCCGGCGCCTGCAGACGATGGAGGAAGCCGAGGGCGTCGAGACCGCGATCGGGGGCATGCTGCACGCCGCGAGAACGATCCTGCAGGACGTCGCGCGCATCCAGGAGTACGGCGGCGAGCTGCACGACGACGAGCGCCTGCTCTGAGATCGGAGTCGGGCGGCGCCCTCCAGGCTCGGCGGCCTCACCCCTTGGGGGTGTCCTTCCCCGGATCGATGAATGGCTTGGGCACCGTGACCGCCGTCCGACGACCCTGGGGCGTCTCCACCTCGAACCGGTTGCCCACGTCGGAGCGTTCGATCGGAAGCATCGCGTACCCGATGTTCTTCTCGAGCCTCGGTGAGTGACATGCCGACGTGACCTTCCCGATCCGGCGGTCGCCGTCGAGCACGGGGAACGTGTCGATCATCTCGTTGTCGATGAACGAGCCGAGGCTCGGGCCGTCGATCTCGACGCCCACGAGCTTGCGCCTGGGGCCTTCGGCCTTGATGTGTTGCAGAGCCTGTTTCCCGACGAAGTCCGCGTCCTGCTCCAGGTCCACCATCCACGGGTAGCCCATGTCGACCTCGAAGGGGTTCGTGTCGTACCAGATGTCGCAGCCGAACGCGAGGATGCCACCCTCGATCCGGCGGATGTGGCATGGCCCGGTCACGCGGAGATCGTGCGTCGCGCCGGCCTCGAGCACGGTGTTCCAGAGCTTGCGGCCGTTCGCCGTCGCGTCGTAGAGGTAGATCTCGTAGCCGAGCTCACTCGTGTAACCGGTGCGCGACACGCACACGCGCATGCCGTCGAGCTCGAGATCGGGCGACATGAAGTAGTACGGCACGTCGAGGATCTGCGTTCCGAAGAGATCGACCATCACCTCTTTGGACCCGGGCCCCTGGATCTGCACGGGCGCGACGTCGACCTCGCTGATCGTCACGTCCATGCCGGAGTTCACGGCCAAACCTTGCGCCCAGAGGCCCACATCGCTGTCGGCGAGCGAGAGCCAGAAGCGATCGTCCTCCAACCGGAGCAGCACGGGATCGTTGATGATGCCTCCGTCCGGGGCGGTCACGAACACGTACTTGGCCTGACGGACGGCACACTTGGTCATGTCGCGCGGGACCATCATGTTCGTGAAGTCGAACGCGTCGGGTCCGGAGATCTCGATCTGGCGCTCGACGCCGACGTCCCACATCGTGACCGCGTTCAGCAGATGCCAGTACTCGGCCACCGGGTCTCCGTAGTGTCGCGGATGGTACGTGTGGTTGTACACGCTGTATCGCTGAACGCCGTGCTCGCGCGACGCGTAGAAATACGGCGACCGGCGGATCCTCGGGTACAGCAGGATGCCTGGGTCCTCGTTGATCGCCACCGTGCGACCCCCTTCGACTCGACCTCCCACGGAGTCTAGGGTCGGGCACATGCGCCTGTGGCTCCTGCGACACGCGAAGTCGAGCTGGGACGATCCGACGCTCGAGGATCGGGACCGTCCGTTGGCGCCGCGGGGGGAGCGAGCAGCCGACCAGATGCGTCGCTACCTCGATGCGGAAGGGGTCCGCCCCGATCTGGTCGTCTGCTCCTCGGCGCTGCGCACGCGGCAGACGCTCGCGAGGGTGCTGCCGGGGCTCGGGTCCGAGCTCGAGATCCGCATCGAGCCGTCGTGCTACACGTTCGATCCGGCGGATCTGCTCGAGCGGGTGCGGCGGGTGCCCGACGGTGTCGGGTCGGTGATGCTGATCGGGCACAACCCCGCGATCGAAGAACTCGCCGTCGGCCTCTGTGCCCGAGGCGGCCGGCTCGACCGGCTCACGACGAAGTACCCCACCGGCGGGTTGGCGGAGATCGAGCTTCCGACCGGAGTCTGGCGCGAGGTGGCTGCTCGCACGGGCGAGCTCACCCGTTTCGTGATCCCCCGGGATCTCGAGGCCTGAGCCGTCGGCCGATCATCGGCCGGTCCCTCGGCGTCGCGCTTCCCACTCGCCGGCGGCCACGAACACGATGCCGCCGGCGAGGGCGATCGCGGACCAGGGTGACGGGAGCGCCGAGGCATGGTCGCTCAGCGCGAGCGAGGCGCCACCCACGATCGCGAGGGCGATGCCCCCGCTCCAAGCCGACATGCGGAACGCCCGCGGGCGGAGCGCGGCGAGCAGGCCGAGCAGCAGAAGGGCCAGGGCGTAGAACGACGTCTCCACCCAGTGGAAGAGCTCGGCGTGCTCGCTCAGGTCGTCGATCCGCTGCAGCCTCGCGTTGTCCGACGCCCAGACGACCGAGGGCACCGCGGCCGCTGCGACCAGCAGGAGCAGCACGATGCTGGGGCGTCCCGTGGGGAACCCGTCGCGCTCGGGCCGACGGAGCCACAGCACCCACAGCACGATGCCGAGCACGATGAACGGCAGGGTGAACGGGTCGATGGTCAGACCGAGCGCCATCGTGGCCACCCCCGCGATGCCGATCGCGACGACCTGCATCAGTCCGGGCAGCGGATGGTCGGCGTGCCGAGCCGCCTGCAAGGCCGCCGGCGCCGAGATCACGAGCAGCAGGGAGGCGACCACAACGTTGTGGAACGCGTGGATCTCCATGTCCTCGACGAAGATCGCGGTCCCGGCCGTCACGACGCCGAACGCGATCGCGCTCACGGCCATGATCCAGGCGATCACGCGGAACGCCGTGTGCTTCGCCGGCGCGACCTCGTGGCTCACGTCGTCCCGATCACGCACGGCGACGGTTTCCCGGATGTGGACAGCCACTCGTCGAAGAACCCGCTCAGCTCCTGCCCAGACACGGTCTCGGAGAGCGAGATGAACTGATCGGTCGTCGCCGTCGAATCCGCGTGTTCGGCGAGCCACGTCTCGACGATCTCGAAGAAGTCGGCGTTCCCGACGGTCGTGCGCAACGCTTGGAGCGTCATCGCGCCGCGGACGTACACCGGCGTCGCGAACAGGCTTCCGACACCCGGGTCGTCGGGGGTCACCGTCCAGAACGGCCGCTCGGCCGGGATCTCGCACCAGGCCGACAACAGGCCCTGGGGCGTGCGGTGGCCCGTCTTCCCCGACCAGAGCCACTCGGCGTACGTCGCGAAGCCCTCGTTCAACCAGATGTGGCTCCAGTCCGCGAGCGACACGCTGTTGCCGAACCACTGGTGCGCCAACTCGTGCACGACGAGCGGGACGTTCTGCCCGCGTCGGAACGCGCCCGGCGGGTAGATCGGACGGGTCTGGTTCTCGAGCGCGAACCCGCCCGACCAGATGTCCACGACGCCCCCCAGGTCGTCGAAGGGGTAGGGACCGAAGCGGCCTTCCAGGAAGCGGAGCACCCGTTCGCCCTTCTCGATCGACCTGCGGGCGTCCCTGCCGACCCTCGGGTCGAACGCGTCGAGCACCCGGATGCCATCGCTCGTGACGGACCGATCGAGCTGGAAGCGCCCGATCACGGCCATGGCGAGGTAGGTCGCCATGGGGTCGTTCTCGTGCCACGACCACGTGACCCGGCCGTTCCCGGTGGGCTCGCGGCCCATGAGCCGGCCGTTCGAGATCGCTTTGAGGCCCCGGGGAACCGTCAGATCGATCTCGAACGTCGCCTTGTCCCGAGGGTGATCGTTCGACGGGTACCAGTACGCGGCCACGTCGGGCTCGCCGTAGATCAGCACTCCGTCGTCCGTCGGGATCGCGCCCGCTCGGGCGCCGTACGACAGCGGGCTCCTCGGGATGCCCCGGTACCGCACGACCACCTCGAACTCGATGCCGTCGGCGATCGGGGAGGCGGGCCTCACGGTCAGCTCCTGGCCCTGCCGGCCCCAGGTGGCCGGCTCGCCGCCGACCGTGATCGACGTGACGCGCAGGCCGATCAGGTCCAGGTTGAAGCGGGATAGAACCTGGGTCGCGGTGGCCGTGATCGTCGTGCGCCCGACGAGCTCGTCGGTGGCGGGTGCGTATCGGATCTCCACGTGATAGTGGACGACGTCGTAGCCGCCGTTGCCCGCGAGCGGGAAGTAGCCGTCACCGATGCCGTCGGAGCCGGGCGCGCCGATGCCCCCGGCGGTGGCGACGGCGCCGATCGGAACCGCCGCGACGAGCAACGCGGCGACGACGGCGATCCGGAGAACCCTCGCGCGCACGGGGGATCTGATCATGGCCGGTGCTGCTCCTCTCGCGACGTGCCGGACGATCCTCTGACGCGACCCTATCGACTCCTGCCCCGACCCGTGAGCATGCCATCGAACAGTGGACCCGGGGGTTGGGTGCGTGCGGCGGGGCGCAGGTGTAGGTTCGCTCGGGAGGCTTTCCGATGCATGGGTCTCGATCGACGATGCTCCTCGCGACCGCGCTGCTGCTCGCGGCGTGCACCACCGGCGACGACGCCGTGAACGACGTTCCCAGCGCCAGTCCGCAGGCCCCCGCGTCGCCGTCCGTCGAGGCTCCCGTCACCACGCTCGCCTCCGGCGAGGCCTTGCCGGCCGGCTGCGATCGGGGAACGCCGCATGCGAAGCAGACCGTCGCGTTCGTCGCCGACGGGCGGGCCTGGGCCCTCGATCCCGACGGAGCGCGGCTCACCTGCCTGTTCAAGGTTCGCGATCCGGGACCGTTCGCGTGGGGGCCGCAGGGCGACCGCGTGCTGCTCGGCGACCTCGCGGTGCGCGGCCTGGAGCCGGGGGCTCCGACGTTCCCCGCCGCGGCCGAGGCGAGCCCCGTCGCGTTCGATTGGGGACACCCGATCGGGCTGGCCGTCGTCTTCGCGGCTCGCGGCGACGCCACCCCCGACAAGCGGTTCATGGACGACGGCCGCATCGAGCCGCTCGGTGCGCTCCCCGACGGGCGGTACCTCGACGTCGCCTACCACCCCAGCGGCCTCGCGCTCGCGTTCGTGATCGACCGGCACGGCGAGCAGTCGATCTGGCTCTCGACGAACGAGGGGGAGGAGCCCGTTCGCCTCGTGTTCTCGAAGGGCGGAACGAGGTTCACGTCGATCGCGTTCACGCCCGCGGGGGAGCGGCTCGTCTGGACGGCGCAGCACGCGGGCGGCTACTCACAGATCCACACGATGGCGCTCGACCGAAGGACCGGGTTCACCGATGGCTGGCGCGGCGATGGGCAGGAGGCGTCCAACCGGTCGATCGCCCCCAGGGGGCGATCGACGGCGATCGACGTCGGAACGGGGTGCGGGGACCGCACGGCCACGATCGTGCTCGGGCCGCGGGTGGGCCGCCCGGCGTTGCCCGACGTCTCCGAGCCGAGCACGGCCATCGGGTGGCTGGATCGCTCGACGCTGCTCGTCGGGGTCGGGGGGTGCGGAGAGCTGCTCGATCTGGTCACGGTCGATGTTGCCGGCAACGAGACGCCGCTCGTGTTCGGCGCTCAAGTGGCGGCGACCCGCACGGTCACCACGTCGGCTCCGGATTCCGTGCCGGCACCGCCCGTCGAGGCCGAGGAGGAGCCGCCGCCCGGCGGCGTCGGCTGATAGCGACAGCCGGCGGCCGGTCGGTCGCCATCAGAGGCCCGGCGCCACCCGGTCCTCCGCGACCGTTTCCTCCCGTGAGGAAGGCAACGGGATCCGCTGCATGACGCGCGTCGTCACGTAGGAAGCCGTGGCGCTCAGCACATCCCCCAGCCGGGCCGGCACATCGGCCTTGTACTCCAGGGCGTCGACCGTCTCGGCGATGCGCGCGCGTGCTCGCTCGATGTCGCGGCGTATCTCGCCTACTCGCGGGTCTTCAGCTGTGCCGTTCTCGACTGGATCCACCTGACGTCCTCCCGCATCGTTTCGATCGTCGTCGTAGGGGCGAGCGAGCCGATCGCCCGAAGCCGCTTGCGCCCGATGACCACCAGCGTCGCTGCAACGACGAGGAGCACCGCGCCCACGATCAGGGCCGCGGCCCACGCCGGGAGCACGATCGCGAGCGCCACGACCGCCGCCGCGACGAACGTCGCGACGGCGTACAACGCGACCATGGCGCCGCCGGCCAACAGGCCGGCGGCGATGCCGACCTTCGAGGCCTTGCCCTCGAGCTCGATCTTGGCGAGCTCAGCCTCTCGGCGCGCGAGCAGCGCGACGTCGCCGAACAACGATCGGACCAGCTCGGAGAAGGGCGCGCCACGGCGCCCCCCGTTCTCCGTCCCTGCGGTTGCCATCGCCCCACCTCCCGGTGACTCGTGGAGTCCTTCCCCGGAGCCGCCCGACTCACGCCTCGCGCTGCGGGTTTCTTCCTCGGGGAAGCGGGGAAGGACCGTGACGCGAACATCGACGTTGAAGACGAGGACCAGGAGACGAGGACACATGGACGGAGAAGGAGCACCCATGGAGGGCGACGAGGGCGAGGCGTCGACCACGAACGTTCGCGGGCTCCACGAGGCCGGCAAGGCCGTGGCGGAAGCCGCCGGATCCGTCGCGAGCGATCGCGTCCGGGTCGAGGTCGACGCTCGGTCGAGCCGCGCCGCCGTCGAGCTCAAGGCGTTGAGCGTGGCGATGCGTGCGTCGAGCGCGAGCCTTCGGGAACAGGGCCACCACCGACAGGCGGATGTCGTCGACGATGTGGCGGGACGGACCGATCGGCTCGCAGCCCGGCTGGTGGCCGCCGACACCGACGACCTGATCGAGGACGCCCAGCGACTCGCCATGCAGGCGGCGGCCTTCGCCCGCAAAGAGCCCGCGTTGGTGATCGCCGGAGCGTTCACGCTCGGGCTGCTCGTGCCCAAGGTGCTCGAGGCTGTAGCCAGCGATCCCCACGAATCCGAAGGAGAGGAGCGAACATGAAGGACGAGAGCCAGTCAGCGATGGAAGCGGTGACGGACAAGGCCGGCGATGCGGCATCGGCCGTCGGCTCGGGCGCGAAGAAGGTGGCATCGACGGTGGCGGAGAACCCGCTGCTCGCTGCGGCCGGTGCGGCCGCCGTCGGCGCGGCCGTCGGCGGCACCGCGATCGCTCGGGAGCGCCGGAAGCAGAAGAAGGCGGCGGCACGGAAGCGATCTTCCTCCCGGAAGAAGCCGTCTGCCAAGAAGTCCCCTGCCAAGAAGTCTTCGGCGAAGAAGTCCTCGGCCAAGAAGACCCCTGCCAAGAAGTCTTCTGCCAAGAGGGCTCCGGCCAAGAAGTCCTCTGCCAAGAGGTCTCCGGCCAAGAAGTCCTCGGCCACGAGGTCTTCGGCCAAGAAGACGACCGCCCGATCGGCTGAGAGGTCCTCCGCCGGAAGCTAGGTCGGTCTACCTGGATCAGGGCCGAAAGAACGAGTTCCATGCATGGTCCGAGCCATGTGTGGGTATGTCCATAGCGTCCGCAGGCCTGCGGTCACTTCGACAGAGGAAGGGATGGAACTCCGCTATGAACACGAACATCTGGACCTACTCGCGTGACTTGAACGAGCCGATGGACGTCGAAGGCTTCGACGTCGAGGCGGCCGATGGCGAGATCGGGAAGGTCGACGAGGCGACGTACGACGTTGGTTCGTCGTTCATCGTCGTCGACACCGGGCCGTGGATTTTCGGCCGCAAGGTGGTCCTGCCGGCAGGCGTGATCGAGCGGATCGACATGGACGACCGGAAGGTCTCCGTGCGCCTGACGAAGGATCAGATCAAGAACTCGCCGGAGCTCGACGAGGCGACCGACTACCGGTCGGACGAGTATCGGTCGACCCTCGGTAGCTACTACGACCCGTACGTCTCCGTCTGAGCGGGGGCGCACGAAAGACGAACGGGGGCCGCGTGAGCGGCCCCCTTCGTCATGTCGCGCGCGGCACGATCTCGTAGATCTTGATCGGTCGGGTGACGCCCTTGAGGCTGATCTCGTCCACCAGCTTCCCATCCACGAAGTGATCGACCGCGGCCATGGTCGCGTCGGTGACGAGGATCTGCCCCGCACGTGCCTGGTCGGCGAGCCGCGACGCCAGGTTCACCTGGTTGCCCAGCACGGTGTAGTCGGTGCGCGAGGGCGAGCCGATGTCGCCGACCGTCACCCATCCGGTCGTGATGCCGATGCCGATCTCGAAGACCTCGGCGTATCGCCGGAGCCAGTGCTCCTCGAGCGAGCGCAGTCGGTCGAGCATCTCGAATCCCATGCGCACCGCGCGCTCGGCGTGGTCTTCCTGCGGGATCGGGTCGCCGAAGAAGACCATGATCGCGTCGCCGACGTACTTGTCGAGCGTGCCGCCGTGCTTGAACACGATGTCGGTCATCTCCGAGAAGTACTCGTTCAGTCCGGTCACCAGCTCCTCGGGCTCCATGTGCTCGGCCGACGACGTGAAGCCCCGGATGTCGGAGAAGAACGTCGTCAGGAGCTTGCGGCTCGATCCCAGCGAGACGTCCTGGGTCCCCGACACGATCGACTCCGCCACCACGGGGGACAGGTATCGCTTCAGCCGCGAGGCGCGTTCGAGCTCGGCGACCTTCGCGTCCACGGTCTCCTGCAGGTTCGCGTTGAGCGTGTTGAGGTCGTTGTACAGCGTGGAGAGCTGGCCGGTCGTGCGGTTGAGGTTCTTCGTGAGGTTGCCGAACTCGTCGCGGTTGGGCACCTCCACGCGCGTGTCGAACTCGCCGCCGGCGATCTGCTCGAGCGCGTCGTCGACCCTGCGCACCGGGCGGATCAGCGACCACGACAGGATGGCCCCGAGCCCCAGGGCGGCCAGCAGGCTCACCCCGGCGAAGGTCGCCACCGCGATCGTGAGGAAGCGACGATTCGATCCGAACGACGCGGTCTCTTCGACCACGAGCTGCTGTGAGTCGGCGATCAGCCTGTTGAGGTCGTCCTCCAGCACGTGTGAGGTGTCGTGCTCCTGCGCGATGTGGAGCTTCAGGGCCTGATCGACGTCACCGGCGAGGAAGAGATCGGTCACCTGCTGGCTCAGCGCCGCATAGGTGGTCGAGTTGACCTCGTCCACCTGATCGAGGAGCGACATCTCGCTCTGCGCACCGTAGTTCCGCATCTGGGCGAGGTTGTCCTCGAAGTCCTGCCTCGTGTCGGCGATCCTCGGCGTGTAGGGCTCCGGAACCTCGTCGAGCGTGAGCAGTGCCATCGCCCGATAGTGGCTTTGCAGCGTCACCTGGTGGATCATCTCGCGGGCCTGGGTCGCCTGCCGGTTCAGCGTGTTCAACGTGTCCACCTGATCGTTGAGGCGGTTGAGCACGAAGATGCTCAGGACCCCCATCGACAGCAGCAGGAGCGCGATCAGCAGGAAGCCCGCCAGCAGCTTCGTGTGCACGGTCGCCCTGATGCCGGCGACCCAGTCCACGAACGGTCGCAGGAACGGCAACGGGACGGCGTCGTCGTGTGTCCTCGGGTGTGCTTCCTCCGTCACGCCGATCGACATGTGGTCCCTCCATCGTGTGCGTCGTCATCGGTGGTCGCTCCGAGGATGGACCCATCGGGGTCCGGGAAGCAACGTCTGGAACCCGACACCGCTACGTCGGCGAGAGCCGCTCGACCAGGTAGCGCATGCTCAACGGATAGCGGTACTCGATGCCCGAGTGGGTCCCGTCGAACAGCTCGAAGACCACGTCGGTGACCCCGATCGCCTCGAGCTCACCGCGGAACGCCTCCGCGCCGAGATCGAGGAAGAACTGGTCCTTGTTCCCCGCGTCGATGTAGATCGCCCGCATCGATCGCAGTGCGTCGGCGTGGCTCGCGACCATGCGCACGGGGTCCCGCTCGAGCCAGCGCGCCCAGACGTCGTCGCGCATCATCCCAGTCGCGGGGTCGAACGGCATCTGCACCGTGCCGTCGGGGTCGGCCGAGTAGCAGGCCGCCATGCACCAGGTGTTCAACAGCTCGTCGTCGCCGTCCTTCGATCCGGCCGGGCGGCTGCGGAAGTCGCTCCAGAAGGCGTCGAACGATCCGTCGTAGTGGTTCCGCAGCGCACGCGCCGCGTCACGGAACTCGGGCAGGTAGCACGTCTCGAACAGGGCGTCGCCGGCATGCGTGGCGAGCCCGCCCCAGACGTCGGGGCGCAGCATCGGCACGACCATCGCGCCGTAGCCGCCGCTCGACTTCCCCTGGATGCCGCGGTGATCACGGTCGGCAAGGGTCCGATAGTTCGCGTCGACCCACGGAACGACCTCGTCGCAGAGGTAGGTCAGGTAGTTGCCCGTGCCCGGTGAGTCCAGGAACTGGCTCCCTCCGATCGATGTCCAGCAGTCGACCCAGACCACGATCGCCGAGGGCGTCGTGGCGTCGGCGAACAGGTCGTCGACGAGCTCCGGCATGTGCTTGCGGAAGGGTGTGCGGTTGCGCCACATGTCGAGCTGCCCGGTCAGGCCCTGGATCAGGTACACCGACGGGAAACGCTCTCCGGGCGCCTCGTCGTAGCCGGGCGGCAGGTAGACCCAGAGCGGCCGCAGGTGCGGATCGCCGAGCGGGTTCTGCTTGAGGGTGTCGCTCTCGAACGTGTGCTCCTCGAACCGTCCGCGCGGCTCGAACGACCATGGCTCCACGAAGCCTCCTCGGGGTCGGGACGTTCGGCAGCATCGCACGCCGAACGAGGTCGGGTCAGGCGCGCGCGGTCGCCGCCGCCTCGTCGGCCGACGATGTGATATCGAGTTGCAGGAACATCTCCTCGACCGATCGGGCCTCGGCGGCCGCGCGCTTGGTTCGCCGAGTGCCGCTTCACATCGCGCGGCGCCGAGCCGCGGTCCAGCAGAATCGGGCCCCGGCGGGGCTGCGCTCGCCGCACGCGGAGCACGTGCGCACGGACTCGTCGGCCCGACCCGGTCGGATCTACCGGCCGCTCGGTTTGACCGACACGGGAGCCTGGAGTAGGAATGGGCGGACCCCCGACAGCCCGATGCGAAGGATCTGCACCCATGCGTCGTTCCCTCATCCTGTTCGCGCTCGTACCGGCGATCGTGGCGACGATGACCACGGCCGCCCATGCCAAGCTCCCCGGCCAGGCGCCGGCGAACACCTTCGAGATCGACGGCAAACGTGTCCGTTCCGTGGTGGTCGTCGGGAACAACGTCTGGATCGCAGGGATCTTCTCGCGGGTGACCACGGGCAGCGGCGCCGTCGTCGCCGGCGTTGAGAACCTCGCCGTGCTCAACCGGACGAACGGACAGATCCCCGCCGGCGTGTCTCCGATCAAGCTCGGAGGCGCCTCCGGCGCCCAGGTCTGGAAGCTCACGGCCGTCGGCGACACCGTCTACGCGGCCGGCAAGTTCAAGCGGATGGCCGGCGGCAAGACCTATTCCAACCTGCTCGCGTTCAACGGCAAGACCGGCAAGCTCATCAAGGGGTTCCATCCCACCAAGGTGGAGGTCGCCACGGCCGTCGCGGCCGGAGGGGGCAGGGTGTACGCGGCTGGGAGACGCCTCGCCGCCTACGCCGGCTCGACCGGCGCGAGATTGGGAGGGTTCGCGACCTCCTCGGTCTCGATCGACCCGTCGGTGCGGGGACACAACACGGCGGCGAGGCATCGAGACCTGCAGTTGATCGATGGCTTCCTCTATTCCGCGTGCCAATGCGACTCGCTGACCCAGGGTGGTTCGAAGCGCCAGACGAAGTCGCTCGTGCGTTTCAACCCCTCGAGCGGCGCGCACGACCAGTCGTTCACGCCCCAAGGCGCGGGCGAGTCCTCCTTCGGCATCGCCGTGACGTCCGACGGCAGCGACATCTACCTCGGAGCCGGCGGCTCGGACTTCGTGGCGAGGTACGCACCGGGCGGCAACCAGGTCTGGAAGCGCGACACGTCCGGATCGGCGCAGGCCGTGGCGGTCAGCGGCGGCGACCTGATCGTCGGCGGGCACTTCCTCGAGATCGGTGACCAGGGCGGCGACCGATGCGGGTTCAAGTCGTCCAACCCCGGCACGCTCGATCCGAACGACCAGTGCGCCACGAGGCAACGTCTCGCTGCCTACTCGCTCGGCGGCTCCCTCCGATCGTGGGACCCGTCGGTGACCGGCAAGTACAACGGCGTGTGGGCGATCGCGCTCGACGCCGGGAGCGTCCACATCGGCGGCGAGTTCAGGAGGGTGCACGGCGTGCCGCAGAACAACTACGCGCGTCTGGACTAGGTGGAGGGGAGCCGAATGGCCGACGGGTTATTGACCTAGGGCGGTTTCCCGAGGTATGAAAGCACAACCCCGAGCCCCGATGAGAGGTCGAAGTCCGATGCGCCGAAGTGTCACCGTGTTCACGTTCGCGATGGTCGTCGTCGCGTTGACGGCTTCCGCCGCCCTCGCCCAACTTCCGGGTGAGAGCCCGGCGGACACCTACCAGGTGGACGGGCCGCGCGTCCGATCGGTCGTCGTGGTCGGCGACAACGTCTGGATCGGCGGGGTCTTCTCGCAGGTGCAGACGGGCAACGGCTCGAACGCCGGTGGCGTCCAGAACCTCGCGGTGCTCAGCCGCACGACCGGGCAGGTGCCCGGCGGAGTGAACCCGCTCCCGCTCGCGGGCGTCTCCGCCGCCCAGGTCTGGAAGCTCGCGGCCGTCGGCAACACCGTCTACGCGTCGGGCAAGTTCAAGCTCTCGGCCGGGGGCAACAGCTACACCAACCTGCTCGCGTTCAACGGCACGACAGGCGCCCTCGTCTCCGGGTTCCGTCCCACGAGCGTGAAGGTGTCGCAGTCCGTCGCGGCCGGAGGGGGCAGGGTGTACGCGGGCGGGAAGCAGCTCGTCGCCTACGATGCCTCGACCGGCGCGAAGCTGGGAGGGTTCACGACCTCCTCGATCGCGACCGACCCCTCGTTGCGGGGGCACAACACGCCTGCCCAGCATCGGGACCTGCAGTTGATCGATGGTTTCCTCTACTCGGCGTGCCAGTGCGACTCGCTGACCCAGGGTGGTTCGACGCGCCAGACGAAGTCGCTGGTGCGCTTCGACCCCGTGACGGGCGCACACGACCAGTCGTTCACGCCGCAGGGGGCGGGCGTGTCCTCCTTCGGCATCGCGGTCACGACGGACGGCACGAACCTCTACCTGGGAGCCGGGGGGTCCGACTTCGTCGCGAAGTACGCCCCGAGCGGGAACCAGTCCTGGAAGCGCGACACGTCCGGCTCGGCGCAGGCAGTGGCGGTCAGCGGCGACGACCTGATCGTCGGCGGACACTTCCTCGAGATCGCCGATCAGTCGGGCGACAGCTGCGGGTTCAAGTCGTCCAACCCCGGCACGCTCGATCCGAACGACGAGTGCGCGAGCAGGGAGCGCCTCGCGGCCTACTCCCTCGACGGCTCGCTCCGACCGTGGGACCCGTCGGTGACCGGGAAGTACAACGGCGTGTGGGCGATCGCGCTCGACGCCGGAAGGGTCCACATCGGCGGCGAGTTCAAGAAGGTGCACGGCGTGGCCCAGACGTTCTACGCGCGGCTGGATCCGTAGGGTCCGTCGCGGCCGCCTCGGCCGCTCGGGAGGTGCGTTGCCGCGGGCAGTTCGACGCGTCGCGGTAGGGTTCGAACCGTGACGCTCGCTGCCCGAGCTCGTCGCGTCGCGGTGGGGCTGGCCGTGGCCGCCGTGGCGTTCGCCGGTGGCCTCGTCGTCGGCGGCGAGGGCGGGTCGCCGGCCGCCGGTGTCGCCGGGGCCTCAGCCTCCAGCGCGCCACCGAGCCCGGTCGCGACCGGGCCGATCGATCTGCCGCCCGAGGCCGAGCCCTACCACTACCGGCCGGCGCCGCCTCGTGAGGCCACGCCGGTCGACGGCTCCTACATGCGCGTGTTCACGTTGAAGGAGATGGGAGGCCGGGATCTGGGTGTGCCCACGCACTGCCTGCGGTGCGTTCCCTACAGCGTGGACGCCGGGGTGCAGACCTTGCTGCTGCACGAGGGCCGCTTCTATCTCGAACACCAGATCAACGAGTTCCGGGCGCTCGGTCACTACACGGTCGAGGGCCGGCGGATCGTGTTCTTCAACGACGTCAACTGCTCCCGCATCCGTGGTGCGTACTCGTGGGCGCGTCGAGGAGGCCGGCTGACGTTCGACCTGATCGACGATCCCTGCCCATACGTCGACGAGCGTTCGAACGATCTCACGATGGCGCCCTGGAGTCGCATCGACGTGTGCCACTCCGGGATCGAGCGGTGGTACCCGGTCCGCGTGGGATGCGCGGCGTGAGCGGCGAGCCGGCGGCGACGGCGGATGGCTCCGCCCGGCTCCCGCGATCGACCCTGCTCGCCTTGCTCGCGATGGGCGTGGCGGTGCTCGTCATCGCGAACGACTTCACGGCCCTGAGCGTCGCGCTGCCCGCGATGGAGAGCGACCTCGACTCCGACCTCACCACGGTGCAGTGGGTGATCAACGGATACGCGCTCGTGTTCGGCATCTTGATCGTTCCGGGTGGAAGGCTCGCCGACATGTTCGGTCGTCGGCGCATGTTCTTCGTCGGCGCGATCATCTTCGCCGCCTTCTCGTTGCTCGGCGGGTTGGCGCCCGAGATCGTCTGGTTGATCGGTTGCCGTGCACTGATGGGGATCGGGGGTGCACTGATGTGGCCGGCCGTCCTCGGGATGACGTTCGCGATCCTGCCCGAGGAGAAGGCCGGGCTGGCCGGCGGCCTGATCATCGGTGCAGCCGGGTTCGGCAACGCGATCGGGCCGCTGATCGGAGGCACGCTGACCGACACCGTCGGGTGGCGATGGATCTTCTTCCTCAACGTGCCGATCGCCGCGCTCGCGATCGTGATCACGCTCCGCACGGTCCACCTCACCCAGGAGCGGAGCGCCGACGGACGCATCGATGTCGCCGGCATCGTGGTGCTCACGATCGGCCTGCTCGCGTTGCTGGTCGCGCTCGACGAGGGCTCGAGCTCGGGCTGGACGAGCCCCCTGATCCTGGGGCTGTTCGCGGTGGGCGCGGTGTTCCTGGGAGCGTTCTTCGTCGTCGAGCGTCGCGAGGGCGACCGGGCGTTGGTGCCGCCCGACGTGTTGTCGAACCGGGCGTTCTCGACCGCCGCGCTCGCGGTGTTGCTGATGTCGGCGATCTTCTTCGCCGCGCTGCTCTACCTGCCGCAGTTCATGTCGAAGGAGCTGGGCTATTCGGCCGTCCGGTCGGGGGCGGGGCTGCTGCCAGCCATGGGCATGTTCGCGATCGTCTCGTTCGTGGCCGGGCCGCTCTACGGGAGGCTCGGCGCGAAACCGGTGGTCTCGACCGGCGCCGCGTGCCTGACGGTCGGCATGGCGCTCCTCTCCCGGCTCGATGCGTCGACCACCTACACCGAGCTGGTGCCCGGCATGCTCGTGCTCGGGCTCGGCATCGGTCTGTTCTACTCGTCGATCACCACGGTGGGGGTCACGGCGCTCGATCCGGCACGCGCCAGCCTCGCCGGTGGGATCGTCTACATGTGCCAGATCGCGGGGGGTTCGGTCGGGCTCGGGCTCAACACCGCGCTCGTCGCGTCACGAGACTCGCTGCCGGACGGGATCGGCCTCGCGTTCACGGTCGACGCGTTCCTGGCCTTGTGTGGCCTCGTGGTCTCGCTGGTGTTCGTCGGCGGTCGCGTCGAACCCGAACGTCTGCGGCGCCTGCAGTGGCATCACCGCGCGCACGCCTGAATCGGTAGCGTGGGCCCTCACGTGATGCCGTGGAACGTCCCTGATCGAGGAGGAAGCCATGCGAGCCATCCGCGTCCATGAGCCGGGCGAACCAGACGTCATGGAGCTGGAGGACGTCGAGCTCGCCGCGCCGTCGGAAGGCCAGGCCCTCGTCGGCATCGACGTCGCCGGGGTGAACATGATCGACGTGCAGCAGCGATCCGGGAACTACTCGGTTGCCATGCCCTACACGCCGGGCAGCGAGGGCGCCGGCGAGGTGCTCGAGGTGGGCGCCCGAGTGGCCCACGTGGTGCCGGGCGATCGGGTCGCGTACGCGATGGTGCCGGGCTCCTATGCCGAATCGGCGCTCGTGCCGGCCGACCGTCTCGTCCCGATCCCAGAGGCCCTCGGCACGGACGTGGCGGCCGCCGTGCTGCTGCAGGGCATGACCGCTCACTTCCTCGTCGAGTCGATCGCGCCATCGGAGGCCGGCGACGTCGTCGTGGTCCACGCGGCGGCCGGCGGTGTCGGGCTGTTGCTCACCCAGATGGCCGCGCGGCGGGGCCTGGTCGTCGTCGGGACGACCTCGACCGCCGAGAAGGCCGAGCTCGCCGCGGCCGCAGGCGCCACCGACGTCGTCGTTCGTGGAACGCGCGAGCTCTCCGAGGTCGTGCGAACGCACGGCAACGGGCGCGGGGCCCGCATCGTGTTCGACTCGATCGCCAAGGACACGTTCGAGGACAGCCTGGCCTCGCTCGACCGCCGAGGGACCCTCGTGCTCTACGGTCAGTCCAGTGGACCGGTGCCGCCGTTCGACATCCGCCGTCTCCAGGGCGCCGGATCCGTGTTCCTGACCCGCCCGATCCTCGGCGACTACACGGTGACGCGCGACGAGCTGCTGTGGCGCGCGGGCGAGGTCTTCTCGATGGTGGCCGACGGCGAGCTCGACGTTCGAGTGCACGAGCGGTTCCCGCTGGAGCGCGCGCCGGACGCACACCGTGCCCTGGCGAGCGGCACCACGAGCGGCAAGCTCTTGCTCGTGACCGGACGCTGACGGCTCCCGGGGTCAACCCACGCCGTTGCCTGCCACGGTGACCTCGTCGCCGCCGGCGATGTCGAGCGGACCTCTGCCGAGCTTCATGCCCTCGATCCGGGCGCCCGGGCCCGACGGCTCGACGGTGAGCGAGCGCAGGCCGGTCGCGAGGACCACCTGGACCGTGCCGGGCTCGGGCGAGGGCCGCGGCCGGAGGCCACCGTAGTAGAAGCCGAGGATGCGCTCGGTCGACCAGCCTCGGCGGGCCTTCCCGTAGGCGCCCCACTGCACCATGCCGACCCCGTGCCCCCAGCCTCGTCCTTCCACGACCAGCGCACGTCCGCCGGAGGACAGCGCGAACCAGCCCGAGGGGATCGTCACGGGGAGGCCGTCGCTCGGGTACCGACGCGGCAGCAGGCACGCTGCCCATGTGTTCACGGCGTCGCGGAGCGTTCCCGCGTCGATCGACCGGCGCTCGCCGTCTCCCGCGAGCCGGACCGTCGAACCCTCCACCGCCACCGACCTGATGGAATCCCCCCGGGGCCAAGCCCCGTCGGCGCGCAGCACGGTCGTGAGGTGGCGAACGGGGAGCCGGACTCGCCACCGCGACACGGGGGAGGCGCCGTCGTCACGCTCGACGACCGGACGCAGGTACGGGAGCGGGGAGCTCCCGAACACCTCCTCGTTGCCGTACGTGCGCCCGTTCGAGGTCGAGAAGTACACCGTGTCGGCCGGACGCCCACCGGACGACAGCACCTGCCCTCGCGTCTTCCGCACGGCCCGGTACCACCGGTGCATCCCCGGTGGGCGCGGGTCAGGGATGCCGCCGTAGACCTGGCAGTCGGCCGTGCCGCAGATCGGTGTGCCCAGATCGTCGCCTTGCTCGCCCGACCATCCCGTGCGCGCGAGCACGTAGGATCGCGCCGCGATGACCTGGGCTTCCAAGGCCGCCGTCGGCCACGTGGGCGGAACCTCGGCGATGCCCTCGAGATAGGACTGGAAATCGAGCGTCACCGCGATCGTCAGCGTGCCGTCGTCGACGGAACGGACCGCCAGCACCCCCGGGTATCGCCCTTCGAGCGTCGGACGCTCGGCGTCCACGCAACGCGACGGTCGCCAGGGGTAGAGCCCTCGAACCCTGAACCAGCCGCCCCGCGGTGGCCGGACGAGGATCCGCTCCCCGGCCACCCGGAACCTTCCGGCGTCCGGCGTGACGGTCGGTTCCGGCGTCGGAGCGGGCGATGTGACGCTGGATGGGGCCGTGGGCGGCATCGCCGGGGGCGGCTGGTCGTCGGCAGGTTCGGTCGGTGACGAGGTGCACGCCCCAACGAGGGCCACGACGACGATCGCCGTCCATGAAGCTCGCACGAGGGGTCGCCTCCGCATGTACGACCCACTCTAGGCCCCCCTCGCGTAGGCTCCGAACCACGGGTCGAGGAGGGCATGGCATGGGGGAGCGAGGAACCACGACGCTCGTCGAGCAGCTGTGGATGCGGCTCGGCGCGAAGGACTGGGACGGCGCGAGGGAGCTGATGCACGAGGACTACGTGCTGGAGTGGCCGCAGTCGGGAGAGCGGATCGAGGGACCCGACGACTCGCTGGCGATCGACCGGAACTTCCCGGGCGGCCTCCCGGCCATCCGCTTCCGTCGCGCGATCGGCTCGGGCGACCTCGAGGTGGGCGAGGCAGAGCTCGAGTACGCCGACGGTAGCGTGTACCAGGCCGTGAGCATCGCCGAGATCCGCGACGGGAAGGTCTACCGGCAGACCGGCTACTTCGCCCAACCCTTCGAGGCGCCCCAGTGGCGCGCCCAGTGGGTGCACCGGATGGCGCGGTGAGCTCGGCCGAGACCTCGCTCACGAGCCAGGGACCCATGACCCCCGCGCGGAAGCGCTGGACGATGGTCGCCGTCGTCCTCGGCTCGTCCGTGGTCTTCCTCGACACCTCGGTCGTGAACCTCGCGCTGCCGCGCATCGGCGAGGACCTGCCGTCGGACCTGTTCGGCACGCTCGAGGCGCAGTCCTACGTCGCCTACGGCTACTTCGTCACGCTCAGCGCCCTGCTGATCCTCGCCGGCGGACTCACCGACTACCACGGGCGCCGGAAGATGTTCTCCCTCGGGCTGCTCGGGTTCGCTGCGACCTCGCTGTTGTGCGGCATCGCGCCCTCGATCGAGATCCTGATCGTCGCTCGCGTGCTGCAGGGTGCGGCGGGTGCGTTCGTCGTTCCGGGGTCGCTCTCGATCATCACGGCGAGCTTCGAGGGCGAGGAGCGGGGCCGGGCGTTCGGTGTCTGGGCGGGCGCCTCGGCCGCGACGTCGATCCTCGGACCGTTCGTCGGCGGCCTGTTGGTCAACACGATCTCCTGGCGGATGGCGTTCCTGATCAACCTGCCGTTGTTGGCGATCGCCTACCTCGCGACCGTTCGATACGTGCCCGAGTCTCGCGACCCCGACGCGACCGGGCACTTCGACTGGCTCGGCTCGTTCGTGATCGTGCTCGCCGTCGGAGGGCTCGCGTTCGGCACGATCCGAGGACAGCAGCAGGGCTGGGGGGAGCCGATCGCCGTGACCAGCCTCGTCGTCGGCGCCTTCGCCGCGATCGCGTTCCCGGTCCTGATGGTGAAGCGTCGCGATCCGCTGGTCCCCCCGCGCCTGTTCCGGTCGAGGAACTTCACCGTCACGAACCTGTCCACGCTGGTGATCTACGGCGCGCTCTACGTCTCCCTGACGTTCCAGGGGATCTTCCTGATCGGCACGCTCGGCTACAACGAGCAGGCCGCGGGCATCGCCGGCATCCCCTCGTCGTTGCTGCTCGTGCTGTTCTCCACGCGGTTCGGGAAGCTCGCCGCCCGTCACGGCCCGCGCCTCTACATGGCGCTCGGCCCGGCGATCATGGCCCTCGGGCTGCTCTGGTACGTCCGGATCCCCCCCGATAGCGCGGCCTGGGTGTTCGGGGGCGGCGAGGGGTCGTCGATCCTGCCGCCCGCGGACTACTTCGTCGATCTGCTGCCCGCGCTGCTCGTGTTCGGCGCCGGCCTGATGATCATGGTGGCGCCGCTCACGACCGCGCTGATGACCTCGGTGCCCGAGAGCAACGCCGGCGTGGCCTCCGCCATCAACAACGCGATCTCGCGCGTGGGTTCGCCGCTCGTGACGGCCGTGATCTTCGTGGCGGTGGCCTCGAGCTTCTACTCGTCGATCGCGAGGCAGGTCCCTGGAACGGACGTGGACTCGCGCGAGTTCCAGTCCGAGGTCGCGCCGTTGAACCGGCCGTCGAGCGAGGTCTCGCCCGAGATCCGAACCGCCGCCCGCTCGGCCTCCACCGACGCCTTCCGCCTCGCGATGCTCGTCTCGGTGGCGTTGCTGTTGGCCGGAGCGGCGATCAACGCGACGGGTATCCGCAACCCGGGCGTACAGGGGCGGCACGCGGGTCCTGGAGGTGAGCAGCCCCCGGCCGACGCCGTGGGCGCCGGGGGTCCGCTGCGGGCATCGGCGCCGG
>DASTBT010000133.1:0-3387 GCA_035711865.1 Actinomycetota bacterium
GGCCCGTGGATCTTCGGCAAGAAGGTCATGCTTCCCGCCGGCGTGATCCGCGACGTCGATCACGACGACGAGAAGATCTTCGTCCACCGCACGAAGGACGAGATCAAGAACGCGCCGGAGTACGACGACACGATGGCGACCGACGACGAGTACCGCGGTCAGCTCGGCTCGTACTACGGCCCGGGCGGAGTGGGCTACCGCGACTGGGACGACCAGTAACCGCACCGCAAGAATCCGATCCAGCAATGACGGGGGTGGGCCTAGGGCCCACCCCCGTTCCACGCGCAGGCCCACCCTTCCACGCGCAGGCGCCTTGGGCGTTTTGGATTTCGGTCACGGGGGAACCGAACGACGACGGGTGGCTTCGTCCGGCGGGCAGCTTTCAGCGCCTCGCGTCTGTGCTCGAACGTGACGTTCAGAGGGGGAATGGACGCGCCGACGAAGCCGCCCCGGTTCTACGGGAGGCGCGGACAAGGACCGCCGACGGGGGAACGGTCCGGCGGTCACCCGAGGGGTTGGGCTCCGCGCCTCCCGGTCGCCGCTACCAGCAGGAGGACGAATTCGAAACACGTTTCCAGATGAGGCCAACCGGGAACGGCATTTCCATGGCCAAGGGTGACGTGCACGTCGTTCCGAGTGAGCAGGGCTGGCGTGTGGAGATCGCGGCGGACGGGCGGGCACGGTCGATCCACCGGACACAGGCCGAAGCCCGCGAAGCGGCGCGTGAGATAGCCCGTCGGAACAAGCGGGAGCTGTTCGTCCACGGCCGCGACGGCCGGATCCGCGACCGCAACACGTACGGCGAGGATCCGCGCCGCAGCAAGGGCTAGGCATGTCCGAAGCGCGAACGCCTGACGAGGACACGATCACCGCCGATACCGACGAGGAGCCAGAGCCTCAGGATTACGACGGACCGAATCCTGAGGACGATCCGAAGGGCGACGGCAACGCAGAGGACCAGGGCACGTAGCTGACGGCTAAGCCGCCTCTTCGGGGTTCCGGACAGCGGTCGATAACGCGCGCGAGGGCTGGTCGCGGAAGTGGCCACAGGGCCACGTCGTAAGCTGCCGGTTCAGGGCAACACCGCATCGCGCAGCAGAACAGGCCGGGGCGGCGCGAGCAACGGCAACGGCCTGCCGCGAACCCTCGTCGCGGCCCACAGCGTTGGTCCGTTCACATGTCGAGTGGCTGGATTGACCGCTCGCTGGCGCAGTCGATGGCCCACTCCTCGCAGATCGAGCGGATCGTGTCGGCATCCGCCGCGGGAGCGTCGGCGCACAGGACGACTTGATTCACGATGGCTTCGCTGCCAGGCCCCATGTCGTGGGTTCGGACGGCCTGTACGCGTACGCTGCCGGTCACGTCGCACACGCGTCGGCCCAACCGATCCACCTCGGCCTGGGTTGCCTCGCGACCGGAAAGGAGCCCGAAATTGACGACGACTTCTACCGTCCCGTTGGCGGCTGAGCGTACGAATGCAGTTGTCGTGTCCATGCTGAGGTCATACCGCGCTGGGGCACAAATCAACCGCTCGGGCTCTACCGCCGAGAATGGCTACACTGCTGGCCGCGCGGGCGTAGCTCAGTTGGTAGAGCATCAGCTTCCCAAGCTGAGGGTCGTGGGTTCGAGCCCCATCGCCCGCTTCGTGTTCGGGTTCTACCTGGGCCTGACGCCGATCACGGGCTTCTGCGACTGATCAACCCGTCGGTCGGGGCCGAATGCGGCGGGCCGATCGACCGGGCGTACCACCTGATCCTGCCGTGGCGCTGCTCTTCTCGGCGCTCTACGTCCGGCTGATCCGGGCAGTGGTGAGCACGGGCTCAAGGGCGTCCCAACAGATGCCACGCGAGCCGCCCTGCAGCGTCCCAGAGCTCCTCGGAGGCGGTGATGCCATTTGCGCAGATGACGACCTGGCGGTCGCCGTTCTCACTCGAGAGAGCGACCGTCGTGTATCCGAGCGAGAAGCCAAGATGGCCCCAGGCCGCCCCGAAGGGCGATCGCTCCCTTCCCATCAGCGCCGTGATCTCGCCGATTCCGAGGCCGTATCGGTCCGTCTCCGCCCAATCCGAGTCGACGGCTGTCAGCATCTCTCGTCGAAGGCGGTCGGAGAGAAGCTCGCCCCCGAGCTGGGCCTGAAGCATCCTTGCGACCTCGCCCGCGGTCGAAACCACGCCGCCGCCGGCTCTGTAAAAGGGAACGTCGATCTCGGTCACGTCCACCGGCCCTGGCCCGCCAGGCAACCACGGGTTGTCCTCCGGCAGATAGCCCCGCGCACAATCGCCGCGAAGGGGAGCTTCGACGAGGTCCGTCCTCTCCAGGCCCAGTGGTCGGAATATGCGCTGCTGCAGCGCGTCCCGCAGCGTCATGCCCGTTGCGTCCTCGACGATGAGCCCGAGCACGCGGTAGTTGCTGCCCCGATACGACCACCCCTCACCGGGCGCGAACAGGCGCGGCTTCTCCATGATCAGTCGGAGTTCATCGAGCGGGCCAAGCTGCCAGCGATACGCCGGGTCTCGGCGGTACGGCTCGAAGAACGACGCGAGATCGTCGACGAAATCCGGGAGCCCGCTCGTGTGGTTCAGGAGTTGGCGGATCGTGATGCCCTCGGCGAACGGCGCGGCGTCGCCGTCCAACCCGAGTGCCCCCTCCTCGGCGAGCTGAAGAACGAGCCCCGCGACGAAGATCTTCGTCACGCTGCCGATGCGGAACCGGTGATCGACCGTGAGCGGTTCCCCGGTTCGCAAGTCTGCGACGCCGGCCGCTGCCTCGATCCGCCCGCTCGGTCCGTCGGCGACGACAACGGT
The DNA here is from genome assembly GCA_035711865.1 of Actinomycetota bacterium. Classification (GTDB taxonomy): domain Bacteria; phylum Actinomycetota; class UBA4738; order UBA4738; family HRBIN12; genus JAOUEA01. Next base: position 2,805 of record DASTBT010000133.1, read on the forward strand.
GCCCGGAACGCCGGCCGCGACGATCGCCTCGAGCTGGTCCTCCACCGATTCCACGTGCTAAACGACCACCGTAACGCACCACTCTCGTGCCGTCGTAAATCCGTGAGGGGCTCCGCGGTCTGTAGCTGCACGAGCACGTCGGTCGCGTACGCGACGGGCTCGTCTAGCGCAGCCGCAGTGAGGCTCTAGTTGAGCTACTTGGGTCAACGACAAGGCGGCTAAACGCCCGTATCGTCCTCCAAGTAGGACGAACCACGAGGTTACGACCCGTCGAGACGCTACACGTCGGCCGAGTGCGCGAGAGGCTCGCTTCGGCTCCGCTCCGCGCCGGGCGCTAGATCCAGCGACGCCGCTTGGCGAGCACGAGCGTCACGGCCGCGAGGGCGAGCATCAGACAGATCACGACCCAGAAGTAGGCGTTGTCGTCGAACATCCCGAGCTCGAAGTTCATCCCCATGATCCCGGCGATCAGCGCGCCGGGGAGCAGGAGGACGGAGGCGAGCGTCAGTACCTTCATGATCTCGTTCGTCCGCTGCCCGGTGCGGGCGACGATGACCTCGAACGAGACAACGACCGAGTCGCG
>DASTBT010000134.1:0-2453 GCA_035711865.1 Actinomycetota bacterium
CCCGCTCGCCATCATCGTGCTGTACGCCTTCACGACCCAGTCCACCTCGTTCACCTTCCCGCCCCCCGGGCTCACGCTGGAATGGTTCCGGCTCGCGTTCGGCCGCGCCGACATGTGGGAAGCCTTCCGCCTCTCGCTGACCGTCGCCGGGGTCACCACGCTCACCGCGATCGTCTTGGGCAGCCTGCTCGCGGGTGCCGTGTACCGTTCTCGCTTCTTCGGTCGAGAGGCGCTCGCGTTCATCGTCGTGCTGCCGATCGCCTTGCCGGGCATCGTCACCGGGATCGCTCTGAAGTCGACGCTCACGGGCATCGCGGAGGTGCCGCCGGGATTCTGGACGATCGTGATCGGCCACACGACCTTCTGCATCGTGATCGTCTACAACAACGTGGTCGCCAGGCTCCGGCGCATGTCGCCCAACGTGGTCGAGGCCTCGGCCGACCTCGGTGCATCCGGATGGCAGACGTTCCGCCACGTGATCCTGCCAAACCTCGCGACGGCCTTGTTGGCCGGTGGGGTGCTGGCGTTCGCGCTCTCGTTCGACGAGATCATCGTGACGACGTTCACCCGAGGGAGCGACCCGACGCTGCCGATCTGGATCTTCCAGCAACTTTTCCGCCCCCGGAACCGGCCGCTGACGAACGTCGTCGCGCTCATCGCCGTCACGGTGACGATCGTGCCGGTGCTGCTGGCCCAGATGCTGGCCCGCAGCGCCGACGATGCCGGCACGAGCATGGGAGCCGGCGGAGCGCCGGTGCGAGCCCGAACGGCAACCTCGTCGGAGTAGCTACAGGTACTGGCCGCGCTGAGACCTCTGGTCGCCCTGTTCGTCGGGCGGCTGCGGGTTCTGGCTCAGCAGTCCGCGCCGCCGCAGTTCCTCGAACTGCTGGCGAGCGGCCGCCTGCTGGGCGAACATCGCCGCCTGGATGCCGTGGAAGAGGCCCTCGAGCCACCCGACGAGCTGTGCCTGGGCGACGCGGATCTCGGACTCGGTCGGCACTCCTTCCAGCGGCGGAGCCAGACCCGCCAGCTCCTCCTGCAGGTCGGCCGAGAGCACCTCACGGAGCTCGACGACGGCGCGCTGGTACACGTCGGCGAGGCGCGAGCGCCCCGCTTCGTCGAGCGAGGCCTGGCGGGTCTCGTCGAGCAGCTCACGCACCATGCTCGCGATCCGGAGCAGCTTCGCCGGCTCCGTGATCGCCTCACCCGAGGCCGAGGCAGCATCACCGTCGGAGGGAGCGGGAGCTTCGCTCTCGACGGGCACCGCCTCGACGACCTGCTGCTCGACGTTCGTTCGGGTGGGATCGTCGCTCATGTCGACCAACCTAGCAGCGTGGTCCAGGTGTGGCGGGTGCCCGGGTCGTGCCGCGCTCAAAGCGTGGCGAGGTTCCGCAGGAACAGGGCCTCGGCGAGCACGAGTCGCTGGAGGTCATCGACGTCCACGCTCTCGTCGACCGAGTGGTAGTTGGATCGTTCGTCGCCGGCCCCCCAGATCAAGACCGACATGCCCGGGAAGGCCGCCGCGAGCATCGGCACGATGGGGACGGAGCCGCCGCTGCCCATCTCGACGACGTCGTGGCCGAAGGCCTCGGCGAGGGCGGCCCTGGCCGCACCGAACGCCGGGGTCGAGGTGTCGACCAGGTACCCGGTGCCCGCCTCGTCGGGCTCGATCTCGACCTCGACGCCCCAGGGCGCCGCCCTGCGCAGATGATCGACGAGGGCCTGACGGGCGCGTGCAGCGTCGTCGCCCGGGGCGAGCCGCAGCGAGACGCGAGCCGAGGCCTCGGGCACGATCTGGTTCGACGATCCGGCTACCCGAGGAGCGTCGAAGCCCAGCACGGCAACGGCGGGCCTGGCGAAGAGGCGGTCGGCGATCGTGCCCGTGCCGATCAGCTCGACCGACTCGAACACGCCTGTGTCGCCCCGAAACGTCCGTTCGGCGACCGGCGCGCCGGTCCACTCGAAGCGATGGAGCCCCTCGATCGCGACGTCGCCTCGGTCGTCGTGGAGCGTGGCGATCATGCGGCAGAGCGCCGTGATCGCATCGGGGATCGGCCCGCCGAAAGCCCCGCTGTGCTGGGCGATCGGCAGCACGCGCACGGTGATGCGGCAGTCGGCCACGCCGCGGACGCTGGTCCCGATCGTCGGCACGCCGGTGCGATCGTTCCCCCCGTCGGCGACGACCGCCACGTCGGCGCGCAACAGGTCTGCGTTGTCTCCCACGAGCTCGGCAAGGTGTTCGGGGGAGCACTCTTCCTCACCTTCGACGAGGATGCGCACCGTGGCCGGGAGCTCCGCCCCGCGGGGCGCGCCGAGCGCCCGCAGAGCGGCAGCATGGACCACGATGCCGCTCTTGTCGTCGGCCGATCCGCGACCGTACAAGCGGCCGCCACGGACGACGGGCTCGAACGGCGCGGTCTGCCACTCCTCGGCGGGGCCCTCGGGCTGCACGT
>DASTBT010000135.1:0-6305 GCA_035711865.1 Actinomycetota bacterium
ATCTTCACGACCCGGCTCGTGGCCGACAGCGGCTGGATCATGAAGGGCGGGCTCGCCCACGTCGGCAGCTGGGGCGAGATCTGAGCGATGCGCTCCTGCACGTGTTGCCGCGCGGTCAGCAGGTCGGTCCCCGGTGCGAAGATCATCTCGATCGACGACAGCGACTCGACCGACTTCGAGCGGATGTCGTCGAGGCCGGGGACCCCGTTCAGGGTCTGCTCGAGAGGGATCGTGACCAGCTGCTCCACCTGGTTCGCGGACAGACCCAGGGCCGGGGTCTGGACCTCGACCTTCGGGGGTGCGAACTCGGGGAACACGTCGATCGCCGTGTGACGGAGCTGCTGCACGCCGAAGAACATCATCGCGGCGGCGAGCGCGACAACGAGGTATCGGAACTTGAGACTCGACCCTACGATCCAGCGAAGCATCGTGCGTCCCTTCCTCTCGCGATCGCGCTACGCGTCGAACTCGGTCTCGGATCCGTACAGCTCCGGGGCGCCCACCGTGACGATTTGCATCCCGACGGGCGGTCCTTCCGAGAGGAAGGCCTCGGTCGAGGACTCCCGGGCGATGTCGATCGGGGCCCGGACGAACTCGAACGGCTCCGGATTGGTATAGACCCAGAAGTCCCCGTGCGCGTCGAGGTACACCGCGTCGTAGGGCACGACCAGCCGTGACCCACGCTGCTCGACCGGGACCGTCTCGATGCCCAGCCGTTCGACCGCCGCCTCCTCCAAGATGACCCTCAGCACGTCTTGGCCTTCGACCGGCTCGAGGGTGTACGGCTTGTCCTCGATCACGTACTCATCGGAGACCGAACCGCCACAGGCCGAGAGGATCATCGAGGTGGCCCAGATGAGGGCGATCCCAACGAGGCTTCGCTTCATCGGTCCTCCTACCTCTGCACGGTGTCGACGTCGGGGACCTTGACGAGCAGGTCCTCGGCCGACGTATCGAGCTCGGCGATCTCACCGAATCGCAGGTAGAGCGCCGGGACCACGACGAGGCTCAGCAGCGCCGTCGTGACGAGCCCGCCCAGGATCACGGTGGCCATCGGCCCGACGATCTCGAACCCCGCCGATCCCCCGCTCACGACGAACGGGATGAGGGCGGCGGCCGATGCGAGCACGGTCGTCAGGATCGGGACGAGACGTCCGCGCGTTCCTCGCATCACGAGGTCGGCGCCGAACTCGTCTCCTTCCCGCTGCAGCTGCTGGTAGTGGCGCATGAGGACCACGACGATCCGCGTAGCGAGGCCCAGAACAGCCACGAACCCGGCGACGGATCCGAGCGTGATCTCACCGCCGTCGATGAGCGCGGCCACGGCGCCGCCGGCGAGTGCCATCGGCAGGACCAGGAAGGCGAGCAGCGCCAACCGCCAGCTCGCGAACGCGGCCTGCAGCAGCAGGAAGATCGCGATCAGCGCCGCGACGGCGACGGCGATCACGCGCGAGCGTGCCGCGGCGTCCTCCTCGAAACCACCCAAAACCGTGGCGTGGTGCTCGAGGGGGAACTCGACCTGACCGAGGGCAGCCTCGACGTCGGCCGCCACCGCGCCCACGTCACGTCCGGCGACACCGGCGGCAACGTCGACATAGGACTCGACCGACTCGTGACGGATCACCGCCTCGTTCGGCACGATCCGAACGTCGGCGACCTGGCCGAGCGGCACGAGGCCGTCGGCGGGCGTGTCGATCAGGAGGTTCTCAACATCGGCCTCGGTCTCCCGGATCTCGGGCGCCCCCCAGACCGCGACGTCGAACACCTTCTGTTCCTCGAACAGGTTCCCGACCACGAGACCCGACAGCAGGGTCGTCGCCGCGCGGCGGACGTCGCCCGGGGCGAGCCCGACACGTTCCGCCTCCTCGATGATGGGCTCGACCTCGATCGTCGGCTCGTCGGCGGGAAGGTCGGCCCGAGCGTTCTCGACCCCGTCGATGCCCGCGATGGCCTCGCGCACCTCCTGAGCCTTGTCCTCCAGGATCGCCTGGTCTTGACCGTAGATCCTGACGACCAGCTCGTCGCCTCCCCGGCCCAGGACGTCGGTGATCCGCTGTTCTGAGTACGTGAGCACGTCGGTCGTGACATCGGGAAGACCGCGGGCGACGGACTCGATCGCGGCGACCGTGTCGCCGTAGTCGGCGTCGGCGTCGACGCTGACCCACACCTCGGCGGAGTTGACGTTCACGATCTGGTCCGACTGCACGGCGCGGCCGACGTGCGCCCCCACGTCCTCGATGCCGGGCAGCGACCGGAGCTCCTCGACGGCCTGCGCCGTGATCGCGTCCATGCGCTGGAGCGACGTCCCGGGAGCGGCATCCAGGCGCACGACCACGTCGCGCTCCTGGAGGACCGGGCGCATCGACTGGTCGAGGAACGGCAGCGCCACGAGACCGGCCAGGAGGAACACGCCGAAGACGGCGAACGCCGGGCCGACCTTCGGAACGATGCCGTTGGCTGCGCCATCGTAACGCCGGCGGAGCCAACGCCCCGTGAGCGACTCCCGAGGCTCGCGCTTGCCGCCCAGCAGCATCATGCCGATCGCCGGCGTGACGGTGACGGCCACCACGATCGAAGCGACGATCGCGAGCAGGTACGCGGTGGCGATCTCCGGCAGGAACGCTCCCGCCTCACCCTCCATGAAGAACGTGGGCAGCAGCGCCGCGGCGACGATCACCGTCGCGAAGAGGATCGCGCTGCGCATCTGGAGCGTCGCTTCGATGACGACCTGCCAGGCCGGCCGGCCGTCGCCCTCCGCCTGTTGCCCGCGGACCCGCTGCGCCACGTTGTCGACGTCGATGACCGCGTCGTCGATCAGCACGATCAACGCCATCACCAAGCCGGCCAGGACCATCGTGTTCACGGTGGTTTCGGTGAAGTACAGGACGAGCCAGGCGGCGCCCAGCGACATGACGATCGCCACCGCGCCGACGAGGGCGCTGCGCCACTCGAAGAAGAGCGCACCGAGCACCAGGAGCAGTAGGATCGCCCCGATCAGCGCCGCACGCCCGAGATTGTCGAACGACGTGCTGATGAACTCGGCCGGACGGTAGATCGAGGTGTCCATCTGGAGACCGGGGAGACCGGGCGAGAGCTCGTCGAGAGCCCCGTCGATGCCGTCCGCCACCCGCGGCGTGTTGGCGTCGGGGAACTTCTCGATCACGAGTAACAGGCAATCGCCGTCGGAGCAGAGAGCGTCGCCGATCAGCGGCTGGTGATCCTCGACGACGTCGGTGACGTCGCCCAACACGAGCCCCGAACCCCCCGCCGCAACGTCGCCTTGCGGATCCTGGATCGGCACCTGCGCCAGCTCCTCGGGTGTCGAGATCGCCTGCTCGTGGAAGATGTGGAGCCGCTCGTTCAGGGTGTCGATGAACCCGCCCGTGCCCGGCGAGGATGCTTCGAGGAAGGACAGCGGGGAGACCTCCAAGGCGTTGCCGGCCGTCCTGATGACCTGGTTGAGCGTGACGTCCGCGTCCGCGAGCCGCTGGGGGTCGACGAGGACCTGCAGCTGCCGGTCACGGAACCCCCAGGTCGAGACGTTCGCGACCCCTTCGACCCCGAGCAGCCGTGGAGTGATCACCCACTTCGACAGGATGGACATCTCGATCGGCGACAGCTCGTCCGACGACAGCTTCACCATCCCCACCCGGGCGGTCGAGGAGACGGGCTGGATCATCTGCGGCGGCCTCGCGACCTGCGGGAGACCTGCGGCTGCGACCGCCTGGGTCAAGCGCTCGGCGACGACCTGGCGGGCGTCGAGCACATCGGTGCCCGGTTCGAAGGTCATGACCACCGACGAGAGCCCGGGCAGCGAGACCGACTCAATCTCCTCGAGGAACGCGATCCCCACGAGCAGGTCCTGCTCGAGAGGCACCGTGATCAACTCCTCCACCTCTTCGGCGGAGAGGCCGAGGGCCTCCGTCTGGACCTCGACGGTCGGCCGCTGGAACTCGGGCAGGATATCCGTCTGGGCGTTGTCGAGCTGCAGAACGCCGTAGACGAGCAACCCGACGGCCACCGCCACCACCAAACGACGGAACTTGATGCTCGAACCGACGATCCACCGCATCATGGCTCTGCGACCTCCGCGAGTTGGTCCGGGGAGTCCCCCCGGCATCGACGAGATTGGCTCCGGCCCCCGGCTGACGCGACGGGGCGGCCTGCATCCGTCATCGGGGAACGATCAACCGGGGGGGATCCTGAAGGGCCTGCGCCGAAGCGCCTGTCTCGTAGGCCGTTCGGCCTCCCTGGTTCGACGGACGAACGCATAGGCCGAACGGTACGCCGATGTGTGTCGAGAGCGCAACCCCTAGACCTACATCCTTCGACCTATTTGCCGTGGACCGGGCGAAGGCCATGCTAACGCTGACGTCGCGGGCGGGCCGAAGCCCGAGTGACGGGGTGCAGCTTCCCACATCAGGGCTGAAGGCCCGCTGAAGACAGGCATACTTGCATCATGAGACCATGAGACTGCTCGTTGTGGAAGACGAACGGCCCCTGGCCGCGGGCCTCAAGCGCGGGCTCGAGGCCGAGGGTTTCGCGGCCGACGTGGCGCTGAACGGCACCGACGGCCTCTGGATGGCCCGCGAGAACTCCTACGACGCGATCCTGCTGGACATCTTGCTTCCCGGCATGAACGGGTTCGAATTGTGCGCGACCCTGCGGAAGGAGGAGAACTGGACCCCGATCCTCATGTTGACGGCGAAGGAGGGGGATCTGGACCAGGCCGAGGCACTCGACCTCGGTGCCGACGATTACCTCACGAAGCCGTTCTCGTTCGTCGTGCTCATGGCGCACGTGCGGGCGTTGATCCGGCGTGGTGCTCCGGCGCGACCAGCGGTCCTCGAGGTCGGCGACCTGCGGTTCGACCCGGGATCCCGACGAGCGTTCCGAGATGGGTTCGAGGTCGAGCTGACTGCTCGGGAGGCCTCGATCCTGGAATATCTGATGCGCCACGAAGGCACGGTTCTGTCGAAGACCGAGATCCTGTCCCACGTCTGGGACTACGACTTCGAGGGCGACCTCAACATCGTGGAGGTGTACGTGGGGCACCTGCGCAACAAGATCGATCGCCCGTTCGGTCGAGACACCCTGCAGACGATCCGCGGGGCGGGGTACCGTCTCGCCGACGACGGCTGATCGGAGGCGGCCCATGATGCGACTTCGCCGCATGACGGCGGGGGTCCGCGTGCGGACGACCGTCGCGGCCGTGCTGGTCGTGGGAGCGGCACTCATCATCGCGACCGTGGTGATGGAGATCAGGCTCAGGAACACGCTCAGGAAGAGCATCGAGGACGCCGCGGTGCTCACGGCCGAGAGCATCGCGGGCGCCATCGAGCACGGCACGATCATGCCCGTGATCGAGACCGGCGACGCAGACGAAGAGTTCGTGCAGGTCGTGGACCCGGCCGGCGTCGTCGTCGCTGCCACGGAGAACCTCATCGGCCGGACCCCCGTCGCTGAGATCGACGGAGGAGATAGCAGGGTCGTCGAGGACCTGCCCTTCGAGGAGGGCGAGGGCGCGTTCATGGTGGTGGCGGCCCCGGTAACGACGGACGCCGGAAGCCGAACGGTCCTGGTGGGTCGGGCCCTCGAACCGGTCGACGAATCGACCGAAGCCGTCGCCGGGTTCCTCGTGGTCGGCATCCCCGTGTTGCTCGTCGTCGTGGGGGCCGTGACGTGGGCCGTCGTCGGACGTGCGCTGGCTCCGGTGGAGTCGATCCGCAGCGAGGTCCAGACGATCTCTGGCGATCAGTTGAGTCAACGGGTGCCCGTGCCGGAGGCAGACGACGAGATCGCGCACCTCGCGACGACGATGAACGTCATGCTCGACCGTCTCGAGGAGGGACGGGACCGCCAGCGCCGGCTCGTCTCCGACGCCTCGCACGAACTCCGATCGCCGATCGCGGCGATCCGGCAGCATGCGGAGGTCGCCCATGCCCACCCCACCGAGTCTGATGTGAGGGAACTCGCGGAGGTCGTGCTCGCAGAGGACCTGAGGCTGCAGCGGATGGTGGAGGATCTCTTGCTCTTGACACGCATCGACGAGGGCACGCTGGCGCTGCGACGCGCGGAGGTGGACCTCGACGACATCGTGCTCGAGGAGGCGTCGCGACTGCGTGCTTCCGAGATCGATCGCCGGATCGACAGCAGAGCCGTCTCGGCCGGCCGCATCCACGGCGACGCAGCCCATCTCGAACGCCTCGTCCGCAACCTCATCGACAACGCGATCCGCCACTCCGACACCACGGTGACGTTGTCGCTCAGGGAGGCCGGGCCAGAGGTCGTGTTCACTGTCGACG
>DASTBT010000136.1:0-8567 GCA_035711865.1 Actinomycetota bacterium
CCTTGTGCCAGATCGAACGCTCGCAGAGCGCGACCGGGCGTTCGAGCAGGAGACGAAGGTCCGCCGTGAGTCACTCGCAGCGTTGAAGGATCAGGCGAAGGCCGAGCGCCGCGAGCTCGAGGGCTTCACCTCGAAGCGGAAGTGAAGCGTGCAGGGCCGGCGACGGGTGGCGGGTCCACTCCAGCCGACGCCTACCGAACCGGCCCTCGCACCGCTGCGGCTCCGGTTACCCCCAGTGACGGAGACCGCGCCGCACCCGTCTCTCACTCAGCGGGTGCGAAAGTTGGAAGCAGCGGCCTGGTTTCGGGCACCTTGGCCCGGCCCGCACTTCCACTCCTAGATTCGCGAATGAGTCTGTGAACGCTGTGGGGTTGAGGGCGTGGACGCAGCCGTCGCAGCCACGTTCTAGGCGGCAAGACGAGGAGCCCCGGCCAGAACCGGGGCTCCTAGTCTTACTGATGAAACGCTGTGACCTTCGCGTACCGCCACCTAGGAGACGGGAACGATGATCGTGTCCGATACCACCCCGTCCTCACTCAGAGACACGGTCGCGTCTCCGAACGCCACGTCCGTCACGGTGGCAGTCCATTGTGGGTTCGGACACGATCTGGCTGGCGCTGTCGGTGCAATCGATGTCACGGTGAACCGGAACGACCCGTTTCTCGGCGTTGGGATGTCCCCGGTGCCTCCGGAAGCGGCCGTGGTAAACGCCTGACCCGGAGCGACGTTGCCCGCAGGGTTGGTGCAGGAGACGGTCGCGGTGCCGGTCGCCGTCGCGGTGATCTCAAACGTCGTGCCGCCGAGGCCAGCGACCTTGCCGGTGCACTGCAGTTGCGTGCCGATGTCGGTGCACGTCGGCGTGCCGACGAAGTGCCCCGACTGCGCTTGCGCGGCCGAGGCGCTGAGCACCAGCACCGTGAACGTGGCAAGTGCCACGAAGAGTGAACGCTTCATCCGCTTCTCCTTTTCCGTCAGGTTTACCCGCCGCCAACTCGCTACCAAGGGCACCTCCTCCCGTCTGAGTCCCTTCCCCGCGGCGGGCCTAGCCTCATTCGTTCCACGGCCGCCGCATTGGCACACCAGCATCCGGACAGCCAAAAGGGGCAGTCTGATCTGCCCCTTATGTCATCCATGACTTCCCTTCTATGCATAATCGCCTTCCCCTATGGGCGAACATTGGGAAAGCAGGCGGCTTTTTGTTGACGTGCGGCGCCTCCAGCAGCAGTGCGCCGGACGTACGCCCCCAGAGGCAATCGCTACTGAAGTCGAAGGTTTAGATGAGGCCCAGGCGGAACCCCTCTGCGACCGCCTGCGCTCGCGTGGTCGCCCCTAAGGCCAGTTGGATCTCACGCACGAGCGTCTTAACGGTTCGGTCTGAGAGCTCGAGCCTGCGAGCGATTGTCCGTGTGTCGGCTCCCTCAGCCAGTAGCCTCAGGACTTGGATGCTACGAGCATCCAATACGGCGTCGCCCTGACGAGAAAGGCCTGCAGATTCGACCAGAAGGCCGACTACGGCCGCTCGAACACTCGCCACAAGCTCATCCGCACTCAGGTGATCATGAGGCAAGATTGCCTTGACGTTCCCTGACGAATGGCAGTTCTCGGGGCTGTAATCCGCCAGGCATACGATGGGGCAGGGCAGCCGCATTCCTCCCAGCACTTTGGCACACACCACCGCGATGTCGAGTTCGTCTGCGGAGTTGGCGCGCTGCCCGTTGGCCTCTCCATCGGTGGGGAGAACGATGCAGTTCCAGTCTTCTTCCAGCAGAATCGCGATCAGCCCGCGCCGAAAAATCTCGTCTTCCTCGGCTACGCCCACCCTCAAGAGCTCCATCGTCTCGTTCCTCCGGCCTCACCTCAGGCGGGCAATCCCAGCTTACTCCTCTGTCAAACCTCTAGACACAGCCTCGGCCAAGTTCTAATGCGTGACGCCCGAAGCACAGGGGGGTGATTGATCCCGTGCAACAAAGGGCTCTGCTTGTTGAGGAAATCAGGCTCGTTCAGCCTGCCGATGGCGCCGGCGCCGAGGCCTCCCGCAGCATCCCGACAAGCACCGCTCGCAGCGTCCGGTCCTCCTCGCAGTCGATCAGTAGTTCAGCCATACCCGCCTCACGGTGCCCGGGGATCGAGCAGTAGAATGTTGGCCGATTTGCACTACAGCGGATGCAAGACGTACGTTCGGACGTGTTCAGTCGGAACGATCGGGAGGGAGGAGGCCGACCATGAGCTGGAGGCGCATGTTCGTGCTGGCCACGGCGCTGGCCACAGCGGTACTCGTGATCGTCGCGCCGTCGTTCGCGCAGGAGGCGCCGATCACCGCGACGGTCCTGACGCCGCGCTCGGTGTTCCCGGACGACGTATCCATGACGGTCACGGTCAACGGGCAGACCGTCGAGGTAGCCGACCCGTCGCGGACGGTCACGGCTAAGTTCCTCGTACAGCCGGGTGCGCAGTTCCCGTGGCACACGCACCCCGGCCCCGTGTTCGTCAACGTGAAGCGCGGGTCGCTGACGTTTGTCGACGACGACTGTGAGGAGACCAACTACCCGAAGGGGACTGCGTTCGTCGATCTCGGGCACGGCCATGTGCACACGGCCTTCAATCCCTCCGACACGAAGGAGACCGTGCTGGTTGCCACGTTCTTCGAGGCGCCAGCGACAGGGGATCTGGTGATTCCCGCGGACGCACCGGGGTGTTCGCTGTAGCGCTCGGGACAGAGGGACCCCCAGCGCCTGCCAGGTTGCTGGGGGCTCTCGTCTCGTAAGGCCGCGACTCGACGGGTAGGACCAGAACTCCCCGATCCGCTCGGCGCGCTCGAGGTCGGGGAGCATCAGGATGTGGGAGCTCGGCGCGGGGAGCGGGACCGAGGGCGTCGAGGCGTTGACGTAGAAGGCGCTCGAGCTGGTCTGGACGCATGAAGTCAGGCTACGCGGCAGAACCGACCCGCATGTCGGCCACGTTTTACGGGGCTCCGTGGAGTGATCCGCACGGTGGTCGAACCTTCCGGATCGAGCAACCCGGCCGCTCGCGTAGCATCGCCGAGCGTGCGCCGTTCTCGAACCGTGGTCGGCGCAAGGCTGCCACGGGCGAGTCCAAGTGCGCCTTCGGTGATCGAACCTTAACCAGAGGCAACGCCCGCCTTTACTCGGGGTTACCGGCCACCTCCATACGGTGGATCCATACCCCGACACGAGGAGGGCGACATGAGGAAGATGGGCATCGCGCTCGCGCTGGCGACGGGCTTGGCGCTCCTGGGTCCCGCGGGGGCCGCTATCGCCGGCGACCGCGACGTGATCCGAGAGGGGGCGTGCACGCGGTCCAGCGACTGGAAGCTGAAGCTCTCGCCCGAGGACGGAGGGCTCGAGGTCGAGTTCGAGGTCGATCAGAACGTTACGGGCGATCGCTGGCGGGTGAGGATCCGCCACGACGGTGATCTCGTCTTCCGCGGCGTACGGACGACCCGCGGAGCCAGCGGTTCGTTCGAGGTTCGGATCGTCGAGAGCAACCGCGCGGGCGCCGACCGGTTCGGGGGCAAGGCCGTGAACCTGGCGACCGGCGAGCGCTGCGTCGGAACCGCGACGTTCTGACCGGACGCGAACGACTCGACCAGGGGAGGGCCGTTATGCGGTCTTCCCCTCGGTCTTCCGGTAGAGGCCGAACCTCGACAGCGCCCCCACGAGCTGCGCGGACGTGACGCCGTGTACGCCGAACGCGGCGACACGGTCGTCGGTCGTCTCGACGATCAGGCCGGCCGTGGGGTCGCTGGCGAGGAGGCCGATCACCCCGAACAGCAACACGGCGAACGGGTTCGTACTGCGATCCGTGCTCGTCTCGATGCCGCCGATCCGGTCGCGGGGGATCACCAGCTGTCGCTCGTCCTGCTTCGTTTCCCACACGAACTGGATGCCCCAGGAGGACAGGAACAGCCTCCCTCGGAGGGGCTCCGGAGCCTCCAAGCCGCCGTAGTACGTGGCCGGCGCTCGGGCGAAGTCGGCAGGTGCGGCGCTCACGTCTCGGGGTCAGTGTATGGCGCGCGACCAACTGCACGCATCATGTTGAGAAGGATCGGTTCTCGCGCGGTCCGTTTGCACGCGAGCGGTCGCGGGTAGCCCGAACCTGCAGGAACGTTCGTATCGAGAGGGAGCGACCATGACCATCCGATCCACGTTCCGAACGATGCCGCTCGTCGCGGCGCTGGTCGTCTTCGCGGCCATGTTCCCCCTCGCAACGGCGACGGCCGGCGGCGGATGCACGATCACCGGCACGCAGGGCAACGACCGACTCATCGGCACGAACGGTTCCGACGTCATCTGCGGGCTGGGCGGGAGGGACACGATCCGTGGCCGCGGCGGAGGCGACGTGATCCGCGGTGGCCCGGGCTCCGACACCATCTCCGGCAACGACGGAGCGGACGCGATCATCGGTGGGGGCGGGATCGACTTCATGTCTCCCGGCCGTGGGCGCGACCTCGTGCGCGGTGGCCTCGGGCAGGACTTCAGCAGCATCCAGTCGAAGGGCTCCGACACCCTGCATGGGGGCCCGGGCTCCGACGGCCTGACCGACTTCCGCGGCGCGGACCACGTGTTCGGCGGCGCCGGTGGTGACCGGTGCCTGGCCACGCAGGACGGCGTCGGCGACGACACGATCCGGGGCGGCCCGGGCAGGGATATCGGCGACGCGGACGCCGGTGACCTGGTTGTAAGCGTGGAGGTCCAGGGGGTTACCTGCTTCGCGGACTGACCCCGTCTGACCACGCGCCCAGCTGACGCATGCAGGCCACGGGACGGGTCCCCGGGGCGCCCGACCGGGGCGGTACTGTGCGGGGCGATGAGCCAGGTCGCGAGCGATCGCATCCTCACGGTCCCCAACCTCATCTCGTTCCTCCGTATCGCGCTGATCCCGGTCTTCGTCGTCCTGATCGTCGACGACGACACGACGTTCGCCGGGTTGGTGCTGTTCGGCGCGGTGGTGGCGACCGACTGGGTCGACGGCGTGATCGCCCGCGCCACCGGGCAGGTCTCCGAGCTCGGCAAGGTCCTCGATCCGGTCGCCGACCGCCTGGCGATCGCGGCCGGGCTCATCGCGCTCGTCGCCCGCGATGCGTTCCCGCTGTGGGCGGCGCTCCTGATCCTCGTGCGCGACGTCGCGATCCTGATCGCCGGCCTCGTGCTGCTGTGGACGCGCCGCATCCGGATCGAGGTCCGATACCTCGGCAAGGTCGCGACGTTCACCCTGATGACGGCGATCGGGTTCATCGCCTGGGGAACCCTCGGGTACCCGCTCGCCGAGGCGGCCCTCGCGTGCGGCTGGGCCTTCTACGCCGCGGGGATCGTCGAGTACTACGTGGCGACGGCGTACTACGTCGGCGACGTCCGTCGCGCTTGGGTATAGGGTTCAGCCTGCATGGAGTTCCCCGACGACCTGCGCTACACGAAGGAACACGAGTGGGTCCGCGACGAGGGCTCGGGCCGCGCCCGGGTCGGCATCACCGACTACGCGCAGGACGCGCTCGGCGACGTGGTCTACGTCGACGTTCCGCAGACCGGGATCGAGGTCACGGCGGGCCGGCCGTTCAGCGAGGTCGAGTCCACGAAGTCCGTGTCCGACGTGTACGCGCCGGTCTCCGGCACGGTCGTGGACCGCAACGGGCAGCTCGAGGATCGCTCCGAGCTCGTGAATGAGCAGCCCTACGGCGACGGCTGGCTCATCCTGGTCGAGATGACGGAGCCCGCCCAGCTCGAGGGTCTGATGGACGCCGCGGCCTATCGAGCGTTCGTCGAGCAGCAGGCCGACTGACCCGCAGCTCGATACCGCGCCTCCAAGGCTCAACGTCGCCGATGATCGACGCTGTCCATGCGCTCGAGCCATCCCTCGACCCCTGCCCGGCCTCCGCCCTCGGTTGACCCTTCAGCCACCTGAGCGGTAGGTTCCTCCGGCGTGTCGAGTCGAGGTTGAGGCTTTGGCCCTCACCCTCGAGCCGAGATCGTCGAACCGAGGGGTCGACCGTGTACTGCACCCGCTGTGGACATCCCAACAAGGACGAGGCGCGCTACTGCGCGAACTGCGGAGCTGCCCTGCAGGAGGAGACCACCCTCGGCATCACGCCGATCGAGGTCGAAGGTGAGGGAGGTGACGAGTTCCCGTTCCCGGAGGACGAGCTCGATCCCGGTCAGGCTCTCCTTCTCGTCAAGCATGGCCCGAACGCGGGGTCGACGTTCCTGATCGAGAACGACGTCACGAGCGCGGGCCGCAACCCCGAGAGCGACGTGTTCCTGGACGACATCACGGTGAGCCGCAAGCACGCCGAGATCCGCCGCCAGGAGGACGGGTTCTCGATCCACGACCTCGGCAGCATGAACGGCACCTACGTGAACCGTGAGCGCGTGGATCAGACCAAGCTCGCCGCGGGCGACGAGGTCCAGATCGGGAAGTTCCGTCTCGTGTTCTTCGTGAGGGAGTGAGGGGCGTGCCCGCGCGCAACTACCAGTCGATCGGCGAGGTCCTCGTGTCCGTGAAGACCGAGTTCCCCGACATCACGATCAGCAAGATCCGGTTCCTCGAGTCCGAGGGGCTGATCGATCCCGAACGCACGCCGTCGGGGTACCGCAAGTTCTACGACAAGGACGTCGATCGCCTGCGGTCGATCCTGCGGATGCAGCGCGACGAGTACCTGCCGCTCAAGGTGATCAAGGAGCGGCTCCTCCAGACCGAGGCATCCGACGGCGACGGCGCGGCCGCGCCGGTCGAGGTCCCCGAGGTGGAGGAGGAGCTCGCCGAGCCGCCGACCGGCCTGCAGATGTCGATCGAGGAGATGAGCGCGGCCACGGGCATCGAGCGGGACCGGATCTCCGAGCTCGAGTCCTTCGGGCTCGTCTGCTCGCACGGCCCCGAGGGCGCCACGTACTACGACGGTGACGACTACATCGTGCTCTCGATCGTCAAGGACTTCTTCCGGTTCGGCGTCGA
Source organism: Actinomycetota bacterium (assembly GCA_035711865.1). Classification (GTDB taxonomy): domain Bacteria; phylum Actinomycetota; class UBA4738; order UBA4738; family HRBIN12; genus JAOUEA01. The sequence goes on from DASTBT010000136.1 coordinate 6,967, forward strand.
GCCTCGGCACCTCACGATGTACAAGCACTTCGAGGAGCGAGAGGCCGCATTCTTCGAGTCGATCGTCCTGCCGCAGCTGCGCCAGCGGAACCCCGACGCCCGCCGGACGGCGACGAACTCGCTCACCGAGCTCGCGAAGGCGTCGCGAAAGCTGAAACAGGCCCTCCTGCGGACGAACCTCCGCCGCCACCTGTAGCGGCGTGCGCCGGGCCATCGTCGCTCTCGGCGCCGTCGGCGTGACGCTCCTGGCGTACCTCCTGCCCGTCGGCGCGCAGACGACCACCCAGCCGGAGCCGCCCCCGCCGACGCCGGTCCTGCAGCCGAACGGTCAGCTCTCGCCGTCCCCGTTCCCGCAGGCGCTGCGGACGCCCGCACCCTCCGCCGTGCCGCCGCAGGTCGGCGCGGCGGCCGCCGTCCTCGCAGACCTCGACACCGGGCGGGTGCTGTTCGACCTGAACGGCAACGAGCTTCGCCCGATCGCGAGCATCACGAAGATCATGACCGCGCTCCTCGTGATCGAGGAGACGGTGCCCACCGAGATCGTCACCACGAGCGCGAACGCCGCCGCCGGGGGCGGGTTCGGGATCTCGGGCCTCGGGCTCGAGACGGGGGAGCGGATGCGGGTGCAGGAGCTCCTGTACGCCCTCATGCTCCAGTCGGCCAACGACGCCGCGGTCGCCCTCGCCGAGCACGTCTCGGGCACGGTGGACGACTTCGTCCAGCGGATGAACCGGCGAGCCCGGAACCTGGGGATGGGCAGGACGCGTTTCGCCTCGCCGAACGGGCTCGACGACGACGGCTACTCCTCGGCCAGGGACCTCGCCCGGCTCACGCGGACCGCGTTCGAGGCCAGGGGGTTCGCGAGCATCGTGGCCACGCGGTTCCACACGGTCCGCTCGCTCGACGCCGAACCGCGGATGGTGCAGAACCGCAACGCCCTGCTGTGGCTGTATCCGGACGCGACCGGCGTCAAGACGGGGTTCACCACGCCGGCGGGCTTCTGCATCGTCGCCGCGGCCGAGCGCGACGATCGCCGGCTCGTCGCGGTAGTGCTCGGGGGGTCCGGGGAGCCGTTCTCCGACGCGGCCGCGCTCCTCAACTACGGCTTCGAGGGGTTCGAGCAGCGGATGCTCGTGCGGAGCGGCACGTCGCTCGATGCGGTCGAGATCGCCGGGCGCGAGGTGGTCGTAACGGTGGCGGGCTCGCTCGAGCGCCTCGTACCCGTCGACGCCCCCGTCTCACGGACGGTGGTGCTTGACGACCACGTCCCGTACCCGCCGCCCCGCGGGTCCTCGGTCGGCGTCCTGCGGGTCACGGTGGGGGACCTGGTGGTCGGGGTCCTGCCGCTGCTCGTGGCCGGCGTCCCCCCGCCGCCCGAGCCCGAGCCGGGCTCGTGGTGGTCCCGCTCCGTGGGGTCGGTCTTCGAGGCGGTCGGGGCGGTCGTGGACGACCTCTTCGGCTAGCCCGTACCATCAGCGCGGTGTCGGACGTCGCCAGCGTCGAGTTCGGGCGCGAGGACATCCGCCGGCGGATCGAGGAGCTCGGCCGCACCATCACCGGGGACTATGAGGGGCGCGAGCCCGTCTTGATCTCGGTCCTGA
>DASTBT010000137.1:0-24531 GCA_035711865.1 Actinomycetota bacterium
GTCGTCCTCGATCTCGACGCGGAGCAGGGAGTCGTTCGCCTGCACCGTGACCATCACCTGGCTCGCCTCGGAGTGCTTCGCGGCGTTCGAGAGCGCCTCCTGAACCAGACGGAACGCGAGGGTCTCGAGGTCCTCGGGCAACGGGGCGTCGACGCGCCCCGCGAAGTCGGTGTCGACGTCCTGCTCGGCGCCGAACCGCACGAGCGTCTCACGCAGCGCCGGGAGCAGCCCGCGTTCCTCCAACACCGGCGGGCGCAGGCCCGACATGAGCCGGCGCAGCGCGTCGGCCTCTCCGGCGAGCTCCTCGCGGATCTTCGTGAGCACCGCGACACCCTCGTCGACGTCGCCGGCGCTGATCATCAGCAGCGCCGCCTCGAGCGAGAGCGAGGCGGCGGAGACGCCCTGCACCGGGCCGTCGTGCAGGTCGCGGGCGATGCGGTTGCGCTCGGCCTCGATCGCCGCGTTGGTACGGCGCAGCAGGCGGCTGCGATCCTCGTCGCGGTCCTGCAGGAACTGGAACAACGACCGGATCGTCTGATCGGCCACCCGGGCGGCCGTGACGTCGCGCACGAGCAGCAGGGTCCTCGGCGGCACGGTCGGCACGGCCGACGTCCGCGATTCCAGGTACAGCACCTGACCGCCCGACCTCGAGATCTGTGACTGCCCACCCGTGCGGAGCGCGGCGAACGACTCGTCGGCGCCGGTGATCACCGAGGCGAGCGCCGTCCACGGCTGGTCCTCGATCGACTCCCGAGGCAGGCCCACCATCTCGACGAACGCCTCGTTCGTGCGGAGCACGACGCCGCGCTCGTCCAGCTCGACGATGCCGTCCTCGGCCGTCTCGAACACGAGACGCAGGTGCTCTTCCGATCGGCGAAGCGTTTCGTTCGCCTCACGTACGCGTTCGAGCGCTTGGTCGGTCTCGGCGAGCGCCCGCTCCCGCACCTCCAGCGCTTCGCTCGTCTGACGGTGCGCGAGCGTGCTCGCGGTCTGGTTCGACAGGATGCGCGCCGCGATCCCCAACCCCAGGAGCAGGATGATCGTCGTCGACTGGGCGCCGTCGAGCCCTCGGCCGTCGCCGACGATCGCGACCACCGCCAGGGCGGCGCACGCGGTGACCACCGACACGCTCGTGAGCACCGGGCGTGCCCAACGTCTCGGGGGAGCCGCCGCCGCGGTCGCGCCGGCCGGGGCGCCCGTGAACACCGTCCACGCCGCGAACGCGAGGGGAGCGAGCAGGAACGGCAGCACGATCGACGGATCGGCGTTGTCGAACGTTCCCGCCGTCCAGTGCCACCCCAGCGTGGCGGTGGCGGCGGCGGTCACCAGGAAGATCCCGAGCAGCACGAGATGGCGCCGCGACGGTGCCCACAACATCAAGGCCCCGAACGCGGCGATCTGGGTCGCGGTGAGCAGGCTGAAGATCGCGGCGGTCATCGACGCCTGCGGCGTGGCGTCGGCCGGGCGCATGAACACGTAGATCAACGCGGTGATCGACGCGACGATGAGGAACACATCGGTGCCGATCTCAATGCCGTCGCGGCCGTCGAAATGGTCGCGAAACTCCGCCCGGGCGAACATGATCAGCGGCGCGAGGAACAACGCGAACGCCAGGTCGGTCGCCCGTGGCCTGATCGTGCCGAGCTCGTTCACGTCGGCGGCCAGGAGCAGCATATACACCGCTCCGATCATGAACAGCGCGTATGCCAGGTGCACCGTGCCACGCCAGGCCACGCCTCTGCCGACGGCCCGCAGGATGATGCCGCCCGAGAGCAGGCAGGCGCCGGCCACCATGGCCTCGGAGGCCAGGCCTTGTTCCCGGGAGCCGCTGGGGAACGCCAGGTAGGTCACGACGGCGGCCACCGCGGCGGCGCCGAGGAACAAGCCCGTGGCGATGCGTGCACGCGGGCGAACGGCGTCGCTCATGTGGGCTCAATGATGCCTGGTCGAGACACCCGACTCCATCACCCGACCGGGGGTCGTTGCCGACCGGAAGGACTAGCCCGTCGAGGGGACCGCCGCCGTGGCCGAGCGGTGGTCCGACCCCGTGGGGTCACTCGATGAGGCGGCGACGCAGCGCCTCGGCCACGGCGGCCGTGCGATCCGAGGCACCCAGCTTCTCGAAGATGTGCTCGAGGTGGGTCTTCACGGTGTCGGGGGAGATGTACAGCCGCTCGGCGATGTCGCGGTTCGTGTGTCCGAACGCGAGGAGCTGGAGCACCTCGATCTCGCGCGCCGTGAGCGTCTCGGCCTTGCGATCGCGTTCCTTGGCCGTGGAGAGCTCCTCGGCCAGCGCGACCACGAGCTGGGGGTCGATCACCATGTTGCCGCCGGCGACCAGTCGCACGGTCTGGATCAGGTGCTCGGCGTCACGCGCCTTCAGCACGTAGCCGCGGGCGCCCGAGCGGACGGCTTCCACGACGAACTGACGGTCGTCGTAGGCGGTGAGCATGATCACTCCGATGTCGGGCCACCGGTCGCGGATCTCGCGGGCGGCCTCGAGGCCGTCCATCTCGGGCATGCGGATGTCGATGAGCGCGATGTCGGGGCCCTCGGATCCGATCAACTCGAGCAGCTCCTTGCCGTCGGCGGCCTCGCCGACCACCTCGATGCCGTCGGCCATGTCGAGGTACCGCCGCAGGCCCTGTCGTACCAGCGAGTGGTCGTCCGCGATCGCAACCTTGATCGTCACGTTCCCCCTCCTGAAGGGCCCCCCCAAGTTGCGCTCATCCTAATGGTTCGGAGATGTGGCGAGGGTGAAGGCCCGTGGGACTCCCGTCCTGCTTCAGAAGACGTCCCACCAGGTCACGAACAACGCACCGAGCAGGGCGTAGCCACCCGCGAAGGCTGCGACGAGCGCCGCCTCGGGGAGCCGGCGGCGCTCGAGCGCCCGTGCGAGCACCCAGAACGCGGGGAAGATCACCGCGACGAACCGAGGCATCGACAGCAGGGGTCTGTTCGGCCAGACGTAGATCAACGGCATGAGCAGGCTCGCGACCGCGTACACCGAGTACGTCGGGCGGAGCCAGCGGAGCCCGGCGATCACCGCGACGAGCACCGGTCCGACGATCATCACGTCGGCCAACCAGTACCCGCCGAGGTCTCCCGCCGCGGTCAGCGCGTCGATCGCGGTCGTCCACGGCGGCTGGAGCTCCCGCTGCCAGCTGCGCTGGGCGGTCCATGGCACGAAGGCGTCGCCGTGCGTGACACGCCACCAGGCGAGGTAGAGGAGCGGGCCCAACCCGACGGCGAGGGCGGCGGCGAGCCGCGGCACGATCGATCGGCCGTCCTGGCGGGAGCGGTGTACGGCCTCGACCCCCAACGCGAGCACGAGCAGCACGCCGACGCTCCGGGTGCTCGCCGCCAGTGCCCCCGCCAGCGCCGCGAGCGCCCAACGGTCCCGCCGCGCGAACCAGAACGCCGAGACCGACGCCAGAAGGAACGGTCCTTCCGTGTACGGGGCGAGGAAGAAGAACGCCGTGGGGAAGATCGCGACGAGCAACACCGTGAGTCGCGCGGAGCGTGTCGACATGCCCTCGAGCCGGGTGAGACCGTGCAGCATCACGAGCGCACCGGCGAAGCACGCGTTCGACACCAGCAGGCCGGCCCCCAGCGGGCCGATGCCCGGAAGCCATGCCACCGCCCTGATCGCCAAGGGGTAGAGCGGGAAGAACGCGGCGCTGCCGTCGGCGGGGTCGTAGCCGCGGGTCGCGATCGCGAGGAACCAGGCGGCGTCTTGCCGCTCGGCGGCGGTGACCACGGCATGCCATCCGTGGGTCACGGGTGCGATGGGCCAGCCCGCAACCTCGGGCAAACCCTCGCGTGGGGCGATCAGCCCCACGGCCACGAGCCCCAACACCGAGAAACCGATCCGCACCGCGATGAAGACGAGGAGCGAGTCGCGAACGCCGTCGCGCAGCCGCACCGAGGAGGCGGCGGCCGGATCGCTCACGCCGGCACGGCCTCGGTGTCGGGTTCGCGCGGCGCGGCGCGCGCACGTCGCTCGATCTCGATCGGCTCGGGCTCGCGACGGATCCACGACACGACGCACCACACCAGCACCAGCGCGCGAAGCAGCACCATCGCCTCGAACATCCCCTGGGAGGCGCCGAAGGCGCCCTGCTGACGCCCGAACCACGTGAACCGCGTCGCGAAGACCGCGACGTCGGTCAGCGAGAACGCGATGAACACCCACAGCCGCGGCAGCGCCAGCGCGAACCACGGCAGCAACCACAGTCCGTACTGCGGCGAGTACACCTTGTTCGAGAGCAGGAACAGCACGATCAGCGGCAAGCCGAGCGTCCACCGCGGGAAGGGCGGATGCCGCCGCGCCTTGAGCGCCCACACCACCGCCGCCGAGACGACGAACACCGCGAACGACCAGAGATTGATCGCGCGGATCGACGGACAGAGGTCGAGGTGACGGCACACGATGAACCAGAGGCTGTCGAAGTCGTCCTGCCGCTCGCCGTTGAACCGGAAGAACGTGAGCCACCCCGTGAACGCGAGCACCGCGAACGGCAGGTTCACGAGCAGCCAGGCCCCGGCAGACGTCCAGCCGAGCACGATCGCCCCGTCGGGCTTGCGTTCTCGGATGCGTTGGGCGATCAGCGGAACGACCAGCAACGCCGGGTAGAGTTTCGTGGCCGCGCCGAGCCCCATCAACGCGCCGGAGAGCCGATCACGCTGCAGGAAGAACGCGAGCAGGCCGGCGGTTGCGAAGCCCACCGCGACCAGGTCCCAGTTCACGGTCCCGTAGACGAGGAGCGTCGGCGCGAGGGAGAAGTAGAGCGCACGAGCTCCGTTCGCGACGTACAGCATGACCGCGATCTGAACCGCCAACGCGGTCATCACGACCACGTTCACCCAGTAGAAGCGGAAGTAGCTCGCACCGGAGATCCACGAGGTGAGCCGCATGACGTACATCGTGAGGACCGGGTACTCGTCGCAGCTGCGGCCCTCGACGGGCTGGCACTCGTCGAGGAGCGGGAGCCTCGATCCTCTGAGCTGCTCGGTGTCGAGCAGCGGCACGACGTCGGTGTAACAGAGCAGTCGGTACTGAGGCAGATCGCGCCAATCCCCAGGTGCGCAGGGCGCCTTCGACGCCGCGCCCAGCGCCATCGTCCCGATGACGCACGCGAGCACCACGCCGAGGCTGGGAGCGGTTCGCGCCGCGCGGCTCACGCGCCGAATCCTGTCAGGTCGGGGCTCTGCGGTGCCACCGCTCGTGACCGTATGAGTGCGGACTCGTAGAGTGTCCGGTCGTGAGGTACCGCGTCGAGCAGCTGGCCGCGGCGTGCGACGTCTCGGTCGACACCGTGCGCTACTACCAGTCCCGCGGGCTGCTCCCGGCGCCCGAGCGGGAGGGCCGTCTCGCCTGGTACGGCCCCGAGCACGCGGAGCGCATCGCCGAGATCCGCTCGCTGCAACGCAAGGGTCTGACGCTCGCCGCGATCCGGCGGGTGGTCACGGGAGAGCTGGGCGCCGCCGACGCCGACCTCGCCGCCGCGGTCGCCGTGGCGCGGGGAGAGGCGGGCGCGCCGAGCGAGGACCCGGCCGACGAGTCGCTCACCCTCGACGAGTTCTCGGCGATGAGCGGGGTGCCGGCTTCCCTGATCCAGGCGGTGGAGCGGGAGGGCATCCGCCTCGGGCGCCCGGTCGACGGCGAGGAGCGGTACACGGCGGCCGACATCGACATCGTCCGCACGGCCCTCCGCCTGCTCGAGTTCGGACTGCCGCTCCCCGACCTGCTCGCCCTCGCCCGCGAGGCCGACACGGCGATGCGGGGGCTCGCGGAGCGCGCCGTCGACCTGTTCGATGAGCACGTGCGCAAGCCGATCCGCGACACGGCCGGCGACGCCGAGCAGGCGTCGGCGCAGATGGTGCAGGCCTTCCGCGAGCTGCTGCCGGCCGTGACGACGCTCGTGTCGCACCATTTCCGGCGGGTGCTGCTCGAGGCTGCCGAGGAGCACATCGAGGAAGCCTCGGACACGGAAGCGGCGTCGTGAGCTCGCGGCTTCCACGGGGTGAGGAGAAGCGGCGTGCGGTGCGCCGGCTCTTCGACACGATCTCGCCCCGGTACGACCTGGTGAACCGCGTGATGACGTTCGGCATGGACGTCGGGTGGCGGCGGGCGGCGGTCGCGTCCCTGCGACTTCCCGGGAGATCGCTCGTCGCCGACCTCGCCTGTGGCACCGGCGACCTCTGTCGTGAGCTCGAGCGGCGTGGATACCGGGCCGTGGGCTTCGACTTCTCCCACGGCATGCTCGTGAACGCGCGCACCGAGGCTCCGCTCGTGGAAGCCGACGTGTTGCAGCTGCCGATGACCGACGCTGCGTTGGACGGCGTCACCTGTGGGTTCGCGCTGCGCAACGTGGTCTCGCTCGGGGGGCTCTTCCGGGAGCTCGGGCGTGTCGTTCGGCCCGGCGGGCGCATCGCGCTGCTCGACGCGAGCGAGCCAGACAATCCGATCCTTCGCGCCGGGCATGGCCTGTACTTCAACCGCATCGTGCCGGTGATCGGCGGAACGCTCTCGAACAAGACCGCGTACTCGTACCTGCCGAAGTCGATGGCGTACCTGCCGTCGGCCGGCGAGATGCTGTCGATGCTGGCGGGGGCGGGGTTCCCGGGCACGGAGCGTCGCCAGCTCTCCGGCGGGCTCACGCAGCTCTTCGTGGGCACTCGAGCATGACCGGCTCGATCCGCGCGACGCCGCTGGGCGCCGCGTTCGACCTGCTCGCCGCCTACGAGGCCCCCGGCGGCGCGTTCTTCGAGCGGGAAGGTTCCGGGGTCGCCACCGGCTCGCTCGCCGACGCCCTGCGTGCGGGGCCGGCGCCCGACCTGCGATCCCTGGCCCGTGAGGTGTCGGCGGCGTTGCGTGACCTCACAGCGTCCGATCGGGTCGCGCCGGTCGCGATCGGAGCCTTGCCGTTCGCGATCGGAGCCTTGCCGTTCGCCGGAGGTCCGTCGTCGCTGTTCGTGCCTCGGCGCGCCGTGATACGGCGCGACGACGGGGAGACCTGGCTCGTCGACCTCGCCGATCCCGGCGAGGAGCCTCCGTCGTTCCGCCCGGAGCGAGTGATCGGGGACCTCCCCCACGAGGCGTTCCGCCCGAGGCAGCTGAGCGAGGAACCGCCGAGCGAGGCGTACGCACGCGCCGTGGCGGACGCCGTCGAGCGCATCGGCGCGAGCGATCTCGAGAAGGTCGTACTGGCACGGACGGTGCGCGTGGATGCCGGGCGGGACCTCGACGCGCGCCGGCTGCTCCACCGGCTCCGGGCGGTCGAGCCACACTGCTACACGTTCGCTGCCCCGACCGAGGGCGGAACCCTCGTCGGCGCGAGCCCCGAGCTGCTCCTGTCCCGCCGCGGCGACCGGGTGCGGTCCACGCCGCTCGCCGGCACGGCCCCGCGCTCGGGCGACCCCGACGAAGATCGCGCGAACGCCGAGGCGCTCGTCGCCTCCGCCAAGGACCGCGAGGAGCACGCGATCGTCGTCGACGCCGTCTCCGAAGTGCTGGGCGCGAGCTGCGATGAGCTCACGTTCGACGACGAGCCCGTGCTCGAGCCCACCGCGAACGTGTGGCATCTCGCGACCCGATTCGAGGGAGCGTTGCGCGATCCGTCGCTCACGGCTCTGGATCTGCTGGCCGAGCTGCACCCGACCCCTGCCGTCTGCGGGACGCCGGAGAGGCTGGCGCGCGTAAGCATCGCCGAGCTCGAAGGGTTCGATCGGGGCGAGTACGCGGGCCCGGTTGGCTGGGTCGACGCTCGTGGCGACGGCGACTGGGCGATCGCACTTCGGTGCGCGGAACTCAGCGGCGAGGAGGCGACGCTGTACGCGGGTGCCGGCATCGTCGCGGGCTCCGATCCCGCCTTGGAGCTCGACGAGACCGACCGGAAATTCCGCGCGTTCCTGGACTCGCTCCGCTGGGGCTGACGATGCATCCTTCGGCTGTGGGAAACGCGCCCTGGTACCTGCGGGTATCGGCCGGCTTCGTGCTGTTGGTCGGCATGGCGCAGTTCGTCGAGCGGTTCTCGTCCGGGACCGTGACGGGAAGCGATCCCTCGCCGATCCCGCCACTGATCGCGGGTGCGATCCTCACGATCGTCGGTTCCGCCATCGTTGCCGGACATCGGTGGGCGTATCCGGTCGTCGTGCTCATCGCCGTGATGGCCATCGGGGCGGGCGTCTGGCTGACGATCGACGATCAGGGGATCCCTCCCGGCAACGCCGCCGTGGGCTTCCCTCTGGCTACCTCCGGTGCGATCGTCCTCGCGACCGCGGCGACGCCTCGGTCGGTCCGTTGGGCGAGGGGTCGAGATGAGAACGACGTCTCGGTCCCGTGACCGCCATCACGGCGGAAGCGCGGCCCTCGCGGCCCGCCGGGTGAGCCCCAGTCTTCCCAGCTCCAACGAGGCGAGCGCGGCGTGCCGTCCCGATCGCAGGTCGCCCCAGGGATCGGTCGTGACCCTCGAGATCTTCGTGTACGGGAAGCGCGTCGCCGCCCGCAACGCCAGGTAACCCTCGAGTTCGGCATCGCCGGCGTCGAGCGCGCGGCCGAGCGCGCGCCGTTCCCGGGCGAGCGGCGACCTGATCACCAGCCATACCGCGATCAGTGGGAGCGTCGGCCCCAGCGCGATCACGAGGCCGATCAGCAGTGAGACGTTGAAGATCGCGTCTTTGCTCGCCTCGCCCTTCTGCACGGTCCCCTGGCCGATCGCGTCGATGCGGTCGGCGATCTCCCCGATGCCGCCACCGATCAGTGGGACGTCGGTGAATCCGTCGAGTGCGCCCGCCGCGTCGGAGACGCCCTGGCCCGCTCCGATCACGCCGTCGCTCAGACCGCTCAGCTCGTTCACCGTGCGCCCGAGCGTGTATCCGATCAGGCACCACAGCAGGAGCCAGAGCATGAGGACGATGTCGATCGTTCGCGACGTGCGGTGCGACACGGCTTCCTCCGGCGATCTCGTAGATCTGGACCCGCGAATCGTAGGCCGGGCGAGCGCGCGTCGCGACGGGCCCGCGCAGAAGACTCAGTCGAGACCGGCGGCGATGGCGCTGCGGAGCTCGGCGCGGCGGACCAGCGACGACTCGGCGTCGACGACCACCTCCACGACCTGCAGGCCACCCGACCCGATCGCCGCGAGCACCGCGGTCGTGAGCTCCTCGGCACGCTCGACGAGGGTGTGGCCCGCTCCCGCCGCTCGTGTCAGCGCGCCGAGGTCCGTGCCGTGCGGCGTGACGAACAGTTCGCGGTGCTCCGGGAGCTCGCGCTGGGGCAATAGCGAGAAGACCTCGCCGCCCCCGTTGTTCACGATCACGAGGGTCGCCTCGACGCCGCGGCGGGCGTTCCAGACGATCGTTCCGACGTCGTACAGGTAGGAAAGGTCGCCGAGCAGGGCCACGGTCGGCCCCTGGCCGGCGGCAGCGACGCCGAGCGCCGTCGAGACGAGCCCGTCGACGCCGCTCGCCCCGCGGTTCGCGAGCACGCGAAGCCCCCTGCGAGGAGCCATCGCGAGGTCGAGGTCACGCACCGGCGTGGAGTTGCCGACGAAGAGCGTGCCGTTATCGGGCACGCACGCCGCGACGTCTCGGGCGATCCGCGGCTCGAGGGGCTCGTCGACGGCGTCGAGGAATCCGTCGAGCGCGGCACGGGCCTTCCTGTCGGCGTCGGCCCACGACGACGTCCACTCCTCGGGCGCGGCCAGGACGTGGACCGGTCCTCCCTGCAGCGCATCGGTCGGCACGTCGGCGTCGACGGCGAGCCGCCACGTCGCGGCGCGCTCGGGGTCGGGGTCGAGGTGCCAGCGGTCCGCGACGATCAGGCGCTCGGCCGACGCAACGAAGGCCTGGGTCGCGCGCGTCGTCGGCGCCGCGCCGAGCTGGATCACGAGGTCGGGACGGTGGCCGGCCGACCAGGCCCACTCGGCGATCAGTCCTTGACCCGCGAGCAGGGCCGTGCCGGGCAGGCGCGCGTTGGACGTGGGCTCGGCCAGCACCGGCCATCCGAGGGTTCCCGACCACGAGGCGGCCACGTCGGTGAGGTCGTCGGGCGTCCCGCCGAGCACGGCCGCACCTCTGGCGCCCGAGACGAGCTCGGTCAGGCGATCCGACTCCTCGGCGGTGAGGTCGGCGTCGGGCCGCGGCGGCAGCGACAGTGCCTCGCCGCTCGGATCGGGGAGCTCCGTCTCGAGCGACGGGTTCAGGGGCTCCTCGAACGGGCAGTTCACGTGGACGGGGCCGACCGGATCGCCGAACGCGGCCTCGAGCGCCTCACGAGCGGCCTGGCGCCACCAGGCCTCCTGCCCGGCCGCCTCGGGCACCGGCAGGTCGAGGTCCTCGCGCGCATACGCGCCGTAGAGGCCGACCTGGTCGATCGTTTGGTTCGCGCCGGTGCCGCGCAAGCGCGGGGGCCGGTCGGCCGTCAGCACGAGCAGCGGAAGCCTCGACTGCGACGCCTCGACGACCGCAGGCAGGAGCTCGGCGGTCGCGGTCCCGCTCGTGCAGGCTGCCAGGACCGGTTCGCGGGTGGCGCGCACCACGCCGACCGCGTAGAACCCGGCGGAGCGCTCGTCGAGGTGGACGTGGACGGTGATGGCGGGGTGTCGCGCGAGGGCGAGCGCGAGGGGTGTCGAGCGGGACCCGGGGGAGAGGCATGCGTGCCGAACGCCGCCGCCCACGAGGCCGTCGACGAGCGCCCACGCGCACGCGAGGTTGAGGTCGCCGCCGTCCATCACGCCGTGTGCCAGAGGACCAGCCCGAGCGCCGTGAGCAGTCCGAACGCGGCGTGCGTGGCGGCGGTGCCCGTGAGCACCGGGATCAGGTCGCGTCCGACGGCGGAGCCGGCGGCTTCCATCGGCCGGATCGCGAAGACCCACGCCCCGAGACCGAACAGCGCCCACTGCGGCAGGCCGGCGCCTTCGTCGGCGAGGTCGACGAGCACGCCGATCACGAGGGTGGCGAACGCGAGCACGACGGTCGCCCGGTACAGGCGCCGGGCCGATCGATCGCCCAGGCGCACGGCGAGCGTTCGTTTCCCGCTCGCCTCGTCGGTCGGGATGTCTCGCAGGTTGTTCGCCTCGAGGATCGCCACGGCCAGGAAGCCGATCGCCGCTCCCGTCCACCACGCCGCGGCGGGCACCGTCTCCACCATCACGAAGGCGGTGCCGCACGTGGCCATCAGCCCGAAGAACAGGAACACCATCAGCTCACCGAGGCCGAGACCGCCGTAAGGGCGCGGGCCGCCGCTGTAGAGCACCGCCGCGACCAGCGCGAGCGCGCCGACGAACAAGATCAGCGCCGGCTCCGTGACGAGCGCGAGCGCGAGGCCGGCGACCGCGGCGATCCCGAGCGCGAACAGGGCGGCCACGAGCACCGACCTCGGCGAGGCGGCGCCGGTCGCGGTCAGCCGGGGAGGGCCGAGGCGCTCGTGCGTGTCGACGCCTCGCACGCCGTCGAAGTAGTCGTTGGCGTAGTTGACCCCGATCTGCAGGGCAGCCGCGACCACGAGGGCGGCCGCGAACCGCCACCAGACGACCTCGCCGGCGGCAGCCGTTCCGAGCACGGCCGGCACGAGCCCGGCACCGAGCGTGCGGGGGCGCGCACCGTGCCACCAGACCGACGGCGAGCTCGGGCGCGAGGCCGTCGAGGTCACGGGCGCTTCGGGAACCGCGAGAAGTCGGGCCGGCGCTTCTCCTTGAAGGCGTCGCGGCCTTCCTGCGCCTCCTCGCTCATGTAATAGAGGAGCGTCGCGTCGCCTGCGAGCTGCTGCACCCCGGTGAGGCCGTCGGTTCCCGCGTTCGAGCCGGCCTTCAGCAGCCGGAGCGCGAGCGGCGACAGGGCGAGCATCTCCCGGCACCACTCGACGGTCACCCGCTCGAGGTCTTCGACCGGCACCACCGCGTTCACGAGGCCCCAGTTGAGCGCCGTCTCGGCGTCGTAGCGACGACAGAGGAACCAGACCTCCTTCGCCCGCTTCTCGCCGATCTGTCGTGCGAGCAGGTTGATGCCGTAGCCGCCGTCGAACGACCCGACCCGCGGGCCGGTCTGGCCGAAGCGGGCGTTGTCGGCGGCGATCGTGAGGTCGCAGCAGAGATGCAGCACGTGGCCACCCCCCACCGCGTAGCCGGCGACCATGGCGACCACGGGCTTCGGCAGCCGCCTGATCTGGATCTGCAGGTCGAGCACGTTCAGCCGGCCGACGCCACGCTCGTCGACGTAGCCGTCGTCGCCACGGATCTGTTGGTCGCCCCCGGAGCTGAACGCGAGTGAGCCCTGCCCGGTGAGGATCACGACCCCGATGGAGGGGTCGTCGCGGGCGAGGTCGAACGCGCGGATCAGCTCCATCGTCGTCTTCGGCCGGAACGCGTTCCGCACCTCCGGCCGGTCGATCGTGATCTTCGCGATGCCCTCGGCGGTCTCGTAGCGCACGTCGGTCCAGTCGCCGTCGGGGATCCACTCCAGCGCGGTCTCGATCGTCCTCGCGGGTTGCGCGGTGATGTCGTCCATATGACCGTTCACTCCGAGAGTCGGCACTCGCAGGATCGAGCAGAGGCTAGCGGAACCGCGAGGCTATCGAACCCGCCGCGCCCGGCGCCAGGGCCCGACGCGTCGTCCTCGGTAGGCTCGCAACCATGGCGAGCGCGTTCGACATCGCCCCAGGCGAGCTGCTCGCGGTCGACGTGCCGGCCGGGCCGGCGTGGGTCCCGCTGCTGCACCGGCTGTGGTCGGAACACGTGACCTTCCTGCCGCTCGACGAGCGCTTGACCGCATCGGAGCGAGAGCGGCTGCTCGACCTCGCACGACCCGCGGCCGTGCTCGGCACCGGCGGCGCGCTCACCGTCTACGCCGGCGCCGCGCCGGTCGGCGAGGACCTCGCGGTCGTGATGGCCACCTCCGGCACCGGAGGCAAGGCCCGGCTGGTGGAGCTCTCTCGCGAGTCGGTGGTCGCGGCCGTGGCCGGATCCTTCTCGGCGCTGGAGACTGGAGGCCACAGCACCGGAGCGCCGCTCCTGTGCTGCCTCACCCCGGCGCACATCGGCGGGCTGCTGGTCCTCGTGCGGAGCGAGATCGCCGAGGTACCCGTCGTCGTGCACGAGCGGTTCGACGTCGACCGGCTGATGCGTGAGGCTCCCGCGGGAGCGATCGTCTCGCTCGTGCCCGCGATGGTCTCGCGGCTCGTGCGCGCCCGGGCGGATCTGTTCCGGTTGGGCACGATGCTCGTCGGCGGCGCGCCACTCGATCGCGACGTGCGCGCGGAAGCAGGATCGCTCGGCGCGACGATCGTCGAGACCTACGGGCTCACCGAGGCGTGCGGCGGTGTGGTCTACGACGGCATGCCGTTCCAGGGCACCGAGGTCCGGATCGTCGACGGTCGCATCGAGCTGCTTGGGCCCACGGTGATGCGCGGCTACCGTCACGACCCGGCGGCCACCGGGGCCGCCTTCGACGTGCGTGGCTGGCTCCGAACGAGCGATGCGGGCAGGCTCGACGACGATGGCCGCTTGCAGGTCACCGGACGGCTCGACGAGGCGATCCGCACGGGCGCCGAAACGGTGTGGCCGACCGAGGTCGAGCGCGCGATCGCGACGCACCCGAAGGTGGCCGAGGTCGGCGTCGCGGGCCGGCCGCACCCGGAGTGGGGCCAGCAGGTGGTCGCGTTCGTCGTTCCGCGCACGATCGACGACCCTCCGTCCCTCGAGGAGCTCCGCGACCACGCGAGCGAGGTCATCGGCCGGCACAAGGCTCCCCGTGAGCTCGTGCTCGTTCCCGAGCTCCCTCGCACGCCCGGCGGCAAGGTCAGGCGGTCACATCTGGCCTGAGGTCGTCGCCGGCTCAGTGGCGAGGCTTCAGCCCCGAGACGAGGATGTCGCAGATGTCGGCTTCCACGCCGACGCGCCGCTGATGCGTCACGTCGACGAACAGGAGCGTGCGTTCGTCGAGCGTGCCGCGGCTGAGCACGAGACCCCCGTACCAGATGAGATCGGGCGTCCGTGTGCTCGTGCCGGGATCGAGCGCGATGCCCGAGGACCCGATCTGGACGACGGTGGCCGTGCCGTCGCCGTGGTAGACGATCGTCGTCCGCTCGCTGATCTCGAAGCTTTCGGTCGCGTCGGTGGCGAGGTTGCGCAACTCCACGGTCGAGGTGCCCGTGATCGTGCGGGAGACGATCCTGCCCGCGCGGTCGTACCGCGTGGTGAGGGTGCGCCCTCCCCGGTCGGTGTACGCGACGGGGAACTCACAGACGTTTTCGATCACGTACGCGTCGGCCGCGGGGAGCGGTTCCACCTTCGTGGAGCCTCCGGCCGCTTGAGCCGGGGAGACGGTGCCCACGCCGAGCACGACGGAGCCGACCAGCAGGAGCAGGATCGTGGTGCGACGCATGAGGTGTTCCTTCCTTCGCTCGGGGGGACCGGGCCGCGCGCCCGGTGGGGATCGGGCCCGCACGGATACTCGCACGAGAACGGGGTCGTCAACCACCCCCTGACGTGGAAAAGGGCCCGAGTCCGGGAGGGGTGGACTCGGGCCCTTCGTTGTGTGGCGGACCACCGAGGGGGCGGTGGCTCGCGTTCTGCCCCAGTCATCGGCTCCGAGGTGGTCGTCGCTGCATGCTCGGGCAGCGGTAAACCTGGGTACCGAGGACCGGGTAGGGATGCCGCCGGGGCGATCTCGAGGCGGAACCGTCAGACCGTGATCGCGCCGTACTTCACGGCGAACGCCACGGCCTCGAGCTTGGAGTGCACGCGCAGCTTCCCGAGGATGTTCCGCACGTGCGTCTGCACGGTCTGCGGGCTGATGTAGAGCTTCGCGGCGATGTCGTCGTTGCGCATGCCCTCGGCGAGCAATTGCAGGATCTCGCGCTCGCGCTCGGTGAGGTCGTCGAGCAGCATCGTCGCTTCCCGTTGGATCTCGCGCTCGCGTGCCACCTGCGCCAGGAGCCGGGTGAGCGTGGACGGGTCGATCAGCACCTCGCCGTCGGCTGCGGCCTTCGCCGCCGACAACAGCTCCTGGGCGGCCTCGTCCTTGCCCAGGAAGCCCGACGCTCCGGCTTCCACCGCCTCGACCAACAGCCGGTCGTCGTCGTGCGCGGTCATGATCACGACCTTGGTGCTGGGCGAGACCTCCTTGATCTTGCGGGTCGCGTCGATGCCGGAGAGACCGCCGCCCTTGAACACGATGTCCATCAGCACGACGTCGGGCAGATGTTCGCTCGAGACCTCGATCGCCGTCTCGGGGTCGTGCACGGGGTCGGCCACCATCGTGAGGGTGCCGTCGAGCCCGACGACGGTCGCGAGCGCATCGGTCAGGATCTTGTGGTCGTCGCAGATCAGCAGCGTGACGGTGTCGCCCTCACCCACGAGCCTGTTCCCTCCCAGCGGGAAGCCGGATCCGGAGCATGGTACCGCCGCCCGGCGCGTCCTCGACGGACATCTCTCCCTGGTGTTCGGCAACCAGACCCCTGGAGATGAAGAGCCCGAGCCCGGTTCCCTGCACCTCCTCGTAGCCGGCTGGACGCCAGTTCGGGAACGTTGTGAACACCTGTTCCCGA
Organism: Actinomycetota bacterium; assembly: GCA_035711865.1. Taxonomy (GTDB): domain Bacteria; phylum Actinomycetota; class UBA4738; order UBA4738; family HRBIN12; genus JAOUEA01. The sequence continues at coordinate 15,551 of DASTBT010000137.1, forward strand.
CGATCCTCGGGGATGCCGGGCCCGTGGTCGACGACCGTGAGCACCGCGTCGTCGCCTTCGCGCGTGAGCGTGATCTCGACCGGCCGATCCGGCGGGGAATACGTGCCGGCGTTCCGCACGACCTGGCGCACGACCTCGACGAGCCGCGCGCGGTCGCCTTCCACCGAGACGTCGTCGTCGAGCTCGAGATCAACGCGGCGTTCGTGGCCGAGGCCGGCGGCTTCCACGCCTTCACGGACGATCCCGGCGAGGTCGGCGGGACCCGACTGCAGACGCAGCACCCGTGCCGAGAGCTTCATCGCGAGCGAGACCTCGCTCACGATCTCGAGCATGCGGTCGGCTTCCTGCTCGATCAGCTCCAGGAACTCGCGCTTCTCGTCGTCGGGAAGCCGGTCGTAGAACGATCGCGAGGTCGCGGCGATTCCCTTGATCGTCGAGATCGGCCCCCGCAGCTCGTGCGAGATCATCGAGACGAGCTCGGCCCGCTTCTCCGGATCGTCGGCCGTGGACACGGACCGAGTCTAGGAGTACGAGTGATCCTCGTCGGGGAAGGAACCCGCCTCCACGTCGTCGATGAAGGTCGTGACGGCGGCGGTGATCGTGCCACGCAGGTCGGCGTAGGCCTTCGCGAGCTTCGGCGGATGTTCGGTGAGGCCCAGTAGGTCGTTGATCACGAGCACCTGGGCGTCGGTGCCGTTCCCGGCGCCGATGCCGATCGTCGGGATCTGCACGGCCTGGGTGATCTCGACGCCGAGCTCGGCGGGCATCGCCTCGAGCACGATCGCGAACGCGCCGGCCTTCTCGAGCTGAACGGCCTGGTCCAAGACCTTGTGGGCGTCTTCGCCGCGGCCCTGCACACGGTAGCCGCCGAGGCCGTGCACGGCTTGGGGCGTGAGGCCGATGTGGGCCATCGCCGGGATGCCGATCTCCGTGAGCCGATGCACGAGGTCCATCTGGGGACCCTCGAGCTTGACCGCCGTGGCGCCGCCTTCCTTCACGAGGCGGCCGGCATTGCGAACGCCGTCCTCGATCGAGGCCTGGTAGCTCATGAAGGGCATGTCGCCGACGACCATCGCGCGCTCGGCGCCGCGCGAGACCGCCTTCAGGTGATGGAGCATGTCCTCCATCGTGACCGGCAGCTCGTCGTCGTAGCCGAGGGCGTTGCGGCCGAGGGAGTCGCCCACGAGCAGCGCGGGAACGCCGGCTCGGTCGAGGATCTGGGCGGTCGGGAAGTCGTACGCGGTGAGCATGACCCAGCGTCGGTGCTCACCCTTCCACGCTCTGAGGTGGTGGATCGACACGGTTCGGTCGGGCATCGCTCGCGCCTCCTTCAAGTGCACGGCAGTCGTTGCAGTCTAACGTCGAGGAAAGCCTCAAGGCTTCCCGGCGGTCCGTCGGCGGACCCATGTGTCAGGGGCCGGTGCTAGCGTTCGAGCCGTTCTCGTACACTGCTGGGCGACCCTCAAGTCCCTACTGCTCCCTCTCGTGAGGGGGCCGTCCAGACCAGAGGAGGTGACTGGTTGAGGGAGTACGAAGCCATGCTCATCCTGCCCGCCGAGGCCGACGAGAAGGTCGTCTCGACGGCGGTCGATCGCATCGCCAAGGCGGTCTCCGCCGGCGGTGGTGAGGTCGCCAACATCGATCGCTGGGGCCGTCGGCGGTTCGCGTTCGAGATCGACCACCAGAACGAGGGCTACTACGTCGTAGCCACGTTCACGGCCGACCCCGCGGTCCAGCCCGAGCTCGACAGGGTGCTGAACCTGGCCGACGACGTCATCCGTCACAAGGTGATCGCGTTGCCGGCCAAGGGGCGACACGCCAAGCGCGCCGAGGCCCGCGGCGAGCAGCCGCGACCGACCTCGGCCGAGCCGGCCACGTCGAGCGCGGCGACCGAGGCATCCGACGACACACAACCCGAAGCTTCCCCCACCCCCGCGTGAGCCATACGCGCGACGGGTGCGACACCCACAAGGTGGTGACGTGACATGGCGAGCGACAACCAGGTGACGCTGGTCGGCAACCTGACCGACGACCCCGAGCTGCGGTACACGCCCAACGGGGCCGCGGTCTGCAAGTTCCGGATCGCCGTGAACCGCCGCATCCCCGACGGCGCCGGTGGCTGGAAGGACGCCGAGGCGTCGTACTTCACCGTCAACTGCTGGCGCAGCCTCGGCGAGAACGCCGCCGAGTCCCTCACGCGCGGCACGCGCGTCGTGGTGGCCGGCCGGCTCAACTACCGCTCCTGGGAGAACCAGGACGGCGACAAGCGCTCCGCCATCGAGATCGAGGCCGACGAGGTCGGCCCGAGCCTGCGATGGGCGACCGCCCGCGTCGAGCGACAGTCCCGCTCGAGCAGCAGCTCGTCCGGCGGCGACTGGGGCGAGCGTGTGGCGGCGCCCGTGGGCGGCGGGGGCACCGAACAGGAGGAGACACCGCTGTAATGCCACCGAAGAAGAGGGAAGGCCCGAAGCGCCGTCGCGACAAGGACGACAAGGGCTGGCAGAAGAAGGGCAAGCGGAAGTTCTGCGTCTTCTGCAAGGACCGCGTCGACCACGTTGACTACAAGGACACGGTCATGCTGCGGAAGTTTGTGAGCGACCGGGGCAAGATCCGTGCTCGGCGGGTCACGGGCAACTGCGTCCAACATCAGCGTGACGTGGCCACGGCCGTGAAGAACGCACGCGAGATGGCCTTGCTGCCGTATTCGAGCCGATGAAGATCATCCTCCAGAAGCCCGTCGACAAGCTCGGCGATCCCGGTGATGTCGTCGAGGTTGCCGACGGCTACGCGCGCAACTACCTGATCCCCCGCTCGATCGCCGTCAGGGCGCACAAGGGGGCGGCCCAACAGGCCGAGAACCTCCGGCGCGCCCACGAGCGACGACAGTACGCTCGCAAGGGCGAGTTCGAAGCCATCGCATCGCGACTCATCTCGGGCGGGCCGATCGAGATCCCCGCCCGCGCAGGCGACGAGGGCAAGCTCTTCGGGTCGGTCACCGCCGAACATGTCGCCGAGGCGATCGCGGCCAAGCACGAGGGGGTGACGGTCGACAGACGCGACGTGCACCTCGACGAGCCGATCCGTTCCGTCGGCACCCACGAAGTGCGGGTCCACCTGTTCCACCAGGTCGATCCCGTCGTCACGGTGCAGGTCGTGCCCGAGGGCTGACCCTCGATCTCGAGCATCTGTCGGAAGCCGGGCGTGTCGCCCGGCTTCCGACGTTCACGAGGCCGTCAGCACGGCCGTCAGGTCGACCGGACGCCTCACGACGACATCGGCGGGGTGCGTTCCTCGCCAGAGGCTCCCCCAGCCTGCCCCGACGGCCAACGTGCCCGCGGCCCGGGCTGCGAGCATGTCCTGCTCACTGTCGCCGACGTAGGCGGAAGCCGAAGGATCGACCCGCAGCCGGGCGCACGTGAGCGTGACGCCGGCGGGATCCGGCTTGGCCCGGCCGGCCTCGTCGCCGCCGGTTCGCACCTCGAACCGTTCGCGCAGGCCGGTTCGGCCCAGCAGCAGGTCGAGGCTCCTGACGTCGGCGCCGGTGAACAGCGCGAGCCGAAGGCCCGCATCGGCGAGCGCGCTGAGCGCGGCTTCCATGCCCGGGTACGGGCGCATCATGGCCGCCCCGACGTTCAGCCTGCGATGGTACGAGGCATGCTCGGCCTCGGTCACCTGCCTGCCGAGCAGGTGGTCCATCATGCGTTCGCTCGACCCCACCGTGAACGCTTCGACGATGTCGTCGGGCGTGAATCGCCGGCCTCCGGCCTCCAGGATCGTCGAGATGAAGGCGTCGGTCACCGGCTCCATCGAGTCGAACAACGTGCCGTCCATGTCGAAGATCACGGCCTGGAGGCGGCGCGACATGTCGCGGAGTGTACGGGGACGTCGTCACACGCAGGTGGAAATGTCACACATGTGATTCACACTGTTCCACATGATTCTCCACATGTGGAAAGCGCAGGTCAGAGCCGGAGTGACAAGGAATCTCGCTCCGCGACCTGCACCGCAGCAATCCACAGCGATTGTCCACTGTCGTCACCGGGCCGACGCGCGTAGCGTCCCCGGGTTGGGAAGCGTGTCCGGCGCCGTCGGCGCGGGTCGCGGCGGGGAGGGGTAGATGGCGCGCACGGCCGACGACATCCGGCGTTTGCCCACGGGTGATGGGCATCGGCTGCCGCCGCACAACATGGAGGCCGAGGCCTCGGTCCTCGGCGCGATGCTCCTGTCCAACGAGGCCGTGGCCGACGTCGTCGAGATCCTCGAGCCCGACGACTTCTATCGCTCCGCCCACGGGCGCATCTACACGGCGCTGCGAGCGTTGTTCGCCCGTGGTGAACCCGTCGACATCGTCTCGGCGGCGGCGACGCTCGAGCACGAGGGGGCGCTCGACGACGTCGGTGGCCGCCTCTACCTGGCCGACCTCGCGAACGAGGTGCCGACCCCGGCCTCGGCCGGGTACTACGCCGAGATCGTCTCGAAGGCCGCGCTCCGCCGCCGGCTCATCTCCGCCGCCGCCGACATCATGGACCGCGCCTACGCCTCGACCGAAGAGGCCGAGCAGGTCGCCGACGAGGCGGAGCAGCGCATCTACGAGGTGGCGCGCCGCGAGGACCGCGAGGAGATGGCGGTGCTGCGCGACCTCATCGACCAGGCCATGATCGACCTGGAGTCGATCCAGACGCGGGAGTCCGCGTACACCGGGCTGCCCACCGGGTTCATCGACGTCGACAACCTCACGTCGGGGCTACAGCCCGGCAACCTGATCGTGCTCGCGGCCAGGCCGGGTATCGGCAAGAGCTCATTGGCCGTGAACATGGCCCGCAACATCGCGGTGGCCGAACACACCGTCGCGATCTTCTCCCTCGAGATGTCGCGGTGGGAGATCGGCATGCGCCTGCTCTGCGCGGAGGCTCGCGTGCCCTGGGATCGCATCCGCAACAAGCGCGTCGGGCCGAACGACTGGCAGGCGGTCGTGCAAGCGGCCGAGGTGCTCCACGACGCGCCGCTGTCGATCGTCGACTCGGGCAACACGAACATCGTCGACATCCGGGCCAAGGCGCGCCGCATGCGGACGGGAAAGCGGGGGCTCTCGCTGATCATCGTCGACTATCTCCAGCTCATGGGGCACCCGGGCATGGGCGGCCGGCGGCTCGACTCCCGCCAGCAGGAGATCGCCGAGATCAGCAGGTCGCTGAAGATGCTGGCCAAGGAGCTCGAGATCCCCGTGATCGCGATCAGTCAGCTCAACCGCAACCCCGAGGCCCGGGCCGACAAGCGCCCGCAGCTGAGCGACCTCAGGGAGTCGGGTGCCATCGAGCAGGACGCCGACATCGTGATGTTCATCCACCGCGACGACGCCGATCCCGAGAAGAAGAAGCTCGCCGAGCTGATCGTGGCCAAGCACCGGAACGGCCCCACCGACAACATCCCGCTCGGGTTCGAGCCCTCGCTCACCCAGTTCCGCAACGGCGCGCGCGGTCAGCAGTGAGCTCCCCGAGGCCGGCCGAACCCACGGCCGGGTCGCGGCCGTGGCACCCGCCCGGGCCCCGGCGGATCCGTGCGATCGCCAACCGCCTCGCCAAGCGGTTCGGACCGCTCGAGCCGCCCCGCGCCGTCGATCCCCTCGACGAGCTCGTGCTCACGGTGCTGAGCCAGCACACGAGTGATCTGAACGCGGAGCGCGCGTTCGAGAGCCTGCGGCGCGCCTTCCCGCTCGGGTGGCGGCAGGTCGCCGAGGCCACGACCGAGACGGTGGCCGACGCGATCCGCAGCGGCGGTCTCGCGAACTCGAAGGCGCCGCGCATCCAGGCGATCCTGCGGGAAGTGCGCACCCGTGAGGGGGCGTTCGACCTCTCGGCGCTGCGCGAGATGCCCGACGCCGAGGCCCGCGATTATCTGATGTCCCTGCCCGGCATCGGGCCGAAGACCGCCGCGGTGGTGCTGAGCTTCGCGCTCGGCCGCGATGCGATGCCGGTCGACACGCACGTGCACCGAGTGACGAGGCGGCTCGGACTCATCCCGGCGAGGGCGAGCGCCGAGGGTGCCGACCGCATCCTGCACGAGCTGATCCCCGATGGCCTCCGCACGCCGATGCACGTGGGGTTCATCAGGCTCGGGCGAGAGGTCTGCAAGGCGCCGACGCCTCGTTGCCGGATCTGTCCCCTCAACGACCTCTGCCCGACGGCGCCTCGATTCATGTGAGCGCGAAACAGGATCGGAGCGGTCGGAGCGGGTGAGGGGAATCGAACCCCCGTCTCGAGCTTGGGAAGCTCACGTTCTGCCATTGAACCACACCCGCGTGGCCCTCCTGGGCGAGCCCGGGAACACCCAAGTGTAGCGAGCGCCGGGCCGGCCGGTCGACCGCCTCCAGCGCCTTCGCGACACCTGCTAGCGTCGAGCGCCATGACGCACGAGCCCGTGGACTCCGACCCCGATTTCTGGCCGCACACCCTCTCGAGGCTCGTGCGGCACGAGGCCCTCGAAGCCGACGAGGCGGCCGAGGCGATGCGCAGGGTGATGGCCGGCGAGGCCACGCCCGGTCAGGTCGGTGGCTTGCTCATGGCGTTGCGCACCAAGGGCGAGACCGCCGACGAGGTCGAGGGGTTGGCCCGCACGATGCTCGAGTTCGCGAACCCGGTGCGGGCGCCGGCACCGGTGGTCGACATCGTCGGCACCGGGGGCGACCGGAGTGGCACGTTCAACATCTCGACGGCGTCGGCGATCGTGGTGGCGGGGGCGGGGGTGCCCGTGGCCAAGCACGGGAATCGTGCAGCGAGCTCGAACTGCGGCTCCGCGGACGTGCTGGAGGCTCTCGGGGTCACGATCGATCTCGACGCAGCGGGCGTGGAGTCGTGCCTCGCCGAAACCGGACTGGCATTCCTGTTCGCCCCGATGTTCCACCCGGCCATGGCTCACGCCGGGCCGGTGCGGCGGGAGCTTCGCGTGCCGACCGTGTTCAATTTCCTGGGGCCGCTCACGAACCCGGCGCGGCCGTTCGCGCAGGCGGTCGGGTGCTCCGATCCCCACATGCTGCCGCTGATGGCCGAGGTGCTCGCGCGCCGCGGGACTCGTGCCGTGCTGTTCCGGGGGGAGGACGGGCTCGACGAGCTGACCACGACCGGGCCCTCGACCGTCTTCCGGGTGGCCGACGGCGAGGCGAACGAGACCAGGGTGGATCCGGCCGACCTCGGGTTCTCACGGGCGACCCTCGACGACCTGCAAGGCGGCGACGCGGGGTCCTCGGCCGAGATCGTGCGCGCGCTGCTCGCGGGCGAACCCGGGCCCAAGCGCGACGTGGTGCTGCTGAACGCCGGGGCCGCGCTGGAGGTCGCCGGGCGCAGCGATGGCCTCGAGGAAGGCGTGGCGCTGGCGGCCGAGACGATCGACTCGGGGGCCGCGGCCGCCGTGCTCGAGCGCTGGGTCGCCCGGAGCGTCAGCCGGTAGCATCAGCGCCCGATGATCCTGTCCGACCGCACGATCCGCGAGGAGATCGACGCCGGGCGCATCGTGATCGATCCGTTCGACGAACGCTGCATCCAGCCGTCGTCGGTCGACCTGCACGTCGACTCGCAGTTCAGGGTGTTCGCGAACAACCGCTACCCGTACATCGACGTGAAGCAGGAGCAGCCCGACCTCACCGAGCTCGTCGAGACGAAGCCGGACGAGGCGTTCATCCTGCATCCGGGTGAGTTCGTGCTCGGGTCGACGCTGGAGCGCGTCGCCCTGCCGAACGACCTCGTCGCGCGGCTCGAGGGCAAGTCCTCGCTCGGCCGGCTCGGCCTGCTGATCCACTCGACGGCCGGCTACGTCGACCCCGGCTGGGACGGCTACCTCACGCTCGAGCTCAGCAACGTCGCGAACCTGCCGATCACGCTGTACCCGGGCATGAAGATCGGGCAGATCAGCTTCTTCAGGCTCACGACCGAGGCCGAGGCTCCGTACGGTTCGGCGGGCAACAAGTATCAGGGCCAGCGGGGCCCCACGCCGAGCCGGTTCTTCCGCGACTTCAGCGAAGGCTCGTAGCGAGGCTAGTCGTTGACCGCGAGGGCGCCCGGTATCGGGCCGACGCCCATCTGCACGGCCATCATCGCGGCCTGCGTGCGGTTCGTGACCCCGAGCTTGCGGAAGATCGCCGCCAGGTGGGCCTTGACCGTCTTCTCCGACAGGAAGAGCGACTGCGCGATCTCGCGGTTCGATCGCCCCTCGGCGAGCTGGGCCAGGATGTCGTTCTCGCGCTGGGTCAGGTTGAACTCGTTGCGACGGCCGTTGTCGTTCGTGCCGCCTCCCTGCTGCTCGTCGAAGAGGTTCTGGATCACCCGGGGACTGAGCACGTTGCCGCTGCCCGACATCGCCACGTTGATCGCCTGGGAGAGGTCCTCGGGCGTGGCGTCCTTGAGGAGGTACCCGGCGGCCCCGTCGGCGAGGGCGCGTTTCACGTACGGCGCGTTCTCGTAGGTCGAGAGCATGATCACCGGCATGTCCGGCCACTCGGCCTTCACAGCGCGCAACAGCTCGAGGCCGTCGAGATCCGGCATCCGCACGTCGACGAGGGCGAGATCGATCTTCGTCCCGCTCCTCAGCACGTCGAGAGCCACGGCGGAGCTTTCCGCTTCGACGACGTCCGCGTCCGAGAAGCCTTCCTTCACCACGTAACCCATGCCACGGCGCACGAGTGCGTGGTCGTCCACGATCATGATCCTCATCTGCTCTCTCCTCCGACGGGGAGCACGGCGATCACGCGGACGCCGTGCCCGGGGGTCGACTCGATCTCGATCGAGCCGCCGATCTCGTGTACGCGGGTGTGCAGCAAACGGAGCCCGAAGTGCGGGTCGTTGTCGGTCACCGCGGCGATGCCTCGGCCTCGGTCGGTGACCTCGACACGAAGCGCGCCGGGTTCGCACGCGACCTTCACGCTCACGTCCTTCGAGCCCGAGTGCTTGGCGGCGTTGGCCAGCGATTCCGCCACGACGCCGTGCGCGGCC
>DASTBT010000138.1:0-24287 GCA_035711865.1 Actinomycetota bacterium
CCGATCCTCGACGTGCTCGCCGCGGTCGAGTTCACGACGCCCACGTTCCCCATCGCCGAGAACGTGAGCGGCTCACTCGTGAGCGATCCGCTCGACCTGCGTTCGCTGGTCGAGCGGCACGTGGTGTCGCCGGTGCGCTGGCAGGACGATGCGCAGGCGCTCGCCGCCGCGGGAGCGACGAGGTTCCTCGAGTGCGGCCCCGGCGACGTGCTCACGAAGATGGCCAAACGGGTCGTGCCGAGCGCGTCGGCGGTCGCGGTCGACTCACCCGAGGCCGCGGTCGCCGCGGTAAGCTCGGCGCCGTGACGCGACACGCCACCATCGCCGGGGTGGGCAGCTCGCTCCCACCCAAGATCGTGCCCAACACCTGGTTCGAAACGCTCGTGGACACCGACGACGCGTGGATCCGCGAGCGCACGGGCATCGAGGCCCGCCATTTCGCCGCCGACGACGTCCAGACGTCCGACCTCGCGGTCGAAGCGGCCAACGCGGCCCTCGAGGCCGCCGGAGTCGCTCCGGAGCAGCTCGACATGATCATCGTCGCCACGATCACCGGCGACACGGTGTTCCCTGCGACCTCCGTGTGGGTGCAGCAGAAGCTCGGGGTGAGCTGTCCCGCGTTCGACATCAACGCCGCGTGCTCGGGGTTCAGCTACGGACTGTCCACCGCGAGCGCGTTCATCACGGCCGGCACGGCAGACACGATCCTGTTGATCGGCGCCGAGATCTTCAGCCGCATCCTCGACTTCAACGACCGTGGCACGTGCATCCTGTTCGGCGACGGCGCCGGCGCCGCGGTCGTGAGCGCGTCGGAGGTCGCGGGCATCGAAGGCTCGATCCTGGGCGCCGACGGCAACGCCGCGGAGATCCTGTGGATGCCTGCGGGCGGCACGCGCACCCCCGCGTCGGCCGAGACGGTGGCCGCGCACGACCACTCGGTGCGCATGCCGAACGGTCGTGAGGTCTTCAAGCGCGCCGTGACCGAGATGGCCTCGGCGTGCCGCGAGCTCCTCGAGAAGTCCGGACACACGATCGACGAGGTCGACGTGTTGATCCCCCATCAGGCCAACGCCCGCATCATGAGCGCCGTCGTCGACCGGCTGGGCATGGACCCGGCCAAGGCGGTGTCCGACGTCGCGGAGGTCGGCAACACGAGCGCGGCGTCGATCCCGATCGCCCTCGACCGAGCGTGGCGCGCCGGCACGATCGGCCAGGGCGACCTCGTGTTGTTCACGTCGTTCGGCGCGGGGCTGACCTGGGGGGCCACGCTCATGCGGTGGACGCTTCCCTCGCCCGTCGAGACCGGTGCGTCCGCCCCGGGAGCAGACGGGGAGTCGACGGCATGAGGTCGAGGGTCGCGGTGGTGACCGGCGCCTCACGTGGCATCGGCAGGGCATGTTCGATCGCTCTCGCCGAGGCGGGATGGACGGTCGCGATCGGCTATCGGAGCGATGAAGCCGCGGCGAAGAACGCGCTCGAGGCCCTCGAGGTGGCCGGCACACCGGGGCTGACGGTCTTCCTCGACACCGCCGACGAGGCCAGCGTCGCCGAAGCGTTCCGCCGCGTCGGCGACGAGGCCGGCAACGTCACCGGGCTCGTGAACAACGCCGGGTTCAGTCAGGACGGCCTGCTCATCAAGTACTCGATGGAGACCTACGACCGCGTGATGGCCACGAACGTGAAGGGCTCGTTCCTCTGTGCCCAGGCGGCGATGCGCGGCATGCTGCGCGAGAAGTGGGGGCGGATCGTGAACGTGTCCAGCGCGGTCGCCCTGCACGGCAACGCCGGTCAGACGGTCTACGCCGCATCGAAGACGGCCCTGCTCGGGTTGACGAAGTCGCTGGCGCGCGAGATCGCCACGAAGGGCGTCACCGTGAACGCGATCTGCCCCGGCCTCGTCGACACCGAGATGACCTCGCACCTCGACGACCAGGCGCGGAGCTATTACATGGAACAGACACCGCTGCGACGCACGGCCCGCCTCGAGGAGGTCTCGGCGGTCGTGCGGTTCCTGATGTCCGACGAGGCCTCGTACGTGAACGGCGCGGTGATCCCTGTCGACGGAGGACTGACGGCCTGAGGGCGCGAGCGGCCCCGGCCCGCTAGCCTTGTGCGACCGAAGACCAGGAGGGGGAAGCGATGACCGACCGTCCGGAGATCGAGACCAGGGTGAAGAAGGTGCTCGCGGAGCAGCTCGCCGTCGACGAAGCGCAGGTGGTTCCCGACGCCCGGTTCGCCGAGGATCTCAACGCCGACTCGCTCGACCTGGTCGAAGCGGTGCTGGCGCTCGAGGAGGAGTGGAGCATCGAGATCCCCGAGGACGAGATGGAGACGGTGAAGACCGTCGGCCAGGCGGTCGACCTGGTCGCCACCAAGCTCGGCGTTTCCTGAGCGCGCCGGGCACGAGCGTCACAGGAGTCCAGCCGTGAGCGAGCGACGCAGGGTCGTGATCACCGGCATCGGGCCGGTCACCCCGGTCGGCACCGGCATCGATGCGTTCTGGAACGGGCTCACGGCCGGACGCAACGGGGTGCGGACCATCGAGGCGTTCGAGACGAACGACCTGCCGGTGTCGGTCGCCGGATACCCCGTCGACTTCGTGGTGGGCGACCACCTCGGACCGAAGGAAGCGCGGCGTACCGACCCCTTCGCCCAGTACGCGATCGCGAGCGCCAAGCTCGCCTGGTCCGACGCAGGCAACCCCGAGGTGCGCTCGGAGCGTGGCGCCGTGATCTATGCGACCGGCATCGGCGGTGTGCAGACCCTGCTCGACCAACACGACGTGTTGCGCGAGAAGGGAGCCGGACGCGTCTCGCCGTTCATGGTGCCGATGCTGATGGCCAATGCCGCCGGGGGCCACATCGCGATGCACTTCGGCCTGACCGGACCGAACTACTGCACCGTCTCGGCGTGCTCGTCGTCGAACCATGCGATCGGCGAGGCGATGCGGTTGATCCGCGACGGCTACTCGGACCTCGCGATCGCCGGCGGGTCCGAGGCCGCGACGGTCCCACTGACGGTCGCTGCGTTCGCACAGATGACGGCGCTGACCAAGAACCCCGACCCCGAGTCGGCCTCGCGCCCGTTCGACGCGGAGCGGAACGGGTTCGTCCTCTCCGAGGGCGGGTGCGCGCTCATCCTGGAGAGCGAGGAGCACGCGAGGTCACGAGGTGCCCGCGTCTACTGCGAGGTCGCCGGCTACGGTGCCAGCGACGACGCACACCACATCACCGCTCCCGATCCGAAAGGGTCCGGCGCGGCCCTGGCGATGACGTGGGCTCTCGCCGATGCGGGCGAGGAGCCCGGCGCGGTCGACTACGTGAACGCGCACGGCACGTCGACGCCCCTCAACGACGCGGCCGAGACCGCAGCGATCAAGAGCGTGCTCGGCGACCACGCCCACGACGTGGCCGTCTCCTCGACGAAGTCGATGACCGGGCACATGCTGGGTGCCGCCGGAGCCGTCGAAGGCGCCGCGTGTGCGCTCGCGATCGAGCACGGCGTGATCCCGCCGACGATCCATTACTCGACGCCCGACCCGGAGTGCGATCTCGACGTGACGCCGAACGAGGCGCGCGAGCTCGACGTGCGGCTCGCGATGTCGAACTCGTTCGGATTCGGCGGCGCGAACGCGACGATCGCCTTCCGGAAGTTCTGAGCGTGCTCCGCGAAGGGCTGCGTCATCACTCATGGGCCACCGAGCAGCTGCTCGAGCGCTGTTCCTCGCTCTCCGACGAGGAGCTCACGCGGCACATCCCGGCGATCTACGGCAGCACGGTCGACACGGTTCGTCACCTCGTCGACGCCGACAACTGGTACCTGTTCTGCATCTCCGAGGGCGAGCTCGGCATCGCGGGTCTCGACGCCGACGACCTGCCGCTCTCCGACGTTCGGACCGTGGCGACCCGGAACGCGGCCGGCTGGGAATCGATCCTGCAACGGGACCTCGACCTCGACCGAGACCTCGCCGTCACCCGCCGCGACGGCGGCGTGACCCACGCGACGCTCGGGATCCGGCTCGCTCAGGTGCTCCACCACGGCAGCGATCATCGATCCCAGGTCTGCACCGCGCTCACGATCCTGGGACACGCACCACCGGAGTTCGATGTCTGGGCATACGGCGAGAATGTGGGGCTGACCCGCGAGGAGCCACCGGTCGACTGAGCCGAGTCACTCCTCGAACGAGCGGTACCAGCGCCCGCCGTTGTACTCGGCGACGACCGCCATCCCGTCGATGTCGCCGTGGAATCGGATCCTCCTCGGATCTCTCACCGCGCCAACCGCGAACCAGCCCTCGTCGAGCGGGATCAGCTCCCCGGCGGTGCTGCCGTTGCCGACCTCGTAGGGCCACTGCAGCGCCAGCCCTCCCTTGCGGGCCAGGATACGCAGCGCCGGAGCCCAGGGGTCGTCGTTGCGATAGAACCCGGCGAGCCCCTGCCACTCGTCGGGAAGCGCAGCGACCTCGGCGACAGGGCCCCCTTCTCGCCGGAACCAGGTGGTCCCGTGGAACGCCTCCACGACCGATCCCGAGCCGTCACGTACGAACTCCAGGGGGAAGCGGTCGAGCGCCTCGTGCGCGACGAGGAACGCGTCGCCGGGCTCGCGTTCCAGCGGGTCGCGTTCGAGGCGCACGCGGAGCGGACCGAGCGTGATACCGAGCCCGTCCTCGAGGACCCAGACCTCGAGCTTCCTCCCGTCATCGCCGGAATAGGAGCCGGCGTAGCCCTCCGCACCCGGGATCTCGGTCGGTGCCGGCGGCGCCCAGACCGGCGGGAGCTCGTCGCCGGCGACGCTCGCGCGCACCGTCGCGAGGGCGTGGGCCACGACCGCATGTTTGTTCCCTCCCCCGTTCTGCAGGATCACGAGGCCGAGCCCGTCGTCGGGTGAGACGGTGAGCTGCGCCGTATAGCCCACCATGCCGCCGGTGTGGCCGATCCACCGATGACCGTCGACGTCTTGCTGCCACAGGCCGTATGCGTACCTGCGGCCCTCGCCGTCGTCGACGGTTCGCTCGGTGAGCGTGGTGAACATCGGGTCGTCGAGGATCCGGCCGCCGCGCCCGTCGGGCATGTCTCCTCGCGCCAGCAACAGGCGCGCGTAGGCCGCCATGTCGATCACGGTTGAGATGATGGAGCCGTCGGCGGTATCGGAAACGATGCGATCGGCGGGCGACAAGGTGTGGCGGAGCTGCGCGGGCCGATCCCATCGGGTGGGCTCGTACCCGACGGCGGTCCTCAGGTAGCTCTCCTCGGTGATGCGAGCCTCGGAGTCACGCATGCCGAGCGGGACGAAGAGGCGCTCGGCGAGCAGGTCCTGGATCGTCGATCCCGTGACCCGCTCGAGACAGGCGCCGACGATCTTCCAGCCGTCGTTGGAGTACCAGTGGCGCTCCCCCGGAGCGGTGGTCGGCGGATGCTGACGCGCCAGCCACAGCGCTCCCGCGAGCGTGGGTGCGTCCTCGGTGCCGATCGCCAGGCCGGACGTGTGCTGCATCAGGTGGTGCACCGTGATCGGACCGAATGGCTCCGGCAGCTCGAGCCACGGCAGGATCTCGTTGACGCTGACGTGCAGATCGAGCCGGCCGCCCTCGGCTTCCTGCACGGCGACGATGCCCGCGAACGACTTCGAGATCGATCCGATCTGGAAGCGCGTCTCGGGCCGAACCGGAGCACCGGCGGCGACATCGGCGAGACCGCGGACCGCGACGCCGAGGATCTCCTCGCGATCGGTGATCGCCAGCGCCGCCCCGGCCGCGTGCGACGACTCGAGATGATGTTCGAGGGCGGCGCCGATGCGGTCGAACGCCTCCTGCAGGCCTGCCATCGCGCGAGGCTAGGTCCCGAAGAACAACGACAGCTCGCGTGCGGCCGACTCCGGAGAATCGCTGCCGTGCACGACATTCTCGCCGATCTCGGTCGCGAAGTCGCCGCGGATCGACCCTGGGGGCGCCTCGACCGGGTTCGTCGGACCCATGAGCGTGCGCCAACACGTGATCGCGTCGTCGCCGCTGATCCTGGCCAGCACGACGGGACCGCTGGTGATGAAATCGACGAGCTCGCCGAAGAAGGGCTTGCCGCGATGCTCGCCGTAGTGCTCCTGCGCGGTCGGTCGTTCGATGACGGCGAGTCGCATCTCGTCGATGGTGAGCCCCTTGTTCTCGACGCGGCGCAGGACCTCTCCGACGAGGCCGCGACGCACCCCGTCGGGTTTGACGATCAACAACGTGGATTCGGTGGCCATCGTGGTTCCCCCGGTCTCATCAGGACGTCGTTCACGTGGTGAGGCCGAGCCCCCGGCGGGCGTCCGCGACAGTGTACAGAGACCCCGTCACGCAGATGAGGTCGTCGGGACCGGCGCCCGCCCGGGCCGCCTCCAGGGCCTGCGCGACGGTTCCATGCGTCGTCACGGGGTTGCCCTGGGCGCCGAACGCGTCGACGATCGGCGCGACGTCGCCCGACCGTTCGCTCTCGTTGCGGGCCGCGTAGGTCGCGTCGGCGAGCGGCGCGAGGTGCGCGGCGATGCCGGCCACGTCCTTGTTCGCGCTCACCCCGAGCACCAGGTGCAACCGTTCCCAGGTGAAGAACTCACGGAGCGCGCCCGCGAGCGCTTCTGCCGCGGCGGGATTGTGCGCACCGTCGAGGACGATGGTGGGCGCGCGTGCGACGATCTCGAGCCGCCCCGGCCAACGCACGCCGGCGAGCGCTTCGCGCAACGGATCCTCGTCGAGGGCACGCCCGATCAACACCTCGCACGCCACCACAGCTGCGGCGGCGTTGTGGACCGCATGTTCCCCGAACAACGGCAGGAAGAGCTCGTCGTAGGAACCGTGTGAACCTCGGAGCGAGAACGCCTGGCCCCCAACGGCGTGGAGGCGTTCGACGACCTCCCAGTCGCGGTATTCGAGCAGCATCGTGGCATCGACGTCGCGGCACCGTCGATCGATCACCTCGAGCGCCTCATCGTCCTGTTCCCGAACGACGGCGGTCTTCCCCTGTTTGACGATGCCGGCCTTCTCGCCTGCCACCTGGCTGAGCGTCGAGCCCAGCTCGGGATGGTCGAGGCCGATCGGCGCGATCACGGCGACATCGCCCTCGACCAGGTTGGTGGCGTCCCAGGTGCCGCCCATCCCGACCTCGAACACTCCGAGCGCGACCGGTCGATCGGCGAACCAGAGATAGGCGAGGGCCGTCAACGCCTCGAAATAGGTGACCCGTTCCTCGGACTTCGCGTCGACGACCTCGAGGAACGGCTGCAGGTGCGAGTATTCCTCGGCGAACTCCCCAGGCGTCATGTCGACGCCGCATACCGAGAGCCGTTCGGTCACGGACGCGAGGTGCGGCGAGGTGTACAGGCCGGTCGTGAGGCCGTGCGCACACGCGACGGCGCTCGCGACCCGAGCCACGGTGCCTTTGCCGTTCGTGCCCGAGACGTGGATCGTGGGATAGGAGAGCTGCGGATCGTCGAGGAACGTCGCGAGCGCCAGGATGCGCGACAGATCGGGAACGATGCGCGTCTCCTTGCGAGCCTCGAGCTCGGCGAGCGCCGCCGCCTGGTCCATGCCAGACTCAGACCGAGGCACCCTCGGCCGGGGGGTCGGGTATCGCGAGCACCGTCTCGACCGAGAACGTGTCGGCCTCCGCTTGCTCGATCGCCCGGATGTTGCCGGCTTCCCGCAGGTCGACGGAGGACTGGCTCAACAGGCGGAGCCGGTCCTGCGTGTCGCGCACGCTCACCGTGTCGACCGGGGTCTTCAGCGAGACCTTCGCGAGAGCCTTCTCCTTCCTCACGGCGGAGAGCACCGCGGCGGCGACCTCGTAGATCGCCGGGTCGGCGCCGTCGGTCGACGCGTCGGCGGGCGTGGGCCACGGCGCTCGGTGCACCGAACCCTCGCGCCACCACGACCAGACCTCCTCGGTCACGTACGGCAGGAACGGGGCGAACAGTCGAAGCAGCACGTCGAGGGCGGCCCGCAGCGCCCCAACCGCCGTGGCCGCCGGCTCGGATCCGTGGGCGCCGTAGGCACGCTGCTTCACGAGTTCGAGGTAGTCGTCGGTGAAGCCCCAGAAGAACCGTTCGACCACATCGAGCGCCTTCGAGTGCTCGTAGGCATCGAGGGCGGCGGTCGCCTCGTCGACCACGACCGCCAGCGCACGGAGCATCGAGCGGTCGACCGGCTCGGTCACGGGGCCCGGCTCGGCTTCCATCGACAGCACGAAGCGCGACGCGTTCAAGATCTTGATCGCGAGCCGCCGGCCCACCTTCATCTGTTGCTCGTCGAACGCCGCGTCGTATCCGAGCCTGGCGCTCGCGCCCCAGTAGCGCACGGCGTCGGACGAGTGCTGCTCGAACACGTCCGTCGGCACGACCACGTTCCCCTTCGACTTCGACATCTTCTTGCGATCGGGGTCGAGCACGAAGCCGCTGATCGCCGCGTCGGTCCACGGCAGGGAGTCGTGCTCGAGATGCGCGCGGAGCACCGTGTAGAACAACCACGTTCGGATGATGTCGTGGGCCTGAGGCCGCAGATCCATCGGGAAGAGGCGTTCGAACAGGTCCGGGTCGTCCTCCCATCGGGCCGCGATCTGCGGGGTGAGCGACGACGTGGCCCACGTGTCCATCACGTCCGGGTCGCCGACGAACCCGCCCGGCTCGCCTCGCTGCTCGGCGGAGTAGCCGGGCGGCATATCGTCCTGCGGGTCGATCGGCAGGACCGCTTCGTCGGGAAGGATCGGCTCGTCGTACAGGGGCTCACCGTCGTCGTCGAGCGGGAACCACACGGGGAACGGCACGCCGAAGTACCGCTGCCGACTGATCGCCCAGTCCTGGTTGAGTCCCTCGACCCAGCTCGCGTATCGGGACCCCATGTGCTCGGGGTGCCACGAGATCTGACGGCCGCGCTCGAGCAGTTCGTCGCGGAACTCCAGGGTCTTCACGAACCACTGCCGGCTCGAGATCACCTCGAGCGGGCGTTCTCCCTTCTCGTAGAACTTCACCACGTGCCGCACGGGTTGTGGCTCGCCGACGAGCCAGCCGCCCTCGCGCAACAGCTCAACGATCTCCGTGCGCGCCCGCTTCGCGGACCTGCCCTCGAGGAGGCCCATCGCGGCGTTGGCGGCCCCGGGATCGCGCGACCCCCAGCCCGGCTCGCCGAAGCGGCCCGCAGCGAGCGTGCCGTCTCGCCGGATCACCACGCGGGCGGGCAACCCGAGGTCGCGCCACCAGACCACGTCGGTGACGTCGCCGAACGTGCAGATCTGCGCGGCGCCTGTGCCCTTCTCGGGATCGGCGAGCTCGTGGGCGACGACCGGCACCGGCACCCGGAACACGGGAGTGAGGGCCGTCGTGCCCACGAGGGGTGCGTACCGTTCGTCGTCGGGGTTCACGACGAGGGCGACGCACGCCGGGATCATCTCCGGGCGCGAGGTCTCGATCTCGATGCGGCCGGAGGCGTCCTCGAGGTCGAACGCGACCCGGTGATACGTGCCCGCGACCTCGCGGTCCTCGATCTCGGCCTGCGCGACGGCGGTGCGGAAATCGACGTCCCACATCGTGGGCGCGTCGGCGGTGTAGGCCAGCCCGCGTCGAACGAGCCGCAGGAAGGCACGCTGCGACGCGCGCCGCGAGGCCTCGCCGATCGTGGTGTAGGTCTGCCGCCAGTCGACCGAGAGACCGAGCCGGCGGAACAGCATCTCGAACGCCTTCTCGTCCTCGGCGGTGAGGCGCTCGCAGAGATCGATGAAGTTCGGCCGGCTCACGGCCACCGTCCCGTCGTCGGGCCGCTCGAGCGCCGAGACATCGAAGGACGGATCGTTCGGGAGCGAGGGGTCGCACCGGACGCCGAAGTAGTTCTGGACACGCCGTTCCGTGGGCAGGCCGTTGTCGTCCCACCCCATCGGGTAGAAGACCTCGTCGCCGCGCATGCGACGGTAGCGCGCGATCAGGTCGGTATGCGTGTACGACATCACGTGGCCGATGTGCAGCGATCCGCTCGCCGTCGGCGGCGGGGTGTCGATCGCGTAGATCTGCTCGCGCGTCTTCGATCGATCGAATCGGTAGGTGCCGGCGGCCTCCCACCATTCGTCCCACTTGGCTTCCAGGCCGTCGAGCGACGGCTTCTCGGGCACGCTCGTCATGGGCTGCAGTCTACGGAAGGTCTCGTGAGCGCTCCCGGCACCTGCGGCCGGTCGAAGGGGATGGTGGTGTCACCCCGGGGCATCGGCGGGGTGACCCCCCTTCCCGCGTGCTGCGGATCGGGGGAGGATCCAACTCGAGGTGGTGCGATGACGGCGCGACGTGTCGCTCGGTGGCTGGTGGTCGCCTCCGCTTTCCTCCTCGCGCTCGGCGTGGCGTTCGGCGGCCTCGCGGGCGAGGGCTCGGTGGTGGCGACCGTCCTGATCCTCCTGTTGTTCCTCGTCTACGCGGGGGTGGGCGTGCTCGTCGCCTCGTCCCGGCCCCGGAACCCGATCGGCTGGATCTTCCTTTGGGTCGCGGTCTCGACGGGACTGACGACCGCGCTGACGGCGGTCGCGGAACGGACGGAAGGGGGAGCCCTCGAGCGCGTCGATGCCTGGCTCGAGGGTTGGACGTGGGTCCCGCTCGTGTTCGGCTCGACGATCTTCCCCTTGCTGCTGTTCCCGAACGGGCACGTGCTCTCGCCGCGTTGGCGCGCATTCGTCTGGGCCGGCTTGATCGGCACAGTGGCCCTCTCGGCCTCGATGGCCTTCGATCCCTCGAACTACGACGGCCATGTCCCGATCGACGTGCAGCCGCCCGCGGCCGCGCTCCGCGCCGCCGAGGTCGCCAGCCTGCTGCTGCTCGTGGGCCTCGTGGGTGCCGTCGTCTCGCCCGTACTGCGGTTCCGCCGCGCCGTGGGCGAGGAGCGCCAGCAGATGCGGTGGCTCGCTTTCGGCGGCGTCATCGCCGGAGTGACGATCGTCGGCTCGTTCGTCACCGGGGCCATCCTCGACGCGCTGGGGTTCGACATGAACGCCGACGGCACGGCACCGACCGTCGTGAACACCGTCGTCTACCTGGGCGTGTTCGCCGTGCCCGTCACGATGGGGGTGGCGTTGCTGCGCTACCGCCTGTACGAGCTCGACGTCGTGATCAAGAAGGCGGTCGTCTTCGCGATCCTCGTCGCAGCGTTGACAGCGATGGGCGCCGGGATCGGCATCCTCGTCGGGCTCGGCGTGCTGCCGTCGGTGGCGGGTCGACCGGAGCGCATGCTCCTGCTCGGCCTCGCGTACGGCCTGCTGGCCGGCCCGATCTACCGCCTCTCGAAGCGGATCGCCGACCGGGTCGTGTTCGGGGGGCGGACGCCGCCGTCGGAGGTCGTCGGCGGGTTCACCACGCAACTGGCCGAGACGTACGAGACCGAGGACGTCCTGCCGCGGATCGCCGCCGTCCTCGGGGAAGCGACGCGCGCTCGGGAGGCGAGGGTCTGGGTTCGCGTCGGGAGGGACTTCCGCGACCGCGCACGGTGGCCGGTCGACATCGCGCCGCTCCCGTCGGTGCCGAGTGCGGATGACGAGGTGCCGTCGTTGGCGGACGCCGACCACGTGAGTGCGATCCGCGACCGTGGCGAGCTGCTCGGCGCGATCTCGGTGTCGCTTCCCGCGAGCGACCCGATCGACGCGACGAGGGAGCGGCTCGTCCGGGACCTCGCGTCGCAGGCGGGTCTGGTCCTTCGGAACTTCCGTCTGATCGACGAGCTGCGGTCCTCGCGACAGCGGCTCGTGACCGCCCAGGACGAGGAGCGGCGCCGGATCGAGCGGAACATCCACGACGGCGCCCAGCAGCAGCTCGTCGCGCTCACCGTGAAGGCCAGGCTCGCCGGACAGCTGGCAGCGAAGGAACCCGAGCGTGCCGCGGCCGTGCTCGAGGAGCTTCAGCGCGAGCTTGCCGAGGCGCTCGAGGACCTCCGTGACTTGGCGCGGGGCGTCTATCCGCCGCTACTCGCCGACCGGGGCTTGGCGGCCGCGCTCTCCGCCCAGGCCAGGAGGTCCCCCACTCCTGTGGACGTGAACGCCGACGGGACCGGCCGCTTCCCGCCCGAGGTCGAGGCGACGGTGTACTTCAGCGTTCTCGAGGCGCTGCAGAACGTCGGGAAGTACGCGGACGCGACGCGTGCCGTCGTCCGCCTCGGTGAGGATGGCGGCGCACTTCGCTTCGAGGTGACCGACGACGGCAAGGGGTTCGACCCGAACGTGCCGACGAACGGCACCGGCCTCCAGGGCATCGCCGACCGCCTCTCGGCGCTGGGCGGTGACGTTCAGGTGGCCTCGGAGCCCGGGCATGGCACGACGGTACGGGGCCGGGTGCCCGTCACGCCGGGCGGGATCGGAGCCGAACCCGAGACGGCGAACTGAGCCCCGCGAACGTCCGATCGCGACGTGGTTCGGTCCTTCCTCCTCGGGTTCCCGCTGCCGAGTATGCTGTGCGCCGCCATCCAAGGCACATCCAGGGGGAAGGAGCACCGATGCTGGCAGAGATCGACTTCGGAGAGATCCTGTGGACCACGGTCGTGATCTTCTTCATGATCGCCTACCTGATGATCCTGTTCCGGGTCATCTTCGACATCTTCCGCAACCACGAGATGTCGGGCGGCATGAAGGCGGTCTGGCTGATCGCGTTGCTGTTCCTGCCGGTGCTGACGCTGTTCATCTACGTGGTCGTGCACGGCAAGGACATGGCCAGGCGTGACGTCGCCCAGCAGCAGGCGGCCGAGTCGGAGTTCAAGCAGTACGTGCAGAAGACGGCCGCCGACTCCGGTCCCTCGGCGGAGATCGCCAAGGCCAAGGAGCTCCTCGACAACGGATCGATCTCCCAAGAGGAATTCGAGACGCTGAAGCGGAAGGCGCTCTCCTAACCGGCGACGAGCGTCAGCACCAGTGAGCCGTCGGCGTCGGTCAACGACATCGTCGAACCTTCGATCGAGTAGGTCGTCGCCGCTTCGAGCGCGGCGACGATCTGTCCCTCCTGCTCCAGCACGGCGGGCTCGCACAGCATCTCGGTCGTGCCGATGTCGGAGAACGACACCGATCCCTCACTCGCGGCGCTCTCGACCGAGTAGGAGCCGGTCATCCGGTTGCAGCCGGTCGTGCCGGTCAGGCCGCCGGCGGCGAGGGTGAGCTCTGCCTCGGCGCCGGCGATAGTCGACGACACCGCGTCGCCGGTCACGATGCCGCTCACCTGCCACCTCGTGCCCTCGAGACCGACCGGACGCTCGGGCGTGTACGACAACGTGGTCTCCGCGCCGGACAGCACGAGGCCTTCGCCCTCGTCGACGATCTCGAAGGACTCGACGTCGGCGAGGGCGGCCGTGTAGGCCGCCTCGAGGCGCATCAGCGGTTCCTCGCAGGCGATCTGCGTCATCGCGCCGGGCTCGATCGAGAGCGCCCCGCCGTCGCCGGCCGTGTAGCTCCCGCTGAAGGTGTTGCAGCCGGTGGTGCCGCCCACCGTGCCGTCGTCCTCGAAGCGGGCCGTTGCCCGGACATCGGGCGGCAGGACCTCGTCGACCAGCGACTCGGCCGACGCAGCGCCGAGGATCCACGTCGTGTCCGCGATCGACGACGAGGTACCGTCGCCGGGCGACGCCTCGTCGTCGGCACAGGCCGAGGCGGCCATGGCCAGCGCCATCGCGACGATGGCGATGTTGCGGATCGGCCGGCTGCTCAGGCGGCCGCCGCCAGGTTCTTCTTCGCGTGATGCAGCTCGAAGGCCATCACGATCTCGCTGATGCCGCGGAAGATCGCCATGAACCCGACCCAGACCAGGATCAGCGCGATCCGAGCGCCGTAGTACTGCTGGGAGACCCACATGGCCAAGAGGATCTCCAGGATGCCGACGGTCAGGCCGAGCCACCACAGCGGGTTCAGCTCCCTGGAGAGCACGGCGCCCACCACGTGCATCGTGCCCATCAGCACGAGCAGGAAGCCGAGCACCGACGCCAGCGCGAACGTCGTGTCGATCGGTCGGAAGAAGCCCCACAGCGATCCGAGGACGAACAGCACGCCGAGCGAGACGTGCACCCACTTCCAGCCGCCCGAGACCGTCGTCGACGCGAGGAACTCGTTGAACGCCGCGCCCAGGAACATGACACCCAGCAGGATGCCCACGGTCGCGACGGATGTGATGTTGAACCGGAGCACGAGCACCCCGACCAGCAGCCAGGCCAGTCCCGTGATCAGGAACAGCCACCAATTCCTCGCGAACCCGGTCGCCTCGCGGCGGATCTCATCGTCCATCGGATTCCCCCTGTCTGTGAGCGCAGGCGGTCATCGCCCGGGGGAATCATGGATCGTGGAACACGCGAGTTCCAGCATCCTCCGGCGTTCCGGGTTGGAGTGGAACGCAACCGGCCGAACGTGTTACGCCGTCTTCTCCTGGCGCTCGCCGCGCTTCCTCGAGGCCTTCTGGGGCACGAGCGTCGGATTCACGCCGGTGAGCACGACATCCTTGTCGACGAGGCACTTCGTGACGTCCTCGCGGGAGGGGAGCTCGTACATCACGTTGAGCAGGACCTCCTCCATGATGGCGCGCAGGCCGCGGGCGCCGGTGCCCCGCATGATGGCTTGCTCGCTGATCGCGCGCAGGGCGTCGTCCTTGAACTCGAGCTCGACGCCGTCGAACTCGAAGAACCGCTCATACTGCCGCACGAGCGCGTTCTTCGGCTTGGTGAGGATGTCGACGAGCGCGTCCTCGTCCAGGTTGTCGACGCTCGTGATCACGGGAAGCCGGCCGACGAACTCGGGGATCAGCCCGAACTTCAGCAGGTCCTCGGGCAGCACCTGAGCGAAGAGCTCGCCGATGTCCTTTTCGTCGCGGGAGACCACCTCGGCTCCGAAACCGATGCCCTTGCGGCCGATGCGGCTCTCGATGATCTTGTCGAGGCCCGCGAACGCGCCGCCGCAGATGAACAGCACGTTCGTCGTATCGATCTGGATGAACTCTTGGTGCGGATGCTTGCGTCCGCCCTGGGGGGGCACGCTGGCCTGGGTACCCTCCAGGATCTTCAGCAGCGCCTGCTGCACGCCCTCGCCGCTCACGTCGCGGGTGATCGACGGGTTCTCGCTCTTGCGGGCGATCTTGTCGATCTCATCGATGTAGATGATGCCGGTCTCGGCCTTCTTGACGTCGTAGTCGGCCGCCTGGATCAGCTTCAGCAGGATGTTCTCGACGTCTTCCCCGACGTAGCCGGCCTCGGTGAGCGCGGTCGCGTCGGCGATCGCGAACGGCACGTTGAGCATGCGGGCGAGCGTCTGAGCCAGGTACGTCTTGCCGCACCCCGTCGGCCCCAGGATCATGATGTTCGACTTCTGCAGCTCGACGTCGGATTCCTTCACGCCGACCTGGATGCGCTTGTAGTGGTTGTAGACCGCGACGGAGAGCACCTTCTTCGCGCGCTCCTGGTCGACCACGTACTCGTCGAGGAAGCCGAAGATCTCCTGCGGCTTGGGCAGCTCGTCGAGCTTGAGCTCGGTGGTCTCGGAGAGCTCTTCCTCGATGATCTCGTTGCAGAGATCGATGCACTCATCGCAGATGTACACGCCGGGTCCGGCGATCAGCTTCTTCACCTGCTTCTGGCTCTTCCCGCAGAAGGAGCACTTCAGCAGGTCGGAATCCCCGAACTTCGCCATCTGCCTCTCTTCCCTCTCCGACGGATCGAACGGCCGGGCGCGCAGGCCCGGCCCGGAACCATCTGCGGAATCATCACACGGCGCCGGCTCCCGCGGTAGCAAGCTCGGCGATACCCCGCGTGGTGATGATCTCGTCGATCACCCCGTACTCCTTGGCCTCCTCGGCCGTGAGGATGAAGTCTCGGTCGGTGTCCTTGGTGACCTTCTCGAGGTCTTGCCCCGTGTGCCTCGCGATCAGGTGGTCGAGCAGCTCTCGCGACCGGACGATCTCCTTGGCCTGGATCTCGATGTCGACCGCCTGCCCCTCGGCACCGCCGTGCGGCTGGTGCAGCAGCACCCTGGAGTGCGGGAGGGCGAAGCGCTTGCCGCGGGCGCCGGCCAGCAGCAGCACGGCGGCCGCGCTCGCCGCCTGTCCCATCACGATCGTGGACACGTCGGGCTTGATGTATTGCATCGTGTCGTAGATCGCGAACAGCGACGTGATCACCCCGCCGGGCGAGTTGATGTACAGGTTGATGTCCTTGTCGGGGTCTTCGGACTCTAGGTGAAGCATCTGGGCCATGATCAGGTTGCCCACGTTGTCGTCGATCGGCGTGCCCAGGAAGACGATGCGCTCCTTCAGCAGCCGGGAGTAGATGTCGAACGACCGCTCGCCACGGCTCGTCTGTTCGACGACCACCGGCACCAGGTAGTCGTTGGCGTTGATGTTCGATCGCATGTCGGTCATGGCGTCTCCTCGGCGTCGTCAGGCGTCTCGTTCTCTGGCTCGTTGTCGACCGGCTCGCCACCATCGACGGCCGCGTCGCTCGCTTCGGGTTCGATCTCGGCACGCTCGACCAACAGATCGAGAGCCTTGCCCCTGATGATATCCCCGGCCAGCGTCACGATCTGACCGCTGCGCTCGAGCTGCTTCGCGAGCTCCTTCGGTTCGCGGCCATATGCCTCTGCCAGGGAGCTGATCTCGGCCCCCAAGTCATCGGCGTCGGCCTCGATGTTCTCCGCCCGCGCGACCCCTTCGAGGGCGAGGTCGGCCTTGATCGCCCTGATCGCATGGTCGCGGGAGTCCTCGCGCAGCCGGTCCTCGTTCCATCCCTGTGCCTCGAGCACATCCTCGATCGTGAGTCCGGCGCGCTCGGCACGCTCCTTCGCGTGGGCGACCCGGTGCTCGGTCTCGTCGTCGATCAGCGTCGCCGGGATGTCGACCTCGATCGTGTCGATCACGGCGTCGAGCACGCGATCGCGGACCTGGGCGGTGGCCTCGCGCTCCTTGATCTCACCGAGGCGCGTGCGCAGGTCGACGCGGAGCTGGTCGATCGTGTCGAACTCCGATGCCGTCTTCGCGAACCCGTCGTCGGGCTCGGGGAGCCGGCGGGCCTTGACGTCCTTGACGAGCACGGTGAGGTCGGCCATCGCGCCCTCGAGCCCTTCGCCCGCCCCCGGACCCATCACCTCGGAGACCTTCAGGATGTCTCCCGGCTTCGTGCCCGGGAGCTGCTGATCGAGGGCCTCGCCGAACTCCCCTGAGCCGACCGCGTAGAGGTAGTCCGTGCGGGTCAGGCCGTCGATCTCCGCGTCGCCCGAGAGTGCCTTGACGTCGACCGTGACGAAGTCGCCGTCGATCACGGGCCGGTCGGCCGGCTCGAGCTCCGCGAACCGCTCACGCAGCCGGTCGATCCACTCGTCGACATCGGACTCGGCGACCTCGACGCTCGGCTTCGTAACCTTCAGACCCGCGTAGTCGGCCTCGCTGAGCTCGAGGCGCGGCCGCACCTCGACGGTGGCCGTGAACACGAGCGGCGCGTCGTCGACGAAGCCCTCGAGGTCGATGTCGGGGTCGGCGATCGGGGCCAGATCTTGCTCCGAGACGGCCCGTCGGTAGTACTGGGGAACGGCATGCTCGAGGAACTCGTCGCGCACGACGTCGCGACCGATCTGTGCGTCGATGATCTGCTTGGGCACCTTCCCTTTGCGGAATCCGGGGATCCTGACCTGATCCGCGATGCTGCGGTAGGTGGCGTCGAGCTCCTTCGAGTACTCGTCGGGCGGGATCTCGACGGTGAGCTTGATGGTGTGCTTCTCGGCGTTCTCGACGGTCGTCTGCATCGGCTCAATCAGGCTACCCGAGATCGATCGCAGCAGGCGTCGGCCGAAGGTCCAGGTCCCGGGTCGGACCCATGCCGATAGGCTCGGCGCTCAGTGTTCGAGCACGAACTGTCATTCGCGAACGGCCTCGCCGACCGAGCCGGCGAGATCGGCATGGGGCTCTACCTCGGCGATGGCCTCGAGATCCGCAGGAAGGCGGACCGCACCGTCGTGACGCAAGCCGACACGTCGATCGAGACCATGGTGCGGGAGCAGATCGCCGCGGCGTTCCCCGACGATCACGTGCTCGGGGAGGAGGAGGGTGGCGCCGACCGCGAGCGCGGACGGGTCTGGATCGTCGACCCGATCGACGCCACCGCGAACTACGCGCGCGGCATCCCGATCTGGGCGACGCTGATCGCGCTGCAGGTCGATAACGAGCTGGTGCTCGGGCTCGTGCACGCCCCGGCGCTCGGCGAGCGGTACGAGGCCGTCCGCGGCAGGGGCGCGCGCATGAACGGCCGGAGCATCCGGGTGAGCGAGATCGACCGGCTCGACGACGCGCAACTGTTCTTCGCGGAGATCGGCTCGTGGCTCGGTGAGCGCGGGACCGGTGCGCTCGGATTGCTCGCAGCGGCTCCCCGGACCAGGGGGGTCGGCGACTTCTGGGGTCACACGCTCGTCGCCCGCGGTGCCGGCGAAGCGATGATCGAGCCCGAGCTCAACATCTGGGACTACGCCGCGATCCAGGTCGTGGTCGAGGAGGCCGGCGGCCGCGTCTCCCAGATCGACGGATCGGCGCCACGCCACGGCGGCAGCGTCGTGTCGTCGAACGGCCTGCTGCACGATCGGATACTCGAACGGCTCGGCGGGTCGGGCGGATCGGCATAGCCCGCAGCAGCCGCTCGATCGTCGCGGCTACAGGGAGCCGGGCGGCTCAGGTTCCGGAGAACGCTGGTTGCCTCGCTGCGCCGTTCCGGCCCGGCCGGCGAGGGTCACGATCACGGTCGCGAGCCCGACGGGAAGGAAGAGCGCCGCGCGGAGCCCGACGGACCCCGAGACGACCCCGATCACCCCGGGGCCGAGGATCCCGCCAAGGTAGCTGATCGTCACCACCCAGCCGAGCGCCGTCGCACCGCTGCCGTGCCCGAGGTTGCCGGCCGCACTGAACACGGTCGGAACGACCGGAGCGAGCCCGGCGCCGAGCACGGTGAACCCCGCGATCGCGACTGCCGGCTCGGGAACGAGCAGACCGCAGGCGAGGGCGACCGCAGCAACGAGGCCGCCGGCACGGACGAGCGCCACGGGCCCGAACCGCGTCGACCACCGGTCGGCGAGCACCCGGGAGACCGTCATCCCCAGAGCGAAACCGGTGAATCCGAGCGCGGCGACCGCCTGACTGGCCCCCAGCCGTTCACGGAGGTAGACGGCGCTCCAGTCGTGTACCGCACCCTCCCCGAGGAACGAACAGAAGCCCACCGCGCCGAGCGGAAGGACGATCCCCCACGGGACCTTCCGCCGAGCACCTGGAACCGCTTGGGTGGGTGGGTCCTCCCGATCCCCGATCAACCCGCGGAGCAGAGGCACGCTCAGCGGCGCGAGCACCGCAGCGACGATGCCGAACTGCCGCAGCGGACTCATGCCGAGGGCGGCCGAACCGGCCGCCACCACCGAGGCGACGAGCAAGCCGGCGCTCCACACGCCATGGATGCCCGACAGGATCGGCCTGCCGGCCGACCGCTCGACGACGACGGCGTTCGCGTTCATCGCGACGTCGAGCAGCCCCCCGGCGAGGCTCATCAGGACGAGGGCGAGTGTGAGCGAGGCGAGGTCGTGAGCGAGCGCCGGCCCGATCAGGGACGCCGCGAACAGCGGGATGCCGACCCGCAGCGTGGCGCGGCTCCCGAACCGCCGGATCGGCCAGGATGCGAGCCGAGTTCCGACGAACAACCCGGCCGCGAAGCCGACGAGCGCCGAGCCCAACTCGGCGTCGGACAGCCCCGCCTGCGCCTTGATCGCGGGCAGCCGCGGGCCGAGGCTCCCGGACACCGTCGCGTGGAACGCGAACGCGGCGATGATCGACGCGCGGGGCCGGGATCGTTCGCGCAAGGTGCTCCGCATCCAGCCATCCTGGCCGGTGCCAAGAGGATCCGCATCCATCGTCGGGATGGGCCCGCGGTCGACGACGAGTGCGTGTGGAGGTCCCGATCGGATCGACCGGGGTCGCTCACAACTCGATCGTCTCGCCCAGGTCGCCGGCACGCGCCATCACGGCATTCGCGGCGGCCACGTCCTGCGCCCCGATCCCCGTGAGATCGCAGACCGTGAGCTGGCCCTCACCCGTGCGCCCGGGCGAAGCACCGGCGCAGATCGTGCCGAGCTCGACCGCACGCCCGGCCTGCCCCGGAGCATGCTGCAGCTCCCCGAGATGCGAGCACTGGTCGAGCGAGTCGACGACGAGCAGGTCTGCCCGCTCCAGGATCTCAGGGTCGAGCTCCTGTTTGCCCTTCCCGTCGGAGCCGATCGCGGTGACGTGCGCCCCCGGCGCGAGCCATGCCGGATCGACGAGCGGATCGCGAGACGCCGTACAGGTGATCACGACGTCGGCGCCCTCGACCGCGTCTCGTGCGGAGGAGCGATCCTCGACCACGCACCCGTCGCCGAGCCGGACTCGCAGGTCCTGGACCGCTCGGCCGGCATGAGCCGGGTTCCGACCCCAGAGCCGAACCTCACCGAACCCCGGTCGCATCTCGGCGAGCGCATCGATCTGGAACCGTGCCTGGGCGCCGGTGCCGATCACGGCGACCCGCTCCACCCGTTCCGGCGCGAGATGACGCGCCGCGACGCCCCCGGCGGCGCCGGTCCGCAGGTCGGTGAGGAATCCGCCGTCGAGCAAGAACGCCGCCGGCGATCCGTCCCGCGCGTCGAAGACGATCACGAGCCCGTCGATCGCCGGCGGCTCCACGCCGTAGAACCCGCTCGCGGCCTTCACCGCGTAATACGGCGCCCCGTGCAGGTGGCCCGCCTTCACGTGGATCTCGCCGCGCGCCTCCGGCACGTCGAGATGGATCACGCCCGGCAGCTCGGCCCCGCCCGAGGAGTACTCCACGAATGCCCGCTCGCACGCCTCGATGCATCCGCGCATGTCGATCGCCCGGCGGACGTCGTCGGCGCGCAGCACCCGGACCCGGTTCACGCGCGGCAGACTACCCCTCCGCGGCGAGGCCATCGGGTGCTACGGTCGGGCATCACCCCGACGCATGCGAGGCCGACCATGACGATCGAGCGGTTCCGGATGGAGCGATACCAGTCCCTGCACTGGCACGAGGTCGACTACGACCTGTCGGAATCGGGCGTGCTGCCGATGAACATCCGGGAGTTGCTCGGACCGGCCGCCGACGCCGAGTCTTTCCTCTCCACGAAGCTCGGATACCCGCTCTCGGAAGGTTCGGAGGAAACGCGCGCGAACGTCGCCACCTGGTACCCGGGCGCCACCACCGAACACGTCACGATGGTCAACGGTGGTTCCGAGGCGAACTTCCTGGCGCTGTGGGCCCTGCTCGAGCCCGGGGACCGGCTCGCGTTCATGGTGCCGAACTACATGCAGGGCTGGGGCCTCGGCTCGTTCTTCGGCCGGGCGAGCGACCGCGTGCGACTCCGGCTCGGGGAGGGCGGCTGGACCCTCGACATCGACCAGCTGCACGACGCGGTCACCAAGCGTACGAAGGTCATCATGGTCTGTAACCCGAACAACCCGACGGGCCACGTGCTGACCGAGCTCGAGATGGACGAGGTCGTCCGCGCGGGCGACCGCGCCGGAGCCTGGATCGTCGCCGACGAGATCTACCGAGGGGCCGAGCTCGACACCGACGACGCGACACCGACGTTCTTCGGACGATACGAGCGGGTGATCGTCACGAGCGGTCTCTCCAAGGCCTTCGCGATGCCCGGGCTACGGGTCGGGTGGGCCGTTGGACCGCCGGAGGCGATCGCACGGATATGGGAGCGCCACGACTACACCACGCTCACGCCGTCGGCCGTCAGCGACCGGCTGGGAGCGTTCGCCATGTTGCCCGAGGTCCGCGAGGCGATCCTCGCCCGAACCCGCGCGATCGTACGGGGGAACTTCCCACGACTCGAGACTTGGTTGCGGACCCACGACGAGATCTTCACGTGGGCTCGGCCCGACGCCGGGGCCATCGCATTCGCGAAGTACGACCTTCCGATCAAGAGCTTCGAGCTCGCCGAGCGCATCCGCACGCAGCAGAGCGTGCTCCTCGTGCCGGGCGACATGTTCGGACTCAAGAAAGGGCTGCGGTTCGGGTTCGGCTACGACATCGAGCACACCCTGAAGGGGCTCTCGCTCGTCGACGAGGTGCTCGCCGAGGTCGCAACGGTTGGATGAGCCTCAGCTCTCCGTTGTCCCGGGGTCGAAGCGGTACCCCATGCCGCGCACGGTGAGGATCCGATCGCTCCCCATCTTCTTGCGCAGGTAGCCTACGTACACATCGACGACGTTGGACCCGGGGTCGTAGTCGAAGCCCCAGACGCGGCTCAGCAGCTGCTCCCGGCTGAGCACTTGGCCTGGATGTTCGAGGAACGCCTCGGCGAGCGTGAACTCTCGGGCCGTGAGCTCCACGTCGCGGCCCCCGACCGTGAGACGGCGGGTGCGGAGATCGAGCACGCTGTCGCCCGCCTCCAGCGTGGTCGACGTCGCGGCGCGCTCCCCCCGGAGCCGCGCGCGGATCCGGGCGAGCAGCTCCTCGAAACGGAACGGTTTGGTGATGTAGTCGTCGGCGCCGATCTCCAATCCACGAACCGTGTCGTCGACCGCGTCCCGAGCGGTGAGCATCACGACCTGGACGACGGGATCTCGCGATCGTAGCTCTCGGAGCACCTCGAAGCCGTCGATGCCCGGCAAGCCAACGTCGAGGATCACGAGGTCGAAGCTCTCGGACAGCAAGGTCTGCAGCGCGTGCTCCCCGGTCGGAGCGATCGCCGTCGTGAACCCGTTGGCCCGCAGCCCCTTGTCCACGAAGGCGGCGATGCGTTCTTCGTCTTCCACGATCAGCACGTGGCTCATCCGCCGATCACCTCGACCATGGGCTGGTCCGCGGGGATGACGATCGTGAACCGGGATCCCCCGCCACGCACGCTCTCGATCTCCACCCGGCCGTGGTGCGCTTCGGCGATCGCTCGGACGATTGAAAGGCCGAGCCCGGCGCCCTCGGACCCACCCCGCCCGCGGCCGCGGGTGAACCGGTCGAAGATGTGCTCGACCTCGTCGGGCTCGATGCCTTCCCCGGTGTCCAGCACCCACAGCTCGACCGCGGCACGGTCGAACCGGCATCCGATCTCGATCCGATCGTCCGGTTGCGTGTGCTGAACGGCGTTCTGGGCGAGCTGCATGATCGCCTGGGTCAATCGCTGCCGGTCGGCGATCACGACGCCGCGACAGGTCGGACCGAGTTGCCACTCCCGCGGCCCCAGCGCCTCGGCCTTCGCGAACGAGTCCTCGATGAGCGTGGCGACGTCGACGGGCTCGAACAGAAGGAAGTCCGGCCGTTCCGCCTTCGCGAGGGTCAGCAGGTCGTTCACGATGCGCTGCATCCGGTCGAGCTCGTCGTCGACCAGCTCGAGCGTCGCCCGGCGATCCTCGGGGTCTTCGCCCATCAGGTCGAGGTGTCCCCTGATTACCGTGATCGGCGTGCGGAGCTCGTGCCCGGCGTCGTCGACGAACCTCCTCTGGGTGTCGAAGGCTTCCTCGAGCTTGTCGAGCATGGCGTTGAACGTCGCCGAGAGCTCGCTGAGCTCGTCGTGCCCGGTGAGCGGGAGCCGTTCCGTGAGATCCTCCCCGCTGATGCGGCGCGCCGTCGCCGTCGCCGCCCGGACCGGTTGCAGCACGGTCTCGGCGATCCGCCATGCGATCACCGAACCGAACAACAGCACGATCACCGCCACGGCGATGGCGTTGCGGTCCGCGTCGGAGAGCAGGTCCTCCTCGAGATCGCTGAAGATCGCGGTCACGAAGACGCCGTTCTGTCGCTCCGCACTCACGGGAACCGCGAGGTAGTCCGCCGTGCCCGACGCCGTTTCGACGCTGCCCCGCTCCGAACCGGGGGACCGCAACGCTGCCAAGCGCTCCATGAGCGCTTCATGGCGCGTGAGCGTGCGAAGGAGCCCTCCGTCGTCCCGTTGGCCGACCAGTCGTCCGTTGAGGATCGCGAGGTGAACCTCGTTCCGGCCGGGAACGTTCTGCGCGAGGAAGACCTCGAAGATCCGCCGCACGTCACCGGCGAACGGCTCGCCAGTGCGCGGGTCCCGCCCCCGACTGAGCGCCCGTAGCTCACCCGCTTCCTGCACGAGCGATCCGTCGATGCGGCTGTGGAGCTGCACGAACGTCGCCTGGCGAACGACGAGGACGGCCACCACGACGGCCACACCCAGGCTCACGATCGACCAAAACACTATGCGAATACGGAGTCCCCCGAACAGCCTGCGTGGGAACGCCTCCGGCGCGGGAGGCGCCGGTGCGCCGGGCACCGGGGGGGCCGACCCACCGGCTTC
>DASTBT010000139.1:0-8592 GCA_035711865.1 Actinomycetota bacterium
AGGACTTCTGGGCGTCGTTCCCTCAGCAAGACTGCGGCGAGGACGACCCGCGAGCCTGCTACTCGATCGAGCACTTCCTCGAGCTGATGTTCCTGCGCTCCGACACGAACATGCTCGTGCTCTCGGCACTCCCCATCTTCCCCGAGGGAAGCCCGCAGGGCCACGACGTGATGGACCTGACGCGGAAGGTCGCCGCCGCGCTCTGCCGGGACGAGCGCATCCTGCTGCACGGCCAGGCTCTGCCGAACGTGGGTCCGTTGGACGCAGCCCTCGCCGCGATGGAGCACACGGCCGCGGCCTACCCGGTCGCCGCCTGGAAGACGTTCACGCACTTCCCCGACGCGTTCGAGGGAGACGGCAACGGCTGGTGGCTCGACGACCGTGACCCGAACGAGCGGCAGGTGGGGGAGCGGTTCATCCGCAAGGCCAAGGAGATCGGCACCGACACGATCTGCATCCACAAGGGACTGTCGCTCGGATCGCCGTTCGGCTCACCCGACGACATGGGGCCGGCGGCCCGCCGCCACCCCGACATGAACTTCGTCGCCTACCACTCCGGGTTCGAGGCCGGCGTGCCCGAGGTGCCGTACACGAAGGCGGCCCGGAACGTCGGCACGAACCGTCTGATCTGGTCGATGGAACGCTCCGGGATCGGCCCGAACGAGAACGTCTACGCCGAGATGGGCACGTCGTGGTGGTTCGTGATGCGCTATCCCGACCAGGCGGCGCACTTCCTCGGGAAGCTGCTGCGCTACGTCGGCGAGGACAACGTGCTGTGGGGGACCGACTGCCTGTTCTACGGGTCGCCGCAGCCGATGATCCAGGCGCTCCGCGCGTTCCAGATCTCCCCCGAGTTCCAAGAGCGATACGGCTACCCGAAGCTCACGAAGGAGCTGAAGGCGAAGATCCTTGGGCTGAACGGCGCCGCGTTGTACCGGGTGGAGCCGAACACCGAGACGTGCCGGTTCTCCAGGCGCGATCTCGAGCAGATCCGCCGGAAGCTCCCCGGCCTCAACCGCGTGCTCGGCCCGACGACGATGGCCGAGACGCAGGCCTTCCGCGACGACGACCGCGAGCAGTGGGCCACGATGGCGTCGGTGCTGGCGTGAACGGGGGACGTGACGGCGGTCACGCCTTGAGGTCGGTCGTGAGGTGAAGGAGAGGTCGGCCATGCTCACAGGCGTCTGACATCCCCTCTGATGTCGTGGAGGGCGACCGAAATCGGACCGCGCCCCGACGCCATGATCGGGAGTCCCTGACAACGAGCCTGCCCGTAAGCTCCACGCGTGCCCCGGCGATCGATCAGCCTCGTCGCTCCCGCCGACGAGCTGCGCACGACCTTCGAGACGATCCGGGCGGACATCGGCATCCCGGAGGCGTTCTCGACCGACGTGCTGGTCGAGGCCGAGCGCTCGGCCGGTGGGCCGCGGTTGCCCGACGCCGACCTGACCGACGTGCCGTTCGTGACGCTCGATCCGCCCGAGTCGATGGACCTCGATCAGGCGTTCCACCTCGAGCGGCACCCACAGGGTGGCTTCCGGCTCCGATACGCGATCGCCGACGCGGCCGCGTTCGTCACTCCGGGCGGCGCGGTCGACGCCGAGGCGCACAGGCGGGCCGAGACGGCATACAGCCCCGATGGGCGGGCGCCCCTGTACCCGCCGGCGCTCTCGGAGGGCGCCGCCTCGCTGTTGCCCGATGGGCCGAGACCCGCTGTCGTCTGGCGCGTGGACGTCGACGCGACCGGCATCCCGGTCGACGCGGACGTCCGGCGTGCCCTCGTCTCGAGCCGGGCCAAGCTCGGCTACCCCGATGCCCAGGCCGCGATCGACGACGGCGGCGCTGACGGCATGCTGACGCTCCTGCCCGAGATCGGCCGCCTGCTGCAGCAGGCCGAGCACGCTCGCGGCGGTGCGAGCCTCGGCGTGCCCACGCAGGAGGTGGTGGAGCGCGACGGAGGTTACACACTGCGGTTCCGAAGGATGCTGCCGGTGGAGGACTGGAACGCGCAGCTCTCGCTGCTCACCGGTCGCGTCGCTGCCGACATGATGCTCGGGGCCGGGGTGGGCATCGTGCGGACGATGCCGCCGGCCGACGACGTCGACGTGGCGCGCCTCCGACGCGTGGCCGAGGGCCTCGGTATCGACTGGCGGGCAGACCTCCCCTATGCCGAGATGCTGCACGGGGTCGACCCGTCGCGCTCCGACGCCGAGGCGGTCTTCCTGCAGGAGGCCGCGTCGCTGTTCCGCGCGGCCTCGTACGTCGCGTTCGACGGTCCGCCGCCGCCCGATCCGATGCACGCGGCGATCGCGGCGCCGTATGCCCACTGCACCGCGCCGTTGCGTCGGCTGGTCGACCGCTACGCGAGCGAGGTGTGCCTTGCGATCTGCTCGGAGACCGAGGTCCCGGCGTGGGCGCGAGACGCCCTGCCGGCCCTCCCGATCGAGATGGCGCTCGGCGCCGAGCGAGGGAAGCGGCTCGAGCGCACGGTCGTGGATGCCGTCGAGGCGGCCGTTCTCGCGCCGCTCGTCGGTCAGGAGCACGACGCGCTCGTGATCGACCTGTGGAAGCGTGGCAGGGGAGAGGTCGCGTTGAGGCGCCCCGCCGTGATCGGTCCCTGCGACGACGTGCACGACCTCGGCGCGAGGGTGCGGGTGCGGCTCGAGGAAGCCGACGTGGCGAAACACACGATCCGCTTCGCGCGGGTCGGCTGATCCGTCGGATTGACCCGCCGGCGCTGGTCCGGCGAGAGTACGACCCTCAGCGATCCGAAGGGGGATGTGTCGATGACCACCCAGACCGCGCCGCCCGGGCTCGAGACCGCGCTGAACTTCCCGTTGATCGAGGCCCTGCACGGCAGGCGAGCGCGACGCTTCTCGGCCGGCGCGGTGATCCCCGACGGGCCGCTCGCGTTCGAGTCCAAGCTCGACCCGCAGCCGCTCAGCGACCTCGAGAAGATGATCGTGCTGACGTCGGCCGCCGGGAACACCGGGTGGCACTTCGCGATCACGCGGAACGCGACGTACGCGCCGCACTTCCCGAACTACTCGGGCGCCGCGGGCGGGCGCACGTTCCCGTCGGCGGCCGGCTTCCATGTGATGGAGATGTTCCTCACCGACGACGACGGCGTGTACCTGTTCGAGACGCGCGACGCGCCGAAGCTCGTCGATCGCGACCCGGACGCGCCGGTGGACATCGATGCGGTCATCGAGGCGCACCGGGGGCGCATCCGCAAGCTCGCCGACGGGCGCATGAACATCCCGCCCGAAGAGCCCTACATGGAGGGCCACAACACGTGGTGCGTGAACCGTCCGGGAAGCCTGCTGCTGATGCCGGTCGCCGACATCGCGCAGACGCTGATCGCGATCCTCTGCTTCCTGACGCAGAACGGGGCGTCGATCTTCGACGACGTGAACGGCGAGCGGATCCCGGGCATGGACGCGTTCCGCGATCTCGTCGACGTCGACGAGCCGTTCCCGCTCACGTTCGTCGAGCAGTACGCGCTGACGGAGGCCACGGCCGAGCTCACGACGTCGTGCTACGCGGGCATGCTGATGCTGCAAGGTATGGGCCTCGGCGGATGGATGTTCGACGGCATCGACCGGCACACGATCCTCGGTGCGAGCGGCGATCCCGCGGTGCCCGGCCTCGGCTTCAACGTCGAGACCGACGACCGCTGGGCGCTGCCGAACCCGACCGGCACCGACGGCGTGTACGCGGCCTTCTGTCCGCCGCACTTCCCCGACATGCGCGCGGCGGTCGAGGCGTTCAGCGAGCGGAAGTTCGGCGCGGGCGGTCCGTTCAACCCCGACACGCCGGGCGCGTGGAGCGAGAGCGCGAAGGTACGCGGCGCGGCCGAGGCGCACTCCGAGGAGTTCAAGGAGTGCGTGGCGACGCAGGCGCAGTACGTCTTCGATCGCTTCGGGAAGTTCCCAGGCACCGTACCGAGCCTGTTCTGCCTGACCTACCTGCAGGCCCACCACCTGGACCTGTCGTTCTACGACGAGCAGTTCGAACCGGGTGCCTACCTGCGCAC
Source organism: Actinomycetota bacterium (assembly GCA_035711865.1). Taxonomy (GTDB): domain Bacteria; phylum Actinomycetota; class UBA4738; order UBA4738; family HRBIN12; genus JAOUEA01. Next base: position 4,037 of record DASTBT010000139.1, read on the forward strand.
GCACGCCGAGCACCAGGAACGCTGGCACTGAGGCGGGGGCAACCTCCACTAGCCATGCGGTGACATCACTATCGATGTCAAGGCCGGGGCCGGCGTCCGTCGACGCCGGATGACATCACGATCGATGTCACGCCAGGCCGTCCGCTCCGGCCGGCGTCGGACGCGTCCCCTCGTATGCTCGTGTCATGCAGACGGAGCAGCGGCTCACGTCGTTCAGCCACGGTGCCGGGTGCGGCTGCAAACTCGGCCCCGACCAGCTGAACGAGGTCCTCGGCACCCTCACGCTTCCCGGCGTCCCGCCCGACGTGCTCGTCGCGGCCGACACCGGTGACGACGCGGCCGTGTACGCGCTCGACGACGACCGGGCGCTCGTCGCCACGCTCGACTTCTTCACGCCGATCGTGGACGACCCCTACGACTGGGGACGCATCGCCGCGACGAACGCGATGAGCGACGTGTACGCGATGGGCGGCACCCCGTTCCTCGGCTTGAACATCGTCAGCTGGCCGATCGACGACCTGCCGGCCGAGATGCTCGCCCGCGTGCTGCAGGGAGGCGCCGACGCGGCCGGGGCCGTGTGGGTGCCGGTGCTCGGCGGCCACTCGATCACCGATCCCGAGCCGAAGTACGGCATGGTCGTGCTCGGCTTCGTCGACCCGCGACGCATGCTTCGGAACTCGACCGCGGTCGCCGGCGATGCCCTCGTGCTCACGAAGCCGCTCGGGCTCGGGATGATCTCGACCGCGGTGAAGCGGGGCGTCGCGACCGACGAGATGCTCGCCACGGCCGTTGAACTGATGACCAGCCCGAACCGGGCCGCGAGCGAGGCCGTGAACGAGGTGGGCGCCGACGCCGCGACCGACGTCACGGGCTTCGGCCTGCTCGGGCACCTCCACCGCATGCTGCTGGCCAGCGGCGTGGCCGCGGAGATCGACGCGAGCGCGGTTCCCACGATCGACGGCGCGCTCGACCTCGCGCGCTCCGGCGTCGTCGCCGGGGGCACCCAGCGGAACCACGCATACGTCTCGCCCCATGTGGACTGGGGCGAGCTCACCGAGCCCGAGCAGCACCTGCTCGCCGACGCCCAGACGAGCGGGGGGTTGCTGGTGGCGACACGAGAGCCGGACGCGCTCGTCACCGCGCTCGCGAACCGGGGCGTCACCGGGCGCATCGTCGGCCACGTCGTCGACGGTCCACCAGGCACCCTCACCGCGCGAGATCGACTCTCGGAATAACCGACCCCACTGGTAGCATTTGCACCTGCAACGGCGGTGGACGGCGGCGTCTGCGTTGCTGCTGCATCCCACGGGAGCACAGGACTTGAGCCAACTCGAGAGCGTCTTCATCAAGGAGATCGTGGAGCAGGGACTCCGCGAGTTCCCGAACGAATGCTGCGGCGTGATCGCCGCGGCCGACGGCGTGCCGGTGAAGGTCTTCCCGATGAAGAACGCCGACGCGAGCCCTGTGACCTATCGGCTCGACGGCAAGGAGCAGTTGCAGGTCTTCGACGAGATCGAGGAGCTGGGCTGGGAGCTCTGGGCGATCTACCACTCGCACACCCACTCCGGGGCCTATCCGAGCGAGACCGACGTCAAGCTGGCCTTCTATCCCGAGGCTCGGTACATCGTGGTCTCGCTCACCGACCGCGAGGACCCCGTGATCCGCTCGTTCTTCATCACCGACGGCGAGGTCACCGAGGAGGAGTTGACGATCTCGTGACCCAGCAGCCCCTGTTCACCGAGGACCAGGTCCAGCGGTACTCGCGGCACATCATCCTTCCCAACATCGGTGGGGCGGGCCAGCGGAAGCTGATCGACAGCTCGGTGCTCGTGATCGGCGCCGGCGGGTTGGGCTCCCCGGTCGCGCTCTACCTCGCGGCCGCCGGCATCGGCAAGCTCGGCATCGTCGACTTCGACGAGGTCGATCTCTCGAACCTGCAGCGCCAGATCCTGCACACGACCGACGACGTCGGGCGCTCCAAGGTCGAGAGCGCCGTCGAGCACCTGCGCGCGATCAACCCGACGATCGAGGTCGTCGGTCACGAGCAGCTGTTGTTCTCGACGAACGTGTACGAGGTGTTCGAGGGCTACGACGTGATCGTCGACGGCACCGACAACTTTCCCGTGCGCTACCTCGTGAACGACGCGACCCAGTTCATGGGCAAGCCGCTCGTCTACGGCTCGATCTACCAGTTCGAAGGCCAGGCCACCGTGTTCATGCCCGGTCAGGAGACGCCGTGCTACCGGTGCCTGTTCCCCTCGCCGCCGCCCCCCGGCACCGTGCCGAGCTGCGCCGAGGGAGGCGTCTTCGGCGTGCTGCCCGGCGTGATCGGCGGCATCCAGGCGACCGAGGCGATCAAGCTGATCACCGGCGAGGGCGACTCGCTCGCGGGTCGCCTGCTGCTCTACGACGCCCTGCACATGGACTTCCAGGAAGTGAAGATCCGCTGGGACGCCGATTGCCCCGTCTGCGGCAAGGAGCCCACGATCACCGAGCTGATCGACTACGAGGCGTTCTGCGGCGTGCCCGCGCGCTGAGACCCGACGACACCCACAGGAGAGACGAACGACGATGGCCGTGACCGTGAAGCTCCCGACGATCCTCCGCAAGTTCAGCGGGAACGAGGCGAAGGTCGGCGCCGACGGCGCCACGCTCCGCGATGTGCTCGCCGACCTCGAGGGCAACTACCCGGGCATCACGAAGAACGTGATCGCCGACGACGGGGGGCTGCACCGCTTCATCAACGTCTACCTCAACGACGAGGACGTGCGCTACCTCGGGTCGCTCGAGACCGAGGTCGCCGACGGCGACACGGTGAGCATCCTGCCCGCGGTGGCCGGCGGCCGCTGACGCGCCGCGGGGAGCGTAGTCTTCGCGCGTGGCGTCGGATGCGGTCGTCCTCGGCATCGATCAAGGAAGCAGCGGGGCTCGTGCGGCGGTGATGACCGCCGCGGGCGTCGTGCTCGGATCGGGCCGGGCGGCCTGTGACGACCTGCGCCGCACCCCCCATGGAAGCGAGCACGACCCCCGAGCCTGGCTCGAAGAGTCGTTCGGCGCGGGGCGGGCCGCCCTCGCGGCCTCGGGTCGTTCCTCGGTCGATGCGATCGGCGTCGGTGCGCTCGGACCTGCCCCGGTCGTGCTCGACGACGATCTCCGGCCGCTCGTTCCCTCACCGTTGTTCCCGATCGAGCCGGTTCCTGCCTGGGTCCGACGTCTGCCGAGCGGCGTCGTCGATCGTGCGGCGTGGGTGGTCGACGTCACCGGCTTCCTCGTGGGCGCGCTCGTCGGGCGTCCGGTGATCGACCGCATCACGGCCGCCGACCACATCGTCGATGCGATCACGGCGACGATCCCCGTCCCCGATCCGATCGAGCCGCTCGACATCGCAGGTGAGCTCGGTGTTGCCGCAGCCCAACGACTCGGGCTCATCCCCGGTGTGCCCGTCGTCGCCGGCACGTACGACACGTTCGTCGACCTCGCCGGCGTCGGGGTCGGTGCGACCGGTGAGGGTGCGATCCTGTTGGGGAGCACCGCCATCGTGGGTGTAGTGCGGGACGAGCCCGATGCACCCGTGGGTCTCCGCGCGAGCCCGCACGTCGGCCCCGGCTGGTTCGTGGGCGGCTGGACGTCGGCCGCCGGGCGCGCGCTCGCCTGGGCAGCGTCGCTCGCGCCGAGCGCCGAACGGGACCGCATCGTCGCCGAGGCCGGCGCGATGTCGCCCGGGTCGGCCGGCGTGCTGGGGTTGCCTTCCCTCGACGGGGAACGGGCGCCGGTCTGGGATCCGGCCGCCCGGGGGGCGTTGATCGGCCTCACCACCGACACGACACTCGCGGGTATCTACCGAGGCATGCTCGACGGCGTGGTGCTGTCGACGGCGGACCTCGCCGCGCGGCTCGGGCCGGTGAGCGGAGACGTGCCGTGGATAGCGGCCGGAGGGGGGGTGCGGGACGGAGCGTGGCTGCAGGCGACCGCCGACGCGCTCGGCGGTTCGCTCGCGGTCGTCGATCTGCCCGACGCGGGCGGGCCGGCGCGGCTCGCACTGGAGGCGATCGGACGTGCCGCCCCCCCGGCCGATCGACGGGTCGTTCGTCCGAACGACCGTGCCACGGCGCGCTGGCGCGAGCTGGCCCAGGTGTATCGAGGCCTGCACCACGATCTCCAGGACCGCATGCATCGTCTCGGTGCGCTCGCGGAGGGAGACGCCCCGTGAGCCGGCGGACGATGCGCGCGGCGCGGCTGCACGGCCTCGAGGACCTGCGGATCGACATCCTCGAGGTGCCCGAGGCCGCGCCGGGGGAGCTGCTCGTGCGCATCGAGGCCAACGGCGTGTGCGCCACCGACGCCAGGAAGTACCGCGTCGGCGTGAACGACGGGAGATACCCGTTCAACCCCGGTCACGAGTGGGTGGGCCACGTCGAGGCGGTCGGCGACGGCGTCGTCGACTGGGAACCGGGGCACCGCCTGTACGGCGACACCTACGGCGGGTACGCCGAGCTCACCACGATCGCGGTCGAGCCGAGCGGGTGGTCGTGCGGGCCGACCCGCCTTCCCGACGA
>DASTBT010000140.1:0-2263 GCA_035711865.1 Actinomycetota bacterium
TACCGGTCGTGACCGAACTCGTCCGCTTCGAGAAGGTCACCTGCCGCTACGGTCACGAGCCCGTCCTGGTGAACATCGACCTGTCCGTGTCCGAGGGGGACTTCCTCGGGATCGTCGGGCCGAGCGGCAGCGGGAAGACCACGCTGCTCCGCGCGATCGCCGGGGCGGTCCGACCGATCGCCGGGCGGGTCGCCCGCGACCGCTCGTCGACGCTCGGCTACGTCCCCCAGGTCGAGACCGTGAACTGGTACTTCCCGGTCACGGTCCGCGAGGCAGTGCTGATGTCCCGGATCGACGGGCGCCTCGCGCCCTGGGCGTCGGCGAAGGATCTCCGCGACGCCGACGAGGTCCTCGACCGGCTCGGGATCGGCGACCTCGGCGGGCGCCACATCCGGGAGCTCTCGGGCGGGCAGCAGCAGCGCGTGTTCGTGGCGCGCGCGATGCTCCGGGGGCCGAAGCTCCTGCTCATGGACGAGCCGACCTCCGGGGTCGACGTTCGGACCCGCCACGACGTGATGCACCTGATCCACGAGCTCCACCACGATGGACTGGCGGTCGTGCTCACCACCCACGACCTGAACGGGATCGCCGCGCACCTGCCGAAGCTCGTCTGCCTGAACCGCGAGGTGATCGCCGTCGGCCGCCCGAAGGACGTGATCACGCCCGACGTGCTCGAGAGGACCTACGGCGCGCCGCTCGAGGTGCTGTCCCACGGCGGCATGCCCGTGGTCGTGGAGCACTACCCCGAGGTCGACGAGCAGGAGCCGACGGTCGTCCAGCTCCGAGAAGGGCATCATGGACATCCTGCTTGAGCCGTTCCGGTACGAGTTCTTCCGCAACGGGATCGCCGTGGCGACCCTCGCGGGCGCGCTGTGCGGCCTCGTGGGCGTCTACGTTGTCCTGCGCGGCATGAGCTACATCGGCCACGGACTCTCCCACGCGATCTTCGGGAGCGCGGTGGCGTTCTTCGCGCTCGGGCTCGGCTTCTACGCGGGCGGGGCGATCGGGGGCCTCGTAGCCGCGGTGCTGATCCTGCTGATCGCGCGGCTGCGCTCGATCGGTGCCGACGCCGCGATCGGGGTGATCACCTCCGCCGCGTTCGCCGTTGGGATCGTGATCATCTCGGAGCGCGGCTCGACGCTGAACCTCGACGCCGCGCTGTTCGGCAACGTCCTGGGCGTGACTGCCGCCGACGTCCTCGTCGTGGCCGGCGTCGCGATCGCCACCGCGGTGGTCGTGTTCCTCCGGTACCGCCAGCTGCTGTTCACGACGTTCGACCCGGAGGTGGCGGACATCTCGGGGGTCTCGACCGCCCGGATGGACCTGCTGCTCGCGCTCATGCTCACCGCATTGATCACGGTGGGCATGAACGTCCTCGGCGTGACGCTGATCGCGGCGATGCTCGTGATCCCGCCCGTGATCGGCCGGCTGCTCACCGACAGCTTCCATCGGATGCTGTGGATCTCGGTGGTGGTCGGCACGTTCTGCGGGTTCGTCGGGGTGTACCTCTCCTACTACCTTGACTGGCCCTCCGGCCCCGCGGTCGTGCTCACTGCGGCGGCGCTCTTCGCGGTCGCGTACCTCGTCTCGAGCGTGCGGCGCCGGCGTATGCCCGAGGCGGCGCTCGACGCGCACGTCGGCTGAGTCGCTACCTGGCCCCTTCGAGCTCGCGGCGGCAGTCGGCGCACAGGCCGCCGATCGCGAAGTGCGTGAGGTCGGGTCGGAACCCCCGGTGGCGTTCGATCAGCCGGACGAGGGCCGCGGCCTCCTCGATCGACAGGTCGTCCTCGGCCCCGCAGTTCGTGCACGTGAGGTGGACGTGCCCGGCCTCCTCGGCCCGGTGGTACTCGGGGCCGCCCTCGAGATGCGCGTGCGAAAGGACCCCGGCCTCCTCGAGCAGCGAGAGCGTCCGGTAGATCGTCGAGGCGTTCACGCCCGGCATCTCGGCCTGGACCTTGCGGGCGAGGGCGGCCGGGGAGATGTGACCCTGGGTCCGCATGACCTCGGCCACGATCGCGCGCCGCTGCGGGGTCATGCGCAGCCCGCGCGCCTTGAGCGCCCCGACCAGCTCAGCCTCGTCCGTGATCGCCATCGGCGGCGAGTGTAGCAGCGTGTTGCAGATGCAAATGACAGCTCGAAGGTCGGCGATCGGTGCGTCCGCCGTCTGCGAGGATGTGGCGCCGATGGGTGAGTTCGTGCGCGTCGAGACCGACGGGGCGGTGGCCACGATCCGCCTGGACCGGCCGCCCGCGAACGCCCTCGC
>DASTBT010000141.1:0-9277 GCA_035711865.1 Actinomycetota bacterium
CGCGCGGTCACACCCGGCGACGCCGAGGCCCTGGCGGTGCTGATGGACGACGCGTATCGCGGGACGATCGACGCGGAGCCGGGCCAGGATCTCGACGACGCACGCAGGGAGGTCGCGGCCACGTTCGCCGGCGACTACGGCGCTCCGATGCCCGAGGCGTCGGTGCTGGCGTTCGAAGGCGACGAGCTCGTGAGCGCCGCGATCGTGACGCGGTTCGAGGAAGCGCCGTTCGTGGCCTTCACGATGACCCGGTCATCGCACAAGGGACGGGGCCTGTCGAGGGCGGTGATGACGCGCAGCATGAGGGTCCTGGCCGGCGCAGGCGAGTCACACCTCGATCTCATCGTGACGGCCGGCAACGATCCGGCGCAGCGGCTGTATACGTCGCTCGGGTTCATCACGATCGAGACGCGCGAGGGCTGAGCCGCCGGCCGCCGCCGGCCCGCGGCTCGCGGGTCGCGGCTCCATTAGGCTCGCGGCAGGATGGACGACGCCTTCCTGCAGGAGATGTCCCGCGGCTACACGTTCGACGAGCCCTCGATGCTGCTCGGCGGGCCGATCCTCGATGGCGAGGTGGCGGCGAGCGCGCCGGTCCGGCTTCCGCTGTCGATGGTGAACCGGCACGGGCTGGTCGCGGGCGCCACCGGCACGGGGAAGACGAAGACCCTGCAGATCCTCGCGGGGCAGCTGTCCGACTCGGGGGTCCCGGTCTTCGTGAGCGACGTCAAGGGCGACCTCACCGGTATCTCCCAGGCGGGTGACGCCACTGCGGGTCCGGTCGTCGAGCGGGTGCGGCAGCTCGGCATCTCCTACGAACCCAGTGCCCACCCCGTCGAGCTGCTGTCGCTGTCGGGCGCGCTGGGGGCTCGGGCGCGGGCGACGATCTCCTCGTTCGGCCCGATCCTGCTCGGCAAGGTGCTCGACCTGAACAAGACCCAGGTCTCGGTGCTGACCCTGGTGTTCGCCTACTGCGACGATCAGCGGTTGCCGCTGCTCGACCTCGCCGATCTGCGCACGACCCTGAAGTACCTCTCGTCGGACGAGGGCAAGCCGGTGCTCGAGGAGTACGGAGGGTTCTCGAAGGCGACGATCGGGGTACTGCTGCGCTCGATCGTCGAGCTCGAGGCTAGCGGCGCCGACGAGTTCTTCGGCGAGCCGGAGTTCGACGTGCAGGACCTGATCCGGACGACCGACGACTCGCGCGGCATCGTCACGCTGCTCGAGCTCGCCGACGTGATGGACCGCCCGAGGCTGTTCTCGACGTTCATGTTGTGGTTGCTCGCCCAGCTCTACGCCCGGCTTCCCGAGGTGGGAGATCTGCCCCAGCCGAAGCTCGCGTTCTTCTTCGACGAGGCTCACCTGCTCTTCGACGACGCGACCGAGGCGCTGATGGAACAGATCGAGCTCACGGCGCGACTGATCCGCTCGAAGGGCGTCGGCGTGTACTTCGTCACGCAGGGTCCGACCGACGTGCCGTCGTCGGTGCTCTCCCAGTTGGGGAACCGGGTGCAGCACGCGCTGCGCGCCCACACGCCCGACGACGAGTCGAACCTGCGCAGGATCGTGCGGACCTTCCCGAAGAGCGATCACTACGACGTCGGCGAGACGCTGACATCGCTCGGCATCGGAGAGGCGTTCGTGACCGTGCTGTCGCCTCAGGGGGTGCCGACCCCGCTCGCGGCCACCCGGCTCGTGCCGCCGGACTCGTCGATGGACGCGGTCGACGACGACACGCGTGCCCGGCTGATCGCCGCCGGGTCGCTGCAGGCGAAGTACGCACTGGCCGTCGATCGCGACAGCGCCCACGAGATGATCACGGCGCGGTTGAACGGCGCGGCCGACGCGGTCTCTGCCGGGGGGCAGCCGGCCGGTGGCGGATCGCCACTGCCGCCACCGCCTCCCGGCACACCAGGGCCCCCGGGCACACCACCGCCCGATGACAGGCCGAAGCCCAGGGGCAGGGCCAAGGTGCCGACGAAGCGCTCGCCCGCCCCCGACGAAGGGCTCGCCGACGACGTGAAGGACATCGGCGTGGGGTTCGCCAAGGACATGCTCACGACGGCCGACGGGCGGCGCACGCTTCGGACGGTCTTCGGTGCACTCTTCGGCCGGAGATAGACACCGGAGATAGACGGGAGGCCGTCACGGCCCGCGGTCACGGCGGAGCCCTGCCGAACCGGTCGTCCAGCACCGACCCGTCGGACCGCCGAAAGACCGGTCTGCCGTCGATCGTCTCGAGCGAGAACCTCTGGTGCGTAAGGAGGTGGTGTCGCCGACACAGCAGCACGAGGTTCTCGAGGGACGTCTCACCTCCGTCGGCCCAGTGGACGATGTGGTGCGCGTCGCACCAGCTCTGGGGCCGATCGCAGCCGGGGAAGCGGCAGTGTCGGTCGCGAGCGACCACCGCCCGCCGCATCGCGGCCGGCACGACCTGGGTTCTGCGCCCCACATCGAGTGGCTCCGAGCGCGGCCCCAACACCACCCGCGCGACCGACGCGTCACAGGACATCGTGCGCAGCGTCGTTCGGCCGATCGGGCCCGTGTGCTCGAGCTCGGCGGCGGCCACGCCGGCCGCGCCGGCCACGGCGTCGGGCTCGGTCAGTGCATCGAGCGGCACCGTCACCGACAGGTGCGGGCGTTCGCCCGCCACCTGGGCGCGGTCGTCGCGATCGAGCCACCCACGGCAGATCTCACCGAGCGCGTCGGCGCGTCGCTGGCTCGGGGTCCGGCCGTCGGGCTCTGCACCCGCGGCCGCGGTCGTTCGCGCCTCGGTGTCGAGCACAGCGCCGAGCGCCGTCATGAAGGCCTCCCCGGTCTGCGGATCGAGGTCGCCATCGAGGCGCACCATGCCGCCCAGCGTCACGGATGCATGCAGGCGACGCCGTGCCCTGAGGGCCTCGTCGACGTCGGACCCGCCCATGCGCTCGTTCTCGACCACGATTCGCCAGTGGGCGAGGACCCGACGAAGGTCGGAGATCGAGTGGCGGGATGCCGCCTCGACGAGGACCTGCTCGGCGCGATCGAAGGCGTCGGGCTCGGCCTCACGCGCCTCAGCTAGCATCCGCACAGCGGACAGCGACACCGTTCCGCCGTCGAACGCGCGCCGCACTCGAGACATGCGCTCCAGGCTTCGCGCGATCGCAACCGCCCGCCGGGCCTCACCCCAGCCCATCTGGAAGCGCGCGGCGAGCCAGAGCCGCCGACAGCTGCCCATCGCATTCGAACAGCCGGCGACGGTCGATCTCGGCGAGGCGGCGGAGCCTCTCGCCCTCGAGCGCCTCACACACCGCCTGGAGCTCGGCGAAGTCCTCCTCGATCCGTGCGTCGGGCAGCGAGCCCAACGACTCGGAACGGAGCGACTCGATCGCCGACCGGAGCTCGCTCATGGCCGACGCTCGAAGCGCGAGGAGCCTGTGTCGAACAGCTCGAACATGCGGTCGACGCTACGCCGGGTCATCCCTCCGAACCGTGACGTACGTCACGCTCGAACCACGATCCTCGGGATGTTTCCGGAGAGCCGACCCCCCCGGCCCGGCCCGGCGCCCACCTGGCGAGGGAGCGATCGCGTGAAGCGGACCGTCGCCCCCTACGACGAGGGCGCGTACCTCCCGTCGCATGCACACCACGAGCGGACGGGGCTAGTCCAGCTCAGACTAGTGTCGCGGTTCCGTATCATGTCGCGACCATGGGCCGGGACGTCTTCTTCATCACGACGCCGATCTACTACGCGAACGACGTGCCCCACATCGGGCACGCGTACACCGAGGTCGCGAGCGATTTCATCGCTCGGTACCGGAGGCTGCGCGGCGACGACGTCTTCTACCTGACCGGCACCGACGAGCACGGCCTGAAGGTCGCGCGCGCGGCGGAGGAGAACGGGGTGACGCCGCGCGAGTGGACCGACTCGCTCGAGCCGCGCTGGCGCGAGGTATGGCAGCGCCTCGACATCAGCCACGACGACTACATCCGCACGACCGAGCCTCGTCACCACGAGTCGGTGGCAACGATCCTGAACGCCGTCCACGACAACGGCCGCGACGACATCTACAAGGGCACGTACGAGGGTCTCTACTGCGTCTCGTGCGAGGCGTACTACCTCGAGAGCGACCTGATCGAGGGCAACTGCCCGATCCACGGCCGCCCGGTCGAGCGCATGCGGGAGGAGAACTACTTCTTCCGCCTCTCGGCCTACCGGGACCGGCTGCTCGAGCACTACGCGGCCACCCCGAGCGCGATCGAACCCGAGCAGCGGCGCAACGAGGTGCTGAGCCTGATCGAGGGCGGGCTGCAGGACTTCTCGATCAGCCGCACGACGTTCGACTGGGGCGTTCCGATCCCGTGGGACCCCGAGCACGTGACCTATGTCTGGTTCGACGCCCTCACGAACTACATCACCGCCGCCGGCTACGCGAACGACCCCGAGCGGTTCGCGCGGACATGGCCGGCGAACATCCATCTGATCGGCAAGGACATCCTGCGGTTCCACGCCGTGTACTGGCCCGCGATGCTGATGGCCGCGGGACTCGAGCCTCCGGCGCAGGTCTGGGCCCACGGGTACCTGCTCGTGGGCGGGGAGAAGATGTCGAAGACGAAGCTCACGGGCATCCACCCGTTCGACCTGATCGACCACTTCGGGGCCGACTCGTACCGCTACTACTTCATGCGCGAGATCTCGTTCGGCCAGGACGGGAACTTCTCCTGGGAGTCGATGACCGAGCGGCACAACGCCGATCTCGCGAACGGCCTCGGGAACCTCGCGAGCCGCGTGCTCGCGATGATCGGCAGCTACTTCGAGGGGGTGGTGCCGGAGCCCGTCGTCGAGGGCGCCGAGAGCGACCTTCCAGCCGTGATCGCCGACGCCCTGCGCCGGTACGACGAGCACATGGTGGCGGTCCAGCTGCAGCCTGCCCTCACCGCCGTGTGGGACATCGTCGCTCGCGCGAACCACTACCTCGTCGAGAAGGGGCCGTGGAGGCTCGCGAAGGACGATGCGAAGCGCGACGAGCTCGCGAGCGTACTCTACGCCGCGGCCGAGACGCTGCGGGTGCTCGCGATCGCCGTCGCCCCGATCATGCCCGGGGCCGCCGCGAGGTTGTGGGACCAGCTCGGCATCGATGCGCCGCTCGACGAACAACGACTTCCCGGCGACGGTGTGTGGGGTGGGCTCGCTCCGGGTATCACGACCACGAAAGGCGAGTCGCTCTTCCCGCGGCTGGAGGCCGGCTGAAGGAGCTCCTCGATACGCGCGATGTGAACCCCCGAGGTTTTCCACCTTTCCACCTCCCTGCAGTGCGGGGTGAGGCTTGCGGGAATCATGTTTCACGTGAAGCTCCCCCCATCGACCGGATGTGGAGACCCGTGTAATGTCGGCGCTCGTGACCGACCGGAACCTTCAACTCCGGACTGACACCGGAGCCGTCGACACCCACTGCCACCTGTTCCTGTTGGACCTGGAACCTGCAGATGTGGTCGAGACCGCGAGGGCCGCCGGGGTCGATCGGCTGATCTGTGTCGGGATCGACGTCGCGACCAGCATGCGATCGGCCGAGTACGCTGATTCGCTCCCGGGTGTGTTCGCCACGGCGGGCATGCATCCACACGACGCGTCCGGATTCGACTCCACGGCCGCCGCTCGGCTCGAGGAGCTGCTGGACGACCCGCGCGTGATCGGTGTGGGGGAGTGCGGGCTCGATTACTACCGCATGCGCTCGCCTCGGGAGGATCAGATCCGCGTGCTCCGCTCCCACATCGCATGGTCGAACGAGTCCGGCAAGCCGATGGTCGTCCACGTCCGCGACGCGTGGCCCGACGTGCTTCGAGTGCTCGATGAGGGTTCGGCCGAACACGTCGTGATCCATTGCTTCTCGGGCGACGCAGAGATCGCGAAGGAATGCGCGGCACGCGGGTACTTCATCAGCTTCGCCGGCAACGTGACCTATCCCAGGAACGAGCACCTCCGGCAGGCAGCCGCGGCGACGCCGGCTGATCGACTCCTGGTCGAGACCGACTCGCCGTTCCTGGCGCCTCAGGTGAAGCGCGGCGACGACAACCACCCCGCCAACGTGATGCTCACGCTCGCCGAGATCGCACGCGTGCGCGGCGACGATGTGGAAAAGCTCGTCGCGGTCACCGCGGAGAACGCTCGGACCGCGTTCCCGGCCCTCGGATAGGCTCGAACATACGTTCGACCTCAAGGTTGCAGTGATAGTTGAGGGTTTGTTACCGTGCGCTTCCGTGTTCGAAGGCTTCGGTCCGGCCGAGCCGCTTCCCCACGAAGCCTTCCTCGAGGAACGGTCGACGGCACACGTCCCGAGACCGAGATGGAGGAAGGTTGCCGATCCGTCCGAGCAGGGTTCGCCGCTTGCGGACCCATCGAGCGATCATGGGCACCACGGTCGTCGCCGGCCTGGTGCTCCTGGTGGGCGTGGTCAACCTCTCCCTGCGCAAACACGTGAACCTCGTCGTGGACGGCGAGCGCCAGACCGTCGCGACGACCTCGAACTCCGTGCAGGACCTGCTGGCCGACGAGGGCCTGACCCTCACGTCGGCGGTCCTGGTGCAGCCGTCGCCGACGAGCTCGATCGCCGACGGCATGACCGTGGTGGTGAATCCGGCGCGTGTGGCGTCGGGCGCCGGGGCGTTCCTCGCCGCGAGCGCGCCGAACGTCACGCGTGCGGCTCCCGCGGTCTTCGAAAGCCCCACCGATGTGGGGGTCTGGGTGATGGCCGGGACGAGCACGATCGCCGTCGATCCGACGGACCTGCTCGTCGAGAGTGACTTCTCCGCTTCGAGCGTCGGAACGTCCCCGGCCGTGCCCGTGCAGGTCGTCGTGCTGGGGAAGGTGCGCGACGTTCTGACCAACGCGGGCACGACCGGGGAACTCCTCTCGGCCATGGGGATCAAGCCCGACGCTGACGACCGCGTCCGGCCGTCACCCGAGACCCCCCTTCACGCCGGCACGACCGTTGCCTTCGATGCGGTGCGGGTCGTGACCTCGATCGAAGCGATCACGATCCCGTTCGACGTGCAGACCGAGTTCACGCCCCGCATGACTCCCGGCACCCCTGTGAAGGTGCTCCAGGAAGGTCGCGACGGCCGCGGCGTCGGCACGTTCCAGCTGACCCGTGTCAACGGCGAGATCGAGTCGCGCCGGTTGATCGGGCGATGGATCGAGCGCGAGCCCGTGACCGAGCGGCGGCTCTCGCCTCCGGAGTCGATGTACGCCGGCACGACCGACGTGCCCGGCGCCGAGGGCAACCTGCAGACGGGTCACGCGACGTGGTACGACCCCCCGTGGTCCGGTCTGACCGCGGCGCACCCGACGCTGCCGTTCGGCACCCTCGTGACGGTCACCGACGACGAGACCGGCCGTTCCGTTACCGTCACGATCAATGACCGGGGACCGTTCGGACCGGGAAGGGTCATCGACCTCTCGCCGGAGGCGTTCGCCGTCCTCCAGCCGCTCGGGGCCGGGGTCCTCGACGTCCAGCTCTCCTGGTGACGGCGGCCTCGGGGCCGGCGCGATCCGCGACCTGGCCGCTCGCCACGGCATCCGTCCCTCGAAGTCGCTCGGCCAGCACTTCCTGATCGACCCGAACCTCGCCCGCGCGATCGCTTCGGACGCCGGCGTGACGGCCGGCGACCGGGTGGTCGAGATCGGCGCCGGCCTGGGGTCGCTCACGGTCGCCCTGGCCGCGACGGGAGCCGACGTGCTGGCCGTCGAGTTCGACCGTGGGCTCGTGCCCGCCCTCCGCGAGGTGACGGAGGGGCTCGCGACGGTGCGGGTGCTCTACGCCGACGCGATGAAGCTCGATTGGTCAGCCGAGCTCGGCGATGCCGACGGTGCCTGGACGTTCTGCGCCAACCTGCCCTACAACATCGCCGCCCCGCTCGTGCTCGACACCCTGGCGAGCGTGCCGGCGATCTCTCGGTGGTTGGCGATGGTGCAGCGTGAGGTCGGCCGGCGGCTCGTGGCCGCTCCCGGAGACGAGCACTTCGGCGCCGCGAGCCTCCGCGTGGCCTATCGCGCCGACGCGAGCATCGTGCGCCGCGTGCCTGCCTCGGTGTTCTGGCCGCGTCCCAACGTCGACTCGGTGCTCGTGCGCCTGGATCGGCTCGATCGCCCTGCGGTCGACGTCGACGAGGTCTCGCTGTGGCGGGTGGTCGACGAGGCGTTCGCCGAACGCCGGAAGACGATGAGGAACGCGCTCCGGCGGCTCGGCCGCGCCGAGCCCGATGCGGTGCTCGCCGACGCCGGCATCGAGCCCGCCACCCGTCCGGAGGAGCTCGATCTCTCGGCGTTCGCCGCGATCGCCGAGCTGGTGGCTGCGTGACATCCCCGTCGTCCGTCGCCGTCACGAGACGGGCTCACGCGAAGATCAACGTCTTCCTCCGTGTACTCGGCAGGCGCGAGGACGGGTTCCACAAGGTCGAGACGGTCGTGCTGCCCATATCGCTGCACGACGTGGTCACGGCGACCGAGGCTCCCCCGGGCGTGCGGACGCTGCACGTCGGGGGCGATCGCGAGATGGCCCGTGCGGTCGAGGCCGGGTTCGACGACAACCTCGCCGGACGCGCCGTGGAAGCCCTGATCCGGCGTACCCGACGAGGTCCCGAGGAATCGGGCATCGCGCTCCACATCGACAAGCGCATCCCGGTCGCCGCCGGCCTCGGTGGCGGAAGCGCCGACGCCGCCGCCACGCTCCTCGCGACCGCCGAGGTGTGGCGGTGTGACGTCGGCCGGGAGACGGCGCTCGAGCTGGCGGCGGAGCTCGGGTCCGACGTGCCCGCGATGCTGGCGGGCGAGCCCGTGCTCGCCACCGGCCGCGGCGAGCGTCTCACGCCCGTGCATGCCGCGAGCACGTGGTGGGTGTTGAAGCCGTTCGGCTTCGGTGTGCGCGCGGCCGACGCGTACGCCTGGTGGGACGAAGCGCCGGCGACCGGTCCGGACCCGGGGGTGTTGGTGGCGGCGCTCGAGACCGGCGACGTCGAGCTGCTCGGCGACGCGCTCTTCAACGATCTCCAGCAGCCGGTCGCCGGTCGTCATCCGGAGATCGTCGAGGCGCTCGGGTCCTTCCTCGAGGCCGGAGCGCTCGGGGCGATCATGAGCGGCAGCGGACCGACGGTCGCCGCGCTCGCCCGTCACATCGGCCACGCCGAGTCGCTGGCCGAGGCGGTGCCGGGGTCCCTCGTCGTCGGCGGAGCGCCGCCGGGCGTCACACCGACCCCCGACGCGGGATAATCGAGGCCGAGCTCTCGGCTCGATCGCGATCCGGGG